>DATIFQ010000260.1:0-5889 GCA_035455185.1 Bryobacteraceae bacterium | reverse complement strand
GGCAGTGAAAAGCACCGTCTTCCCATCAGGGGCAACCGTCAGATCCTGGACAAACCGTCCCCTAACCACCGCCACAGGTCGGCTCTCTCCGGAGGCAAACTCGTAGAACCGCAGAGGCAAGGAGCCATCGTCGCCGCCCGGGGGGAAGTAGTAGATTCCCCGCTCCGCTACCCAGAAACCCCACGCCAGGACAGAATCCAGCACTTGCCACTCCGGCCCGCCGGCAACCGGCCTGGCAAACAACGTCACCGCCGCTGAGCGTGTCGGGGGCCTGACGTAATACAACGTCCGGCCATCGTTGGATTCGAGCGGCCGGTACCCGCCGTTGTCCGTTACCTGCACGGCCTCCCCGCCGGCGGCCGGAACCCGCATGACTTCTCCCCTTCCCCCGCGGTTCGAATGGAAGTAGATCCATCGGCCGTCCCGCGACCAACTGGGCTGATCGTCGCCGGACGGGTGGCGGGTCAGTTGACGCGGCTCTCCCCCGGCCACATCGACGACGTATATATCCTGAGCACCGCCTTCGCCCGCTGCGTTGAATGCGATCGAGCGGCCGTCCGGGGACCAGCACGGAAAATCTTGTGTCCGGTCCGACGCGCTCGTGATCTGTACGGGCCTCGATCCATCGGCGTTCGAAACCCAGATGGCGCTCCGGCCACCTCCACGGCGTGATGAAAAAGCGAGCCTCGTGCCGTCACAGGAAAACCGTGGATGGAAGTCCCAACGTTTCGCGAAGATGGATTCCCGAGGCGGTTCGCCCGCCTCGAGCTTCCAGATGTCGAAGTCGGTCCCGCCGCTGCGGTATACCAGACGGTTCCCCTTGTGCGCGACGGCGGGCCACGTCGCCCGCACACCGGCCAGTTCCAGTCGCTTCGACTCCCCACCACCGAAGACCGGTACTTGCCACAACCAGGCGTCCGAACGAACGTCCACCGAGTGGGAATAAACCAGCCACCGCCCGTCGGGTGTCCATGCAACCCCCCGGACAAACCCTCCGTGATGCGTCAGCCGCCGCGGTTCGCCCTTCGCCGAATAGTCTCCGTTCAATTCGAGCAGATGGAGGTCCTCGGCCTGCTTGTTCGTCCAGGTGACGAACGCCAGGAAACGTCCGTCAGGCGAGAACGCCGGCGATGCATAGTAGGATGGAGCCGCTTTCGAAATGAGCTTGCGCCGCTCGCCCTTGTCGAAAGGAATCAGGACAATGCCGCTCCAATCGTCGAAGCCCAGTTCGCCTGCGGCCAGCCACTTTCCGTCGGGCGACCACGACATTCCGGTCAGCAGGCCACGGACATCCGCCAGCTTTCGCTCAGCCCCGCCACCCGGCGAGATGACGTAGATCGCGTTCTGATTGTCCGAACTTCGCCTGAACCCGATCCACTTGCCGTCAGGCGACCACGCCGGAAACTGGTCTTCCGCCCGATCGCTCGTAAGCCGTACCACCGCCGCGGAATCCACGCTCTTCACGTAGATGTCCGAGTTTTCCTCTTTCTCCCCGTTCCACACAAACGCGACCCGCATCCCGTCGGGAGAAAACGCCGGCGACGTTTCACTCCCCGGATACGCGGTGAACGGAATCACCGTTGGAGCAAGGGAGCACACCGCCCCGGCCAGTGCGAAAGCGACAACCGCAGACAACACCACGACTCTCCTGCCTGTGACTTGATTTCCGTCGATGACGTGACACTATACCACCGCAGACTGTCCACCAACATCAGGTCACTGCCTGTGTCTACCAGTTGCGCATAAAACCGCGGATTGACGGGATTGACGGTGCTACCGTAGACGGAAGGCGGTGGGACCGCGAGATGAAATCACACTTCTTGTATCGATCCATAGCGACATTGTTTCTTTCCCTCGAGGCGGCGTGCGCCGTGAGCGCGCTGCCTGCGCAAACGGAGGAGGACTGGGTGGTTGTGCCGGATTCGCGTCTGCTCGATTACGCAAACACCGTGCCGAACTCGCCCGCTCTGGTTAAGTCTTTGGGCGACGCCGCCGAATACGTGCTGCGATGGAAAGTCCCTGCCGATGCCGAGACGTGGAGGATTCGCCGGTCACACGTGGAGCTGGCCTTTCGAAAGGCGATCGGGCTCGAGAGGCTGCCCGAACGGACGCCGCTGAACGCGCGGGTGGTGGCTAAGCATGACCTTGGCGAATACACGATCGAAAACGTCATCTTCGAAAGCCGGCCCGGCTTTCCTGTTCCGGCGAATCTCTATCGCCCGAAAGCGCCATCGGCGGGAAAGCGGGCTGCCATCCTGAGTCCCATCGGCCACTACCTCGGCGCGGGCAAAACGGCGCCAACGGTTCAGGAGCGCTGCATCGGCTTGGTGCGGATGGGATTCGTTGTCCTGAGCTACGACGCAATCGGGCAGGGTGAGCGCATGGTTCCCGGCAACATCCACCACGAGGCGGGCTACGCGCTTATGCCGCTGGGCGAGACCATCGCGGGGTGGATGGTCTGGGACAGCATGCGCGGCATCGACTATCTGATGAGCCTGCCTGACGTGGACGCCGGCCGGATCGGCGTGACCGGCAACTCGGGCGGGGGCCTGAACACCTTGTTCACCGCCGCGCTCGACCCGCGTGTCCGCGCGGCTGTCGTGGCCGGGTACACATTCGAGTTCAACAACTGGCTCAAGTACGCGGGCACGCACTGCACGTGCACGCACCTGCCTGGCATCTTCCGCAGCATGGAATGGTTTGAGATCGCGAGCCTCATCGCGCCGCGCGCGCTGCTGATGATTCAGGGGGAAAGCGACGGCATTTTCCCGATCAGTGGCGCCCGGCGGGCGGGACATGCCGCCGAAGCGGTGTACGCGGTCGCGGGAGTTCCGGAGCGTGCGCGATTCGTTTCCCTTCCGGGACACCCGCACGATTATTCGCGCCCGTTCCGCGAACCGATGTACGGTTGGATGGCCCGATATCTTCTGGGCCGGGAGAGCACGGACCCGATTCCGGAAGGCAACGTGGCGAGTTTTCCGGAGCGGGACCCGCGGCTACTCTGCGATCCGGAAGGCTCCATTCTGCCTCGTTCGCCGACGGTGGTGGACCTGGCGCGAAAGCAGGCCCTGAGCGCCATCGAGAAGCTGCCGCTAGAAATTTCGAGCCAGGCGCGGGAATGGGTCCGCGAACTCAGCGAGCCACCCGAGCGGCTCCCGCATTACCTCGCCCCGCATCAGTCCCGGCCAACGGCGGATGCGGAAGGAAGGTACCTGAAGGTTTCATTCGCCAGCGAGGACGGCCAATACATTCCGGGTGTGCTCTGGCTTCCCGAGAAGCGGGCGACGCCCGCGAGGACCGTCATCTTCGCGGACGATCGCGGGAAGAAGGCGGTCGCGGAATCCGGCATGGTGCAGCCGATGCTCGACGAGGGCGTCGCCGTGTTCGCGGTGGACCTTCGGGGCAGAGGCGAGACGCTCGGATGGGTAACGCCGCGTTGGAACACGAGCTTCCGATTGACGGCGAACCAGGTTCTGTTCGGACGACCCCTGGCGGGACGTCGGGCGTTCGACTTCATAAGGGCAGTGGACTATCTGCGATCCCGCACGGACACGGCCTCGGACGAGATTGTGGCAGTCGGGTTGGGCAGCGACGTTCCCGCGGTACTTCTTGCCGCGGCCACGGATGACCGCATCCGGCGTGTGGCGGCGGCAGGGTACTTTCACAGCCTGGTTTCGCAGATGCGGGCGCGCCGGCTTGCGAAGGCATCGGATCTGCCAAACGGATGGAACGACCCGCAGATCAGCGGAGGCGTGAATGCCGGAGACTTCCCGGTCGATTTCGGAGCAGTCATTCCATCCGCGCTCAAGATGGCGGACATCCCCGATCTTCTGACGCTCATCGCACCGCGCAGGGTGTTGTTCTGCCAGGCTCTCGACAACAAGGCGCCCGACGCGCAGGAGCTCACTTCCCGGTTCCGGCGGGTCACGGTGTCGGCGGGAGAAGACTGGATCCGTTACGAACCCGGCCGGTCACTCGACGGGAAGCTGCTGGGCGAGTGGATGCGGAGGACAAAGAGATGAGCTGGCCTCTGCGTCTGAGGAATCAAACGACCCTGATAAGTCCGCGGGTACACCGAAAACGGCGCCGCACCCGGCAGCCCCGTCTAAGCGATTTTTATCTGGTTTCCAATCTCTTGATTGCTTTCCTGCTTTCCTCATCAAAAAGCGGATGTTCGTCTGCTCTGGCATGAAGGTGACCAATGAAGGCGGCATCCTCCTTCGTTCCGATGTCCGCCAAGACCTGAAGGGCCTGCAACCTCAAGAACGCAATCTCGGACGCCACGCCTGTGTACATTGAGCCCGGCGCATATGGTCTTGGTTTGGGCTTGGCGGACAGGAATTCCTTGAGTTTGGCTCTGACAAGTCCGCGCTCCTTTGGCCTCAGCTTGGCCTTCTGGATTGATGCCAGGAATCCCCTGTTGTCTTGGTACCGAAGAGGCTCTTGCGACAGAAAAAGTCGATCAAACTTTGCAGAAAAGTCTGGAGGCAAGCCAGGATTGACCTGAGGCGCAGCCGATTGCAGAGCAAATGCGGTAAGCCCAAGCACGAGGCAGAGACTGAACGGCATTCTCATCTCTCTGTTCAGAGCGCCTGATCAGACGCTGATGACCGGGCAGGGCGACTGGCGGATGATGGCGTAGGCCGTCGCCCGGAGTCTCCCCATCAGGCCGGGCGGCGTCCGCCCAATCACGAGCAGATCCGACTTGCTTTCCCGCGCGGCCTCCACGACCGCCTTGGCAGGTTCGCCGGAAGCGAGCCTGGCTTCAGCGCCGATGCCGGTTTTCCGTAGCAGATCGGCCAGTTGAGCGGACATCAACTCCGCAAGATGCGCTCGAAACTCCGGGTCATGCACTACACCAAACGCGGGCACGAGCTGGGCGCTGGCGTGAACGAGCGTAAGCCTGGCCCCGAAGCGCGCGGCAAAGTCCCCCGCCCAACGCAGGACGGTATCGCTTTGCGGACCCAGATCAACGGCACACACCACATGGCGCACTTCGGTGAGCGGTACCAGGGCTTCCTGCTCGCTGTGCACGCCAGTCCAGACGGGGGTCTCGGTGTCATGCAGGACTTTGGCCGTCACACTACCCAGCAGAAACAGCCTCAGAGCGCTGTGTCCGCGCGTCGGCATGACGATCAGATCGTAACCGTGCTCACGCGCGTACTGCACGATCACCTCCGCCGCGTCGCCGGGGAGCTCCACCGAGGTGGCGTCCAGTTCGTTGAGGAAGAGATTCGTAACCGCGGCCCGCCGGGCGGCCTGTCCGCCGTCCTCATCGGTCCGCGATTCTTTGACGTGAAGAACCGTCACCTGAGAACCGCACTGCTTTGCGATGAATCTCGCGTGTTCGGCTGCCATCAAAGACCGGTCGGAGTAATCGACCGGCAGGAGAATCTTCTTGAGAGCGGACATGGTCTGCAAATTCTCTCCGTTCGTAATCGGTGATCTCAGTGTATCCGAGCGCCGTGGTCGGGCGGGACAGGTGAAGAGTCCGGCGAGGCACGGGAGAGGGCCGATCCGCCTGAGGCGGTACTACAGGCTAACGTGGACCCAGATCGCGTTGTGATCGGCGAACGGAGCGGGCTCCACGCTACCTGCCAAAGATTTCAGTTCGCCTAGAAAAATCCAGCCCCCAG
This sequence comes from Bryobacteraceae bacterium, assembly GCA_035455185.1. Lineage (GTDB taxonomy): Bacteria > Acidobacteriota > Terriglobia > Bryobacterales > Bryobacteraceae > JAEHDI01. Next base: position 253 of record DATIFQ010000260.1, on the reverse strand, counting down.
GTGACGCCGAAAAGATCGGATTATTCGGGGCGGCAGCAGGCCGGCCACTTCCATTCTAGTCGCCTTCGGTGAGGCGGGACTGACAGCTTGAGCGCGGAGCACCCGCGATTTCCGTATGGCGGCCGCTGGCAGTGCCGAGCGATAACAGCAGATAACCGGCTTTGAACCATGGCCAGTTGGGCGGTCTGGCAGATCCAGTGTGCGTGGCCCATCAGGTCGCGAGCGACCTGTCCATAAGGATAGGGCCTCCCTG
>DATIFQ010000259.1:0-26447 GCA_035455185.1 Bryobacteraceae bacterium | reverse complement strand
GACACCGAGACGCTGGTCCACCTGTACGAAGACGCGGGGGCGGACGCGGTGAGCCGCCTACGAGGCATGTTCGCATTCGCCCTGTGGGATGCAAAACGGCGGAGGCTGTTGCTCGCACGAGACCGTTTTGGGAAGAAACCGCTGTATTACGCAGTCCTGGCGTCCGGACTGTACTTCGCAAGCGAGCTGAAGTGTCTCCGGGCAGCCGGGGTGCCGCTCGAGCTTGACCCAGAGGCACTCCGCCTGTATTTCCAGTTCAACTACGTGCCGGATCCCTATAGCCCGTTCCAAGCGATACGAAAGCTGATGCCGGGAACGTGGCTGGAGTACGGGGCGGACGGATCTTGCCGCCAGCAGCGCTACTGGAGGCTGCCGCCACCGGCGGAGAAGGTCGCGCCCAGGATGTCGGAAGAGGACGCGGCGAAACGGCTGCGCGAGCAGTTCGACGAAGCGGTGCGTATCCGGATGGTCGCAGACGTTCCACTGGGGGCATTCCTGAGCGGTGGCATCGACTCGAGCCTGGTAGTCGCGTCGATGGCGCTTCAGTCGTCCGAACCGGTCAAGACGTTCTCGATCGGTTTTGAAGAGGCGGAGTACAACGAGCTCGAGTTTGCATCGCTGGTGGCGAAGCGGTACGGCACGGAGCATCATCAGATCATCGTACGGCCGGACTCGGTGGACCTGGCCACGAGGCTGGCATGCGATTTCGACGAACCCTTCGCGGATTCATCCGCCATTCCAACGTTTATCGTTTCTGAGTTCGCCCGGAAGCACGTAAAGGTCGCTCTGTCGGGTGACGGCGGAGACGAGCTGTTCGCCGGCTACGATAGCTTTCGTGTGATCGAGAAGCTGCGGTGGTGGGATTCCGTACCCCGCGTGATGCGGCGATTCCTTGCATTCGCGGCGGACCGATTGCCGTATTCGGCGTACGGGAAAAACTATCTGCGGATGGCGAGCCGGCCATCGGCGTTGGAGCGCTATTTCGAGAACAACTACTCGCCGTACTATCTCCGCCGGCAATTGCTGAAACCCGAATGGATGCCGCCGGCTGACCTGGCGTATCTCACGCAGACGTTCCCGGACTGCCTTCTGCCGTCGGGCGCGGACGTGCTGACACAGGCGATGTACTTCGAAGCCACGGCGAACCTGACCGGCGACATGCTGGTGAAGGTAGATCGCATGTCGATGGCAAACTCCCTCGAGGTGCGGTGCCCGCTGCTGGACCAGAATCTAGCGGAACTGGCATCGGCGATTCCTCACGGATGGAAGCTCCGGAACGGCGCGGGCAAGCGCATTCTGCTCCGGGCGTTGGGCGACCGGCTTCCCCCCGAGGTGTTGCGCCGGAGGAAAATGGGATTCGGCGTTCCGTTGGCCCCCTGGTTCCGAGGATCGTTGCGGGGTTTCCTCCGGGAGCACGTGACGAGTTCGCAGTTTTTGAACCGCGGGATCGTTTCGCCGGAGTTTGTACGACAACTGCTCGAAGAGCACGATAGCGGGCGCCGGGACAATCATCACTGGCTCTGGTCGCTTCTCATGTTGGAACTATGGTTCCGGGACCTCAGACAAACCGCGTAGTCACAACACCGGCCGCAGCGGGGACTGCCACCGCTGTTGCCGCGGTGCAGCCGAGCCCGATCGCGCGACTCGGGGCGCCGCTCATGCTTGTATTTCTCTTCCTCGCGACCGGCCGGCTGGCGGACTTCGCAGGCCACCAGCTCCGTCTGCCACTGATTCTGGGAACCCTGGCGGTGCTGCTCGCGTTGATTAACGGCGCCCTAGCGCGCGCGCTGAAGTCGCGTCCCGGCCAATTGCTCACGGCGTTCACGCTCTGGATGGTACTGATTACGCCACTCAGTTACTGGCGCGGTGGCAGCGTCAATCTGTTGGCGAACCAGTGGCTGAAATCGATCATGGTGTACGTTATGATCGCCGGGCTGGCGCAGACTCTTCGGCAGTGCCGGCAGGTGATGAACACACTCGCGGTGGCGGTTCTGGCCGCCGCGTTGATCGTTCTGTACTTTGGCACGTTGGTGGCCGGCCGCCTGGCAGCTCCGGTAGGCATGCTCGAGAACCCCAACGATCTCGCGCAGATTCTGCTCCTGGGTCTTCCGTTTTGGTACTTGTTGCTGATCGAAAAGAGCCGGGTGCCATTCCGCCGCCTGCTCGCCGCTCTCTGTGCCGCGCCGGTGCTGTATGTCTTCCTGCAGACAGGTTCGAGGGGCGGCCTGGTGGCGTTCGCGGCAATGTGCGCGGTGATCTTTGTCCACGCTTCGGCGGCCGGCAGATTCAAGCTTATGCTCGTGTGCATGGTCATCGCGATCACGGTCCTCGTGACCACGCCCGAGGCAGTAACGGCCCGGCTTGCAGTTACGTTGAAACCGGAGGTGACGGAGCAGGGTTTTCTGGACTCATACCAGATGCGCGCCATCGAGTCGTCGCAACAACGACTTTCCCTGTTCAAGGAAAGTGTTGAATTAACCATCCGGAATCCGCTCTTCGGCGTCGGGCCGGGGCAGTTTCAGTCCGTGCAGGCGAAAAAAGCTGGAGAAGAAGGAGAGCGCGCGATGTGGCGGGAGACCCACTGTATGTACACGCAGCTCTCAAGCGAAAACGGGTTGCCGGGGTTGTTTCTGTACGCCGCCGCTCTATTCTTTTGCGTCCGGTCGGCGAACCGCATCTACAAGTCGACGCGCAACCGTCCGGAAACGGCTGATATCGCGGCGATGTCATACGCCATTCTGCTCTCGCTGATCGGTTTTGCCGCGACAGCCCTGTTCTCCAGCGTGGCGTATCACATGTTTTTCCCGACGCTCGCCGGCCTCAGCACGGCGTTCGCCCGGGCGGTGGAGCGAGAACTGGCGGCTCGGGGCGTGCCGAACGTCCTTCCGGCACACTCCCGGCGTTCCACGGCCGTTCCCTCGCCGGCCGGAAAGGCGACGGCACGCGCCTGACGCCATGTGCGGCATCGCCGGCTACGTGACATTTTCGCCGCCCGCGGGGCCGGACAGCGTGCTCCGGCGGATGACCGATTCGATACACCACCGAGGTCCGGACGGAGACGGCTACTTCAGCGACGAGTTCGCCTCGCTGGGACACCGGCGGCTGAGCATCGTCGATCTGGCCACCGGCGCCCAGCCGATGACGAATGAATCCGGGAACTTGCAGATCGTCTACAACGGCGAGATTTTCAACCACGCGGACATCCGCAAGGAACTCGAACGCTCTGGACACATGTACAGAAGCCGCTCCGACACGGAGACGATCCTCCACGCATACGAAGAGTGGGGGCCGGGGTGCGTCGACAGGTTCCGGGGGATGTTCGCGTTTGCGATCTGGGACCGCACGACGCGGACGCTGTTCTGCGCGCGCGACCGTCTTGGCATCAAACCTTTCTACTATTTCTGGAACGGCCGTCTGTTTGTCTTCGCCTCTGAGATCAAGGCGTTGCTGGAACATCCAGCCATTTCTCCGGAGTTTGACGAATCGCTTCTTTCAGAGCACCTGGCATTCGGATATTCGAGCGGCGAGCGGACGCTGTTTGCGGGCATCCGCAAGCTGATGCCGGGACACCGGTTGCGGCTGAACGCGGAGGGGCCGGCGATCGACCGCTACTGGGATGTACCGCGCACCGGAACGAGCGTGAGGCGGGACGACGGCGAATGGATCGCGGAGTGCCGCCGCCGGCTCGAAGAGACGGTTCGAATGCGGCTGATGAGCGACGTGCCGCTCGGCATGTTCCTCAGCGGTGGAGTGGATTCGAGCGCCATCGCGGCACTGATGGCGCGCATGGTGTCCGGCCGCGTCAAGACTTATGCAGTCGGCTACCGCGAAGAGGCGTTCAGCGAGCTCGGCTATGCACGGCAGGTGGCGCGCCGGATCGGCACCGAGCACCGGGACGTCATTGTCTCGATGGAAGACTTCTTCAACGCCCTGCCGAAGCTTGTCTGGCACGAGGACGAGCCGATCACCTGGCCGTCGAGCGTGTCCCTGCATTTTCTGTCCCGGCTCGCTTCGGAAGAGGTCAAGGTGGTGCTGACCGGGGAGGGCAGCGACGAGATGTTCGCTGGGTATTCCCGCTACCGGTTCTATCTGCTCAACAGGAGCTTGATGGGCTTCTACAGGCTCCTGCCCGCGCGGTTGCGGCGCCTCGTGGCTTCCTCGATTGCGGACTCGCGGTTCCTTTCGGCCTCCCAGCGCCGAAAGCTCCAGCATTCGTTCCTCGGGCGCGGCGAGAGCATCGAGTCGCTCTACCTGGACAATTTCTACTCGGCGTTCCCGCAGGCGGAACAGGCCGAGCTATTTTCGGACGCGGGCCGGGCTGCCGGTGCGTACGACTCGTTCCTCGGTTACTGGGATGAAGGGGATGGCCATTCTCCGCTTGCACGGATGCTGTACGCGGATCAGACGACCTACCTGGTCGAACTTCTCATGAAACAGGACCAGATGAGCATGGCGACGTCGATTGAAAGCCGCGTGCCGTTTCTGGACCACCAGTTCGTGGAGTTCGCCGCGGCCGTTCCGGACGCGATGAAGATCCGGCGCGGGACGGGGAAGTACATTCTGAAGAAGGCGGTCGAAGACCTGCTCCCCGGCGATATCGTTTACAGGAAGAAGATGGGGTTTCCCACTCCTCTGCGCCAGTGGCTGCGGCGGCCGGAGGCCGAGCGGCTACTTGCGATGCTTACATCAAAGGATGGGTTGGTCGCTTCGCTGGTGGACACGCGGGCGCTCGGTGAATTGCTCGACCGTCACCGGCGGGATATCGAGGATGTGACCGACCGGATCTGGCGCCTTCTGAATCTCCAGATCTGGGGCGAGATTTTCCTTGCCGGCAGGCGCGAACTACGATGGGAGGGCTTGATGGCGCAGGCTCCCGCGAAGCGATGAAGATTCTCTGGATTAAAGCCGACTTCCTGCATCCGACGACGAAAGGCGGACACATTCGAACACTGGAAATGTTGCGGAGGCTTCACCAACGGCACGAGATCCACTATGTAGGGTTTGCCGAGGCGGGCGAGACGGAAGGTCCGCGCCGCAGCGCCGAATACAGCACCCGCGCATACCCCGTTTCCCACAGGCCGGCGCACAAAGACTCCACCGCCTTTTTGGCGCAAGCAGCCGCCGGCCTGTTCTCGAGCCTCCCGGTGGCCATAAGCCGCTACCGCTCAAGCCGGATGGCCAGGCAAATCGAAGAACTGCGCACCGCCGAGCGCTTCGACCAGATCGTGTGCGACTTCCTCACTCCGGCCGTGAACGTGCGCGACCTGAGCGATTGCGTTCTGTTCCAACACAACGTGGAGACCGTCATCTGGCGGCGGCGCGCAGCTCTTACGGCAGATCCTATCCGGAGGTGGTATTTCCGGAAGCAAGCGGAGAAAATGCTCCGCTACGAAGGCGAGGCCTGCCGCTCGGCCCGGCACGTCATCGCGGTCTCGGAGACCGACGCCTGCCTGATGCGAACGCTTTTCGGAGCGACTCGCGTTTCGGTGGCGCCAACCGGCGTCGACGTCGATTTCTTTCGCCCGCCGGAGTCGAGCGCCACGGTATCCGATCTGGTCTTCGTCGGATCGATGGACTGGTCGCCGAACGTTGAGGGTGTGTTGTACTTCGTTCGAGAGGTCCTGCCATTGATCCGCCGCAGGAGGCCGGAGTGCTCGCTGGCCATTGTCGGTCGGACACCACGGGATGAGATTGCCACACTGCCCCGGAAAGACCCGTGGATCCGCGTGACGGGTACTGTGGCCGACATCCGGCCGTACCTGTGGGGATCGTCGGTGTCCATTGTGCCGTTGCGCATCGGCGGCGGAACGCGGCTGAAGGTCTATGAAGCGATGGCTGCGAAAACGGCGGTGGTATCCACCTCCGTCGGCGCCGAGGGATTGGATGTGTCGTCTCCGGAAAACATCCGTCTGGCGGACGATCCGGAAGCATTCGCCGAACAGTGCCTCGCGCTGCTTGAAGACGAAGGAGAGCGGACGCGGATGGCGCAGGCAGCGTGGGAGCACGTCGCGGGGCGGTTCTCTTGGGACCGTGTCGCCAGCTCTTTCGAGAGAATCCTGGAGTCGGCGGCCTGAATGATACCGGTGGAGATCCTTTTCTGGACGTTCGCCGGCGTTGTGTTTTATGTGTGTGGCGGTTACTTCCTGCTGGTGACGTTACTCGCCCGGCTGTTTCCCCGTCCGGTGAAAAAGTCGGCTTGCGAGCCGGCGGTGTCGTTGCTGGTGGCGGCGTACAACGAAGCACACGTCATTGAGGCCAAGATCCGCAATGCGCTCGCACTGGACTACCCGGCCGACAGGCTGGAGATCGTGATTGCTTCCGACGGATCAACCGACGGCACCCCGGAGCTGGTGGCGCGTCACGCTGATGGGAATCGGGTGCGGCTGCTCCGTTATCCGCTCAACCGGGGTAAACTCGCCGTACTGAACGACAGCGTGCCCCAACTCCGTGGCGAGATCGTCGCGTTTTCCGACGCAGCGACGATGCTGGAACCGGGCGCACTCCGGCGCCTTGTCGCGAACTTCGCCGACCCGGCAGTGGGCGCCGTGAGCGGCCTGTATCGGGTGGTGAAACACGACAGCGTCAACATCGGACCGCCGGAGGACGTCTATTGGAAATACGAGACCTTTCTGAAGCGGCAGGAAGCCACGCTCGGCTCGATCATCGGAGCGCATGGGGCGCTCTACGCCATACGGAAAGAACTGTACCCGTTTCCAGCGCCGGACACCATCAACGACGATTACGTGATCCCCATCCGGATTCTGCGGAAAGGCTACCGGATCGCATACGAACCCTCCGCTGTCGCACTAGAGGAAGCGCACGAGATGGGCGGCTTCGGACGCCGGGTACGAATCATGGCGGGCAACCTCGAGCAATTGCGTGAGCTGAAAGAACTGCTCATGCCCCCGCAATGGCTGGCGCTCTTTTTCTTCGTTTCGCACAAGACCGGCCGCCTGGCGGCGCCGCTCTGTCTCATAGGAATGGCCGCCGCCACGGCGCCGCTGCTGGGAAGGCCGCTGTACCAGTTCGCCGCCGGGCTGCAGGCCGTCTTCTATCTGCTGGCCGTTCTGGGATCGTTTGTCAGACTCAGGCCGAAGTTTCTTCGCCTGCCATACTACTTCTGCATGATTAACGCCGCCGTGTTCGCGGGCATGTACTTCGTGATTTCGGGCCGGCGGCGCATGGCGTGGAAGCGCCGGTAGCGGAAGTTTCAGATCCAGCCCCGAGCGAAGTAGTAGCCGATTTTGATCGTCTCCTCCACGAGGTCCAGGAAGGCGGGCCAGCGGGCGCGCCATGAACCCACTTGCTTGCGGACGTCGGGGATGGGCCGCGGCAACACGTCGATGCCGGCCTTTTGAAAGACGCGGCGGGCGCGGAACATGTGATAGTCACTGGTGAGAAGAACCTTCCGCCCCGGTTCGTCGGCCAGGACTTCCCGTGCAAACAGTGCGTTCTCCCGCGTGCTGCTTGACCGGTTTTCAATTCGAATCGCCGAGCGCGGGACGCTCTGGGATTCGAGAAACTCCCGCATCGCCACGGAGGCCCTCCTGCCGCAAATGACCACTGTCCGGACGTCGCCCTCGCGAAAGGCACGGACGGCGTACACGCTACGCCAGTACGAACTTTGGCCGATCGTGCCGTCATCCAACACGGAACCACCCAAGACGATCAACACGTCTGCCGCCGGGTCATCCCATGGGCCGGCCAGCCAGGTCGCCCAGTGGTAATCGATCGGGGTAACGGTGGCGAGGGTCCAGACCAGACCAAGAGCCGCCATGGAATAAAAGAGAATTCTGACGACGCCTCTCAAGAGCTGCTTCAAATAGGCACCCGCCTCCGCATCTTCCAATCCTAGCAGCGGTCCGGCGAGACGGATGTTTCCGATCCAGATGCTAATCTGAAACGATGCGCCTGGAGAGCATTGCCTATCTTCTCGATTGCTCTCCGGCCACTTGGGACACAAAGGCCGAGTTTCATTGGCGGCTCTGCCGGCGGATGAGGGCGTCCGGCGTGCAGCCGATATTAGTATTCTCCGAGGAACTGCCCGCTCCGATCACGGAGCGGTTCACCGACGCAGGCGCCGTGGTGCGGGCGTGCGCTTTCGACCGCAGCCGGCTCGGTTACTACAGGCAGATTGGCGCCCTCGTTCAGCAATACCGGGTTGGGCTCGTGCACGTCCGGTACTTTGCCTACTTCAGCGCGATTCCATGGCTCGCTCGTTTGCAGGGCGTTCCCCACATCGTGTACACGGAAGCCAACTCCGGCGAGTGGGCAGCGGACTCCCGGAGAGCGCACCTCGTCCGCCTGCGAGCCCGGCTTGCCTGCCAGCCTATCAGCCGATTCACCGCAATCTCCGAGTTCATTAAACACCGTCTGATTCGCGTTGGCATCGCCGAGGCGAAGATCGACGTTGTTTACAACGGAGTGGACACCGGTCGTTTCGTGCCCGATCCGGGAGCGCGGGAACGATTGGCACGGGATCTGCCCATCGCCCCGGGAGACTTTGTGATTGCGGGCGCCTTCTCGCTATTGCCGTGGAAGCAGCCGGCCGTGCTGCTCGATGCCTGCGCGCTGCTGGCGCGAAGAGGTGTGCCCGTACGGCTGCTGGTGGCGGGCGCGGGACCACTGCTCACCGAGTTGCAGGCCCGAAGTCTGAAGCTTGGGCTGGCGGAACGGACGCACTGGCTCGGCCACTCCAGCGGGCTCGAGACTGTTTTGCAGGCCTGTGACGTCTTCGTACTACCTTCTGTTGGGGAAGCATTCGGCAACGTTCTTGCCGAAGCGATGGCCTGCGGCGTTCCGGTCGTGGCAAGCCGCAGCGGCGGTATTCCCGAGGTGGTTGAGGATGGCGTGACAGGACGGCTGGTGGATCCATCGAATCCGGCCGCATTCGCGGACGCAATCGAGCGGCTGGCGTGCGATACATCTCTTCGGCGCGAGATGGGACGTTGCGCGATCGATCGCGCCCGCCAGCGCTTCACTGTGGAGAGCGCGGTGGAGGGGACGGTGCGGGTCTACGAAGGCTTGTGACGCCGCACACAGCAACCGTTTCGTTTACGCTTATCGTAGCCTAATGCGCAAGGCGAACTTCTGGCGGGCACGCCCTGATCTATGTTGTCTGCTGATGATTGCAGCAGCCGGTTTGCTGCTTTCTCTCCCCGTCTTGCTCCAAGGCCCTCTTCCGAACGCGAAGGATTTCGCCAATCACCTTGCACGCTATCTTCAGTTCCGGGAACAGTTCTGGTCTGGTGATTTCTATCCTCGCTGGCTCCAGGGCGCGAATGCAGGCCTCGGGAGCCCCGTCTTCTTCGTCTATGGTCCCTTCTTCTATTACTTTGCTTCTCTGTTCTACCCTCTCTGCCAACTCCTGTTTGGATCCGTGGAGCACTTTGAGTTTCGGCTCTCTCTTGCGGTTGCGATGATGGCCTCCGGAGTGGCCACGTATCGGTGGCTGCGTCTTCTCACCTCGCGTACAGGGGCATTCGCCGGCGCCGCTCTGTATATGGCGGCTCCCTATCATCTTTGGGCCGATCTGTACGTCAGGTGCGCAGCAGCCGAACTCTGGGCATTTGTGTGGCTGCCAACGATTCTGTACGCATTGGAACGAATTGCCATATCCAGAAGATCAGGAATTCTCTTGATGGCGGTTGGCGCCACGATGTTACTTGTTACGCATATCTTGAGCGTGGCGCTCTTGCTTCCCTTTGTCGCGGGTTATGTTTTGACTTTTATGCAGTCTCATGTCCGCCGCACGGTGTTCGCAGGAGCCATCGCGGGGACAGCCCTCGCCTCGCTGTTATCATCCTTTTATTTGCTGCCTGCTTTACTTTATGAACAAAATATATCCGTTGAGCGGTTTACATCCGGCCCGCACTATTATTACAAGGACAACTTTCTCGTAACAGATTCTTCGCTGTTCGTATGGGATGCAGCGGGCAATCCTTTCAAGTGGTATGCAACTTGGATCGCCATTGCTCTGACACTGATTTGCCTGTTCAGCTTTTTGCTGTGCCTGAATCGAGGGAGCCGGCGTAATCGGCTGGCTGTTTTTGCGGTGGTTTCGGCTGCGGTGTCGCTCTATTTGATGACACCGTGGAGCGCGGGGGTCTGGGATGCTTTACCCATGCTTCAAGGTCTCCAGTTCCCATGGCGCTTCCTTCTGGTTTTGTCCGCGGTCTCAAGCCTGTTGTTCGCACTTGCCGTCGGACGAGAAGGGATGGCACGCGAACCGTGGGGACGGCTGGTTGAGTTCGCGCTTCTGCTGATTGCTGTTGCTTCCTGTGCACTTCCATCCGCTCACATCTTGTGGCTTTACGGCAAGAAGGCAGCCATGACGCCGGAGTACGAGCTTCTGCTGCGCTCTCGAGGGGACGACCTAACGCGCGCTTGGGCCAGATGGTCGGACCCGGAGACTCTGGAGCCGGCCGGCCTGCTGCGTCTGTCGAGGGAAACGCCTCCGGTGGTTGTGGCCGGAGGGATGGGGAGCGGCCGTATCAAGAGGCTCGGTCCGAGAGAAGTCCAGGTGTTCACGGACCTATCCGAACCCGCTACGGTTCAAATTCGACAACTGTACTATCCGGGGTGGATTGTGCGCGTCGCCGGAGAGTCCGCAAGCTCTCCGGCAGGGCCTGCTCCCCGTTCAGGCCTTACGCAGTTCATTGCGCCAGCCGGGCGCCATGAGCTTTTGGTGAGTCTCCCGAAGAGCACGCCCGAAAGGCTTGGCGAGGTGATGAGTGGGATCGGCCTTCTCGGTTGCGCGATTCTGTTGATCGGCGGAGGGGCAAGCCGGACGCTGGGACGTCTCTTCCGAGCATAAACAGGACCGCGAATTGCCGGCTGAAGCGCCGAAAGATCTACTTATGCTGTGTTTCCCAGTCGTAGTGAATCGCAGGGTCGTTATACGGGATCCTGCCCTCATCGTCGGGATTGTAAAAGTGGTCGGTCACGTAGACCAGGACGCCCGGATCGACGCCGATGATCTTATAGCCGTGGCCCACGCCGGGCGGAATCAGAATCTGCACCGGCCAGAGCGAGCCCGCATACAAAGTGTTGCGCACTCCGAATGTCGGCGAACCCTTCCGTAAATCGACGAGCGCCACCTGGAACATGCCGGCAGCCGGCGCCCAACAATCGGTCTGGTGCAAATGATAGTGGAACGCCTTGACAGTCCCGGGATATCCGAGGGCGAGCGAAACCTGCGTTTCCGCCGGGGGGAAACCGGCCGGGAGCCCGTGGCCAACGCGGAGAATCTCCATGAAGTAACCGCGGTCATCCGGCCAGAGGTTATGCGAAACAACGCGGACACCGGAGATCAGGTCCGGCGAATCTGCCTTCCGAACGATGGCGCCGATTCCCTTTTCGCACTGCGGGAGGACCAACTCGAGGCCTCCGCCGGCGGCGACTTTGCGGGTCATAGAGCTTATGTTACCAGCGCTACGCGCGATTTCGCGTCAGTCCGCGGCTCGTTTTACGAGTGCGATCCAGTCCCGGAGGGCATTCGAGGGCGGGCGGCCGATGGACTTCACGCCCGGCCCCCGGATGGTATCAACGGTGCCGGCTTGAAGTTCGCCTCCCGCACGCGGATCGTACCAGCGGACAGTGTAGGTCCCGGAGCCGAGTTTCAACGCTGCGTTACCGCCAGCAGTCAACTGGACGGCGTAAATGGCGTCTCCTCCGGCGAGAACCCGAGCGTCTTTGGCGCCGGACGCGAGGCTGTTGTCCGGTTCCATCTCCCAAAACGGCAGGTGCTTCCGGAAGAACTCGAGCGCATAGCGGGTCTGGCTCCACATCCGCTCGCGGGAACGGAAATCCTCGCAGTTGATGTCCATGTGGGGAAACGCGAATCCGAAGTACCACTCCACACCGCTGCCGCCACCCATCAGGTTTCCCCAGAGAGCCTGGATGCGCGGTTCGTTGTGATCGGGATCGGCGAAGTCCGGAAGAACACCGCGATCCGCCGGGTTCTGCTCGTCGCCGAAGATCACCCATTTCCGTCCGGCTTCGGCCGAACGTTTGCGAAGGACGATTGCGTCACGGTTGTAGTCCTTCAATGCACCCTGGATTGACGTCGCCTCGAAGTCCCCGTCGCCGAGCAGCCCATTGTAGAACTTCAGCGCCTGGCCCGCGTGCGTGTGAACCGTGATCGGATGCCGCCACGCGTCGAGCGAGCGGATGTACGCCGCGACCTCCTTGCGATCCCGATCACTGGTGTTGTTCTCTTCCCCCAGATTCCAGACAAGCGCCGGATGATGGGAGTAGCGCGCGCACAGCTCGCGATAGTAGAGCTTTCGGATGGGATTCAGACCGGGCCCGCCGCCGAGGGCCCTGTCGTTTTCCGTTTCCTGTGTGACCACGTGGAGCATGATGCCCTTCCGGTCCATGTGGTCAAAGACGATCTCCCATTGGTCGAGCCGGCTGGCGTCGAACCGGTCGCGGACGTTCGGGCCGGTCCACATCCACGTGTCCCGGCCGTCGCCGCCGTCGATGTTATAGGTGAGGAAGTAGACGCTATTGACGCCTTGTTCCGCCAAATAGTTCAATGCGCCGACGATGCCTTTACCCTTGCCGCCTTTCCACGTAGGGTCTCCATCACGCCAGTCGCGGATGTGCGGCTCGTAGCGGTGAATGAACGGACCGACCTTCTTGTAACTCCCCGAGTCGGCGTCGGCGTCGTATGTTCCGTCGAACTCGGCATACGCGAGAAAGTTCTCCGGGCTGTCGGCGCCACCTTTGAGAAAATACTCTCCGTTGCCCGCGAAGCGAAGGTGGTGGCCGCCGGCGTACTGGAGCAACCCCTTCGCCCGGAGGTCCACGCCGGTCTTATCCGTTGCACTGATGACGAAAGTACCCGTGGCGCCGTCGAACGCCGCCGGTTGTCCCGCGTTGGCATCCGGATCGATGGCGACGTCTTGCCCGGTTCGGAACGACGCCAGGTAACTCCACTCTCCCTGCTGCCCGGGCCGGAAGTGAACCCGCCACTTGCCGCCCGATGTCGCCGAGCTTTCCGCTGCGTGACCGTCAGCGGCGTAATAGCCGGGAACGGTGACGGACGTTCCTGTTTGTCCGTGCGTGAACGTCACATTGAGCCGGTAGTTTCGGAACGGATTCGGCGTGGCATCTTCGGCCGTCCGCGGTCCGTCAAACGTCAATGTGACTTTGTGCCACTGCTTGAGTTCGCCGCCAACCTCGGCTTTCTTCGTCAGCGGACCGCAACCGACCAGTACCGCGAGTGCCACGGTGACCGTCAGTCCGCACGAAAGGAGCATTCGCGAGAAATCGAGCGGGCACTGAGAAATGCGATTGGTTGACACCATAGGACACCAGAGAATCTATCAGGATTCTCCCTCTGGTGGAGTGATGGCCGGTGCGATCGAGGCCGGCAGAGGGTGCGCTCAGACAGGCCAGTCGGTCGGCTCGGCTGTCGAGCACTCAAGCCAGCCCTGGTGCGGAACGGCGTCGAGCGGCAGGCTGTCCTCCCAGATGGATACCTGCAATGCAACGGGCTGACCCTGGACGAGGCTGGCGGCCATCAGGGGGATTCGAATTTCAAGTACCCGGTGAAACGCTACCTCCGCCTCCCCCCCAGCGGCGAACTGCTGTTCGACAGTGACGGCGGTGCCCTGCTCAAAACGCAACCGCATGCAACTAGCCGGAGAGTCGCCAGTCCATGGCCGGATGTTAATCCGAGCCTCCATGCCTTCGAGCGACACCGGCTCCAAGTCCAGGCGCATGTAGAAATTCGGCCCATCGCTCCCGTAATGAAGCTCGCGGATGAGGAACCGGTGCCCGTGCATGGCACCTGACCGCGAATCCACCCGATACACCCCGGCGCCGAGCCACTCAAAAAAGGACGTCTCTTCTCCGTCGATCGCCGCGCGGACCGGGCCCGTTGGCGGGTGGTGGTATACCGCTTCGGCCACCTTGAGGATCGTCCGCGAAAGTTCCTCCGGCGGCGCCTGCCCGAGCGCCCGATAGGCGTTGGCCAAGTGGTCTCGATAGAGCTGGTCGAATTCGGGCCGGTTCGCTGAATCGTGCTCTGGACCGTACCACCAGCACCAGTCACTGCCCTCGGCGATCAACAACTCCTCTTCGGCAAGCTTGAGCCGGGCGCCGTCCCAAGGTGCGTCTCCATGCGAGCCCGACGCGACCCTATCGTACGTCTGCCGTGCGCGCAAGAGGTATTCCCACGCGGTGTTGTCCTCTTCCGCTCCGATCCACACGTCGAAATTCGCGTTGATCCACGAGCCGGGGGAAATCCGGTCGATGGGCTGGGGTTCGATCAGCTTGAGGGCCTCGTGGATTGTCACCGCGCGGATCTGCCGGTCCTCCATGATCCGGCGGTAAAGCTCGCGAAGGAAGGGCCTTCCGTTGCGCTCGTAGTATTCCCAGGCGTTCTCGCCATCCAAGATGACTGGAACCAGCGCGTCCCGCCCACTGTTCAGAATCCCCCGGCAATTTTCCCGGATGCGTTGAAGGAGATCCGCGGCGGCTTCTCCCGGCCCCATGCGCGAATAGACAAAACCAACCAGATCGCTCAGGAAGTGATCGCGAAAAATCACGTGGATCTCGCGCTTGCCCTGGCGCCACAGGTAGGGGCGATACGTGCCTTCGACACCGGGGCTGTCTCCGAGGGTCCGCGCCAGAACGCCGTTGTCGGTCGCGGCCCAGGTGAATCCAAGCTCGGAGGCGATTTGAAAGACTTCGTCGGAGACGGACCCTTCCGACGGCCACAGCCCCCGCGGATAGCGGCGGAAGCGGTCGCGGATGAATTGCCTGGACCGCTCCAGTTGCATGCGTGCATCCTGCGGATAGCGGAAACGGGACGGAAGCGGCACGTGAGGATGGGCTTCCCCGGCGATGTCCGAGTCGCATAGCAGGGGCAGGATTGGGTGGTAGAAAGGCGTGGTCGAGATTTCAATCTGACCCTTGGATGCGAATTCCCGATAGACCGGAAGTACCTTGCCGAGAATCTCGGTCTGCTTCCGGCCCATCAACTCCTGGTCGTCCAGCGTGTAGTCGCGGCCTTTCCGCACCAGTTCCGCGACAGTGGAGTCGTGCTCGAGAAACTTCTCGTCAAACCAGGCAAGCTGCGAAAGCACTTGCAGATCACGGAACGCCTGGGAGCTGAAGAACCGCCGGGCGCGCTTCACGTCGCGGTCCGAAGCCAGCCACGCATCGTACAACTCACCGTATCGTTTGAAGCGATAGATCAACCGCGAAGGGTTTGCCTGAAAGAAATAGCGGAGGATAAACTCCTGCTCGGCGTCGGTAAGAGCCTCAGCCGGCTTCAGCGCGCATCGAAGAAACGGGTCGGCCGCTTCTCCAGACGCGTATTCCTCGACTTGCAGCAATAACGACGGAACGAGGTTAAAGGTTTGCTTCACTTCCGGGAAATCACGGAGAACGTCCACCATGCCGAAGTAGTCTTTCAGGGCATGCAGCCGGGTCCACGGCAGCCTGTACTCTTGCGAGAACAAGTCCTTGTAGAACGGCTGGTGCATGTGCCACAAGAAGCACAGATAGATTCTTGGCATCGGGCTCACCGGGAGAAAAAGCTACGCACCGGCGCGGGAGGAGGCGCTCCTTCAGAACCGCGAACAGCCACCCAGAGGATCTCGTTCAACTCGTCGTCGTCGATGCGATCCTCCTCGCTGAAATCGAGGCGCGCGGAGCGGGCGGCGGCGGGCGACACGGCCGGATTGCGCTCGTTTAGCGGGATCCTCGGGGACTCAGCGGAGTAGGGTTTGAGATTGGGAGTGGTCTGGAACATCGCCGACATCGGCCGCGCACCGGCGTCGAAATGAGTCATCGGCTGGAGGCCGAGAATCAGTTCGATCGTCCGAAGCATCGAGGTGGTGTTGTACATCGTGCCGTCCACGATGCCACGCTTGGCGAAGGGCGAAATTACGAACGCCGGCGAGCGGTGGGAGTCGACATGGTCGGCGCCGTTTTGGGCGTCGTCCTGCAGTACGAAGATCGCCGTCTTCGGCCAGAACGAACTCTTCGTCACGGCCTCGACGATCATGCCAAGCGCGTAGTCGTTGTCGGCGACCGCAGATTTTGGGGCAAGCTTGCCGGGTGAGGCGCCGGAGGTGTGGTCGTTGCCGAGACGCAGCAGCAGCAAGCGCGGCATTGCGCCCGCCTTCTCAAAATCAGCCAGGTCTCGGAGAAAGACTTTGGCTCGTTCCACGTCGGGGTAGTCCAGGTCGAACCCACGATAGTGGAGGTTGGTGACGCGCCTGAGAACCGGGTCGCGCACCGCGTCCACCTGGATTCCGTCCGCGCCGGGCTTCGGCCGGTTGGAGACGAAGTAGCCGTAATTCCGCATGGGAATCTCCGCGCCGGCCGCGTTGGTCCAAAGGTAACCGGCGGGCGGCGCGGCAGCGGCCTCCTGCCCTTCGTAGTCATAGTGCCGGCGGCGTTTGGCGTAACTGTTGGGCCAGAGCTTCTGCACGTAATCGGGGGCGATGGCGGCGGTGGTCCAGTTGTGGCCGTCGGCGCTGACGTCCGAATTCACATAGAAGTTGTCGAGCAGCACGAACTCACGCGCAAGCTTGTGATGATTTGGCGTGACGTCCTCGCCGAACAAAACCAGTGAGGGGTCTCCGTTGCCCTGCTTCAGATCGCCGAGCACCTGGTCGTACGTCCGGTTCTCTTTGACGATGTAGATCACATGCTCGATCGGCGTGGTTCCGCCGGGAAATGCGGGGATAGGGTTGTCCTTTCCAGTGCCGGCGTCATCGAGCTTCGAGTCGCGATAAGGGGAATTGGAAAGAACGGTCCGCGTGTGTGCCTCGAGTCGCTCGTCATCGAAGGGGTCGACAAACGAGGCGGTCCCGGTTTGCAGGTGACCGACGTACTGGACCTGCTCGGGTCTAACCGGACCGAGGTGTGCAGCCTCGGGTCTTGCCAGCGGGTTCGGTCCCCGAGGATTCGGGTACGAGCGAAGCCCCTTGCCGTTCAGGATGACGAGTCGGCCATCCGCGAGCGCGCGAACCGTGGTTGGGTACCAGCCGGTAGGGACGAATCCCAACACCCTGCTGCGGGGTTCCGAGACATCAACCACCGCGACGGCATTCGCATCCGAACATGCCACGAAGAGACGTTTTCCGTCCTTGCTGAGCGCCAAGGCGCTCGGCGTCATTCCGGCGGGTTGGCGTGGCGTCAGGGAGACATTGATTGACTCAACCACCTGAAGGTCCTTCCCTTCCGAAACGCCGATGACGTACACGCTGTTTGTGTTGGCGGCCGCTACGAACACCCGAGCGACGTACGGCGGCGCGGCCTCGTCCTGTTCGGACGCCTCCGGCCTGCCTGGCCGCCAGACCATGTCGGTTGGGTGCGATGCGATCCGGACGCGCCCCAGCAGGGTTCCCTTTTCCGATTCGTGATGGTAGACGGAGCCGTCGGTCCAGCTCGAGACAAAGAAGGACTTGCCGTCTGGGTGGAACAAAATCCGATAGGGCCGGCGGCCCGTTTTGATCCGTTCGATGACGATGCCGGACTGAGGGTTGATGACGACGACTGAATCTCGATACAAATCCGCGGCGTAGAGCAGGCGTCCGTCCGGACTCAGGGCCACGTCGCCGATGAAGTCCTGGTGGGTCCGCTTGTCTTCGGCAACCACCGCGAACGTTCGTGTCGGGGTAAGCCTGCCCTCCACGAACGAGAATTCGAGCACGGCCGCTTGGGAGCCGCCGCCAATATAAACCAGATCCCCCTTCGGCGTAAATGTAAGCCCGAGCCACGCGTCCGGAACCGGTGTCCGTCCAGTTTCTGCTGCCGACGCGGTATCGATCACGCTGATGGATGGCGGTTTGTAGCCGCCGTTCAGCACCAACAGATGCTTCCCGTCCGGAGTGAGCGCCATCGACATCGGGAACGTGTCAAGCGCAACCTGTTTGCCCGCCGGCGAGAGGCGCCATCCGCTGTTGAGCAGGAAGCCTCCATCGGGGAGCGGACCCACCTGTTCGCGAGGCGCGGGCTGGGACGAGAGCAGGGCGGCCAGGGCTACGGGCAGAGTGATCAGAACAAGTCTCATTCGAGGAACCTTTGGGCGATTGGGAAGCGGCGCCCGATTCCGAACGCCTTGGAGGTGACCTTCAGCCCGGGAGCGGCCTGTTGCCGTTTGTACTCGTTCCGGTCCACCTTGTTGACCACGTCACGCACCAGCTCGAGAGGAAAGCCCCGGTTTTCGGAGATCCAAGCCGGCGTCTTGTACTCCTCTACGTAGTCGCGGAGAATGACGTCGAGGACCGCGTACTCCGGAAGCGAATCGGAGTCTTTTTGGTTCGGCCGGAGTTCCGCGGACGGCGGCTTGGTGAAGACGCTCTCCGGAATCGCGCAGGGATGGCGGCAGTTAGCCACTCGCGATAACTCGTAAACAAGCGTTTTGGGCACGTCGCTGATGACCGCAAGTCCGCCGATCATGTCGCCATACAGCGTGCAATACCCGACCGCCAGTTCACTCTTGTTGCCGGTGGTCAGCACCAACGCACCCAGCTTGTTCGAGAGAGCCATGAGCGTGACTCCCCGCAGCCGGGCCTGGAGGTTCTCCTCGGTCACGTCTCGCGGCGCACCCTGGAACAACGGGTCGAGAACGTCAAGGAACTTGTCATAGACCCCGGTGATGGATGTCGTGTCGCACCGAATTCCGAGTCTTTCGGCTAAGGCCCGTGCGTCCCGCAGGCTGTGCTCCGACGAATAGGGGCCGGGCATCGCCACGCCAATGACGTTCTCCGGACCAACCGCGTCGGCGGCGATCACTGCGGTCAGCGAAGAATCAATGCCACCGCTCAGCCCGAGCAAAACCTTGCGGAAACCGCACTTGCGAATGTAGTCCCGCGTGCCCAGCACAAGCGCTTCGTAAACAGCCTCCTGCTCATCCGCGAGGTTTTCGTGAAGATCGCCTTCGCCGGACATGGTGTCCACGAACACGAGATCCTCCGCGAACGACGCGGCCGAGGCGATGACCCGGGCGTCCTTGTCCATGGCGAAGCTGCTGCCGTCGAAAACGAGCTGATCGTTGCCCCCGACCTGATTCACGTACACGAGGGGTAGTCCGTGCCGCCGGGCGGTTGCCGCGAAGATCTCACGGCGCAACTCGCGCTTGTTCATGTGGTACGGGGATGCGTTGATGCTGAGCAGCACCCCCGCCCCCTGCTCGACGAGCTCTTCGACGGGGTCCCGGCGATACAGGCGCCGCTCCCAGAATTGCTTGTCGTTCCAGGCGTCCTCGCAAATCGTGAGCGCGATTTTTCGGCCTCGCAGCTCGAGGAGCAACTGATGTTCGGCGGGCACGAAATAGCGCGCTTCGTCGAAAACGTCATACGTGGGCAACAGCATCTTCACTTGCCTGAACACGATCCTGCCGTTTTCCAGGACAGCGGCGCTGTTGGTGGCGTTCTTTCCGGAGGTCGAGTTGGAGCGGCCCACGTAGCCGCAGACGAGCGCAATGTCGAGCGCTGCTGTCTCCGCCGCCAGCCGGTCTAGCTGCGTTTCGGTGCGCTCGAGGAAGCTCGGCTTCTCCACGAGGTCTCGGGGCGGATAGCCGGTGAGGCTCAGCTCCGGGAATACGATCAATTCCGCTCCGTCGGCGGCCGCCCGGCGGGCCGCCTGAACCATCAAGTCGACATTCCCGGCCAGGTCGCCAACAGTGGTGTTGATCTGCCCCAGGGCGATACGCATGGAATCTCTCATTGTACAAAGCGCGTTCGGGACACTTCGCGAGGGCCACCAGTCGCCGGAGCGGCCGGAGCGGTCAGCCCCCGATCGCGTACATCGGCCTGGGCGGCGCAACGAATCGGGCGGTGTTGACCTCGTGCCCTTCCCACTTGGCAGCCACCACTTCGGCGATGATGCGTGCGATCTCCTCTTCCGTCGCCGCGCCTCGCAGAAGGCCCTTGACGTCCGTCTCTTCGATGGCGAAGAGGCAGTAGCGGAGTTTCCCGTCGGCGGTAAGGCGGATGCGGTTGCAATTCAGGCAGAACGGCTTACTGATCGAGGCGATGAACCCCACCGTGCCGCCGCCGTCGGCGTATCGGTATTCGGTGGCCGGCGCCCGCGGATCGCGATCGGGGATCTCGATCAGCGGGCAGACCTCGCTCGAAATCGTCTGTACAATGTCGTCGGCCAGCAGGACCTTGTCCCGGAGCCAGAGACCTTGCGCATCGAGCGGCATGAACTCGATGAAGCGGATCTCGATGTTCTTCTCGCGGCCGAAACGCGCCAGCGGCACGACGTCAGGCTCCGTCAGGTCCTTGACGGCCACGGCGTTCAGCTTGATGGGGTCGTAGCCCAGACGCCGGCAGGTCTCGATGCCCTCGACGACCCGGTCAAAATCGTCACGGCGCGTAATGCGCAGGAAGCGATTGCGGTCGAGCGTGTCGAGGTGGATGTTGATTCGCCTCAGCCCGGCTTCGTACAAGGGTTCGGCCTGCTCCCGGAGCAGGACGCCGTTGGTGGTCAACGCCAGGTCGGTGAGGCCGGGAATCGCGGCCAGTTTTCGGATCAGCAAGTGAAGGTTCCGGCGGACTAGCGGCTCTCCTCCGGTGACACGGACTTTGCGGATACCCAGCGACACCGCCATACGAACAAAGCGCTCAATCTCCTCGAAAGTGAGAATCTCTTCCCGGGGAACAAACTGCACCTCGTGCTCCGGCATGCAGTAATAGCAGCGGATATTGCACCGGTCGGTCACGCTGACGCGGAGGTTGTCGTGCAGTCGCCCGAACGTATCGCGGAGCTGAGCAGGGTTGCCCATGCGGGGTTTACTTGATAGAGAGCATTCTCTCCAGCGGAAGAAGAGCGCGCCGCATGGTGTCCTCCGGGATTTCCACGGTAGGACGCAGGTCGCGCAGGCAGTCGCGAAGCTTCTCCAGCGTGTTGCGCTTCATGTACGGGCACTCGCTGCAATTGCACTGCTCGTTGGGAACGAAGTAGTAGCTCTTCTGCGGGGCCAGCTTCTCAAGGGAGTGCCGCACGCCACTCTCGGTCATGACGATGAACTCGGTGGCGTCGCTGTTCACGCACCAGTTGATGATGGCTGACGTCGAGCCGATGAAATCCGCCATTGCCAGCACATCCTCCGGGCATTCCGGATGCGCCGCGACGAGCGCGCCTGGGTGGTCGGCTCGGGCCGCTGCCAGGCGCCGGGACGCGAACGTCGCATGAACCACGCACGTGCCCTGCCAGATCTTCATGTTCTCGCGGCCCGTTTGCTGCTTGACGTAGTTGCCGAGGTTTCGGTCCGGGAGGAACAGGACGGTTTTATCCGGCGGGATCGAGTTGACGACGTCGACGGCGTTTCGGGACGTACAGAGGATGTCGCTCTCCGCCTTCACGTCTACCGACGTGTTGATGTAGCTGACGATCACGTGATCCGGATACTTCTGGCGGTAAGCCCGGATCGGTTCCACCGGACAGGACTCCACCAGGCTGCAGCTCGCCTCGGCGTCGGGCACCACCACGATGCGGCTGGGGTTCAGAACTTTGGCCGTCTCGGCCATGAACCACACCCCGCAGAAGGCGATCACGTCTCCGTCGAACTCGCGGGCCTTGCGTGCCAGTTCCAGGCTGTCCCCGATACAGTCGGCCAGTTCCTGGATTTCCGATTCCTGGTAATGGTGGGCGAGCAGAATCGCCCGGCGCTCTTCCTTGAGTTCCAGGATCTCTTCGGCGATGGTGGTGATAACCGGCATGGCAAAGAGGGCTTTTCCCTTATTGTAACAACCCCGGCTGTGATTGCAGGGTACGATTGGGCGAGTTGCGCCCGCTCGCGCAGGTGCGTCAGAAGGTACCGGGCGGAGGCGCGTCGGGTGAATGTCCCGGTTCCGGTGGCGCTCCTTGCCTGCCCGGTCTGCGCCCGCGGAATCCTCCCCGCTCTCTGAATCGGTCCATCGGACGGCGCTTCTGCAACTCCTGCCACTGCTGCGGAGTGAGAATCATGCGCAGCTTCAGGCTCATCTGCGAGATCGTCCGCGCGAGGTCGCCCCGGGCGGCGACGGTCTTCTCGATCGCCTCGTTCGCCTTGGCCTCGTTGACCTGGTCCTCATTCAGAGAGTCCTGAAGGTTGCCCTCCGCCATCTGGAGCGCGGCTCGTTGCTCGATGAGGCGGTCCCGGTAGTCGCGGACCGTGTTCTTGATTTGTTGCTTCTGGCTCTCGGACAGATTCATGTCCTGCGCGAGCGGGCTGTCCCACCATGGGAACATACCCATGCCCGGTCCTTGACCCAGCAGCATCGTAACCGGGATGAAGGCCAGCATCACAAGTTTTTTCATTGCCCTACCTCAAAAAGACCGTAAATCGGAGCCACTGCCGACGGTTCGGCCGTCTGAATCTCCTCATACACCTCAACGAACAACTGCGTTTCCGAGGAGGCCAGTGACGGTTGCGGAGGAGGAGCCGGCCGCGACAACAGAAACGCCAGCAGAATGAGAGCCAGGGCGCTCAACGCCGGGGTGAGTGAGAATACCCAGGAACCGTAGTTGCCGCCGTGTGCACGCTCCATTACCGCGCGCCGCTGGGCCGCGAGAAACGCCTCCGAAACATCCAGCGGTGAATTCAGCACGCCCTCCCGCACGGCCTTGATCGCGCTCAAACGGCGGGCGCAGTCTTCACACGTGTCGATGTGCCCGTCCTCGGGGCCGACGCCGTACAGGCGGGCGATCAGTTCATCGTCCGTCCAATGCCTGCCATTCATCCAAGTTCTTTCCGTCATGGCGCCACCGCCGGCCGTCTCCGCGCGGATGCGGGGCCAGCCATTAAGTATAAATCCTTCAGTTCCTTACGGAGTTTTGCCAACGACCGCGAAAGATGCACCTTCACCGTTCCGAGGTCGAGCCCCAGGGTCGCTCCGATCTCCTCGAGACTGCAGTCTTCGAAGTGCCTTAACGTGAACACCGAGCGCTGACGGGGCGATAAGCCTTCGAGCGCCCGGTTCAACCGGACGGCGATCTGACGAGCGAACAGCTCGTCTTCCGCATCCGGTCCGGCGGCCGGCGTGAAGGCGATAATGATCTCCTCATCTTCGGGCTCCGGCCTCTGTCTCCAGAACCGCCACCGCCTCGATCTTAGCCGGTCGAGACACGTGTTTACCGCCACCCGCGTCAGCCATCGCGCCGGTTCATCCAATTCCGCGGTACTGCTGCTGAGAGAGCGATACGCCTTGAGAAACACCTCCTGAGTGGCGGTATCGGCCTCGTCCCGATCGCCGAGGAGGCGCCGGCAAAGCAGATAGACCCGCTTCTGCTCGGCTTTCATCCAGGACTCGAATTCGAAAGGCTCGGGACGGGCGACGGCTCGCACGGGGATGCTTCCGGCCATCACGCCCATCATACCGTTCATGACGACGTTGGCCGGGAAAGGTTTACATCTGACCAGCCTACTTGGCGCCCCTGCCTACTTCACACTGAACGTCGCCGGCGGGAGCACTACCCGAGCCTCCGGGTTGTAGTAGTCATACAGTGCTGAGGACGCCGTACGAGCCCGCATGGGAAATCGCAGCCGGAAGGTGAAGCTGAATTTGGAATCAGCAGCACGCGGCCAGACATAGAAGACCACGCGGTCGGGTGCGACTTCGAACGATCCCACGCCGTAGTTGCCATCCAGCACGGCCGAAAGCGCAGATCGATCCACCTCGGCTCCAGGTGGCAATCCCACTTCCGCGATCATCATGCCGTAGCCTCGGAATGCTGGGCGCGAGACGGTCACGTCGCACCGGATTATGTCGTTCACGCCGGCTTCCGTGGTGGCATATCTTACGTCCAAGCTGAAATCCGGAAAGGTGCGTGGCTGGTCCCATGGCTGATACCAGTCGGCCGCGAACTGAACTTGCGCGGCTAGACGGCCGCCGGACGCTGCGAGCGAGACCTCGTTGGCCATCCCAGGTTTGATCAGGCGCGAAACGTCGACAGTTGCTGGCCCTCTCACGCTTCGGCCCTCGGGTACTGGAATTCGGCCGGCTGACAAGCCGTTGACCTGAAGTTCCACAGCGGAAGCCCTAGCTTCTTCCGGGGCGGCGAGTACACGAATCAGTGCCTCAAAGACACGAACCGTGGCTTGGCCGGTAAGCCATACTCCACGGCTATCCTTGTTGCGCAGGAGGAACACAATGCCACGGTCAACCAACGCCGACAGACTTGGATCGCTGCCTTTCTTGGCTTGCCATTCGGCGAGGGCCGTCACGGCGAGAGCGGTCGTCTCAATGATGCCGGCGCGACCCCAGCCGTAGTAGGGAGTGTTCCTGCGGAGCGACCACCACGCGGCGCCCTGTTCATCCCGTGCGGACTCGCGCAATCTGTCGACAGCAGGTAAGGCTAACTCGGGCCGGCCTGCGTCCAGGGCAGCCAGAACGAAGGTGGACAGGGTGTATGGATCTTCGAACTCTACAGCGGACCGCGCAAGCTCACCCAAGCGCTTGATCACGGCGGTTTCATACTTCGGGTCCGCCTTCGCGATCGCCCGCAACGCGACGGAGCGGACGGTCAAGTCGGCAGGAGACTGGTCGCTCAAGTAGGATCTCGCCTGGTCGATAACCGACTGGTCGACAGCGATCAGCTTCGACGCGTCTTCGAGGAAAGTCACGGCGTATGCCGTGACCGCGATGTCCGCGGGCGAGTTGGACCAGTAACCGAAAGCACCTTGCTCCTTCCGGTAGCTCAGTAATCGCCGGTATCCGGCTTCGAGGTTGCGGCGCGCTCGCTCCTCCAGCTTGGCATCCTGAAGGCCAGAGATCTTTAGCGCACGCAAGAACAACAGATTGGAGTAGGAGGAAGAAATGATCTGTTCCGCGCAGCCCGACGGCAAACGCAAGAGGGACTCCATCGATTCGATCACATGAGCCAGAACGTTCGGGTAAACCTTGACTTCGGCGCGAACACTCCCCGGGATCGCATTAGCTGGAACGTCGATACGCAGCAGTCGGCCGTCGTTCAGAAGGTCGCTGATGGCTCGCGAAACGGACTCTCCGTCTGGATGAATTGCGATCGGCTTCTCAATAGCGTCGTTGCCTCCTCGCGCTTGAGCCGTCACGCGCAGACGCGCACCGGGCGCTGTTGCGGACGCCCGTAGTACGACAGCGGTATTTACGGACGAGTTGGCGCTTATGCGTTCCTGCCGCGTCGGTCGTCCGGACAGTTGGAGAGCCGGGGGAGCAGTAATGTTGACCGCGACGGCTTGGTCGGAAGTCAGATAATTTCGAATGGGTACAGGCAGAGAGATTTCGTCGGCTACGGTAAGGACCTGGGGCGGATCGAGATCGACAAAGAACGGCTGAAACGCTTTGATATCCGTGGCGGCTTCAGCGATGCGCCCGTCCGTAGTGGACGCCATCACAGCCACACGCCAGGTCGTAATCGAATCGGCCAGCTTGAACTTCATTACGGCGCGGCCGTCAGAATCGGTGATCACTTCGGGCGCCCAGTACAGCGTTTCGGGAAAATATTCGCGCAGTCGAGGAGTCGACGTCAGAGTATTCACAGACACGACCTTAGAGGCTACCGAGGCACTTGCTGTCTCGAGGACGGTTGGGGAGGCCGCCACTTCGACTGTTTCGGTCACCTGACCGAGGCTCAATACGGCATCCAATCGTGTGACGCGATCGGGTTGGACGGGAACGCCACCGATCACGGTGATCTTAAAACCGGCCAACCAAACCCTGACTGTGTACTTCCCCTCCGGGACACCTCGGAAGTCATACCGGCCCTGATCGTCTGTTTGTGTCCGGTACGTGTCGTTAAGAACGACCTCTGCCCCAGGTACGACGGCCCCGTTTGGATCGGAAATGACCCCGGTGATCGTGCCCCTCCCACCCAAGCTCATCGAAGGCAGAGTTGAAGATGGTGCCGGAAACGCGGGATGGGGTTGCTGGTCCTCCGTAATAACCCGAGTGAACTGAACCAGGACGAAATCGTCATAGGTGTTTGCGATACCGTCCTCTCCGGAGCTATGGATTTCCGCGACCAGGAATCGTCGCTTCGTAGGAATCACCTGCTTCCGCTCCTCCGCGACGCCCTGATACTCCGCGTATGTGTAGACCTGATATCGATCGCTGAAAGTGGCCTCCGTCCTGAGCGTCGGGTAGTAAGGTCGGCCCCAAGGATCGCGTTCTGTTCTGAGATCGACTCCAGCCGAGGAAATACGCGATCGGAGCTGGGCCTCGTCGGTGGGGAAGTCTGCTCCAATGCCCAGCACTCGGTTAATCTTCGCGGCCAGCTCATGGAAGTAACTGCCTGAGAAAGTAGTCACAGTGCAGTCGTCGCGGTTGCCGTAGATCCGGTCAGGGCCGGGACTCCGGATCTCGATGATCCTGCGATCGCGAAAGTGCGAGATTGCGACGCGGACGGGACTTCCCCACGGATCCTTGAGGCGGTCCAGCCTTAAGCCATCTTCTGACAGCAGACGCCCGAATTCGGCGACCGTAGCTGGATAGTCGGTCTGGCGGTCGAGC
>DATIFQ010000258.1:0-2959 GCA_035455185.1 Bryobacteraceae bacterium | reverse complement strand
AGCACCTCGAAACCCGTACCCGAGTTTGCGAAATACATTGCGCCTGCGCCGTCGGCGAAGATGGCCTCGCCGATGGCCGCTTCGATACTGCCGTCCCGGTAGTACGCCGCCGAGCAGATTTCAACGGCCGCGACCACAGCGCAGTCGTCCGGGTACGCGTGCAAATGGTTCCATGCCGCCTGAAGTGACACCATCGCGCTCGCGCATCCGGTATCGCCGATGTGCGCACGCCGGATCGACGGGCGCATCTTGAGGTCGCGAATAAAGAGCGTATCGAGGTGCGGGCACATGGAGACGGTGCAGGTGGTGGTGGCGAGAAAGTCCACGTCGGCCGGAGCCGCGCCGGCCCGTTCCAGACACCGCCGGATCGCCTCCCCTCCGATCTCCGCGGCGCCACGGCGCGCCCGATCGTTCATCTGGTCGATGGTCTCGTTGCCGCCAAATCCCGGCTCGAAATAGAGGTGGCGGAACTGGATGTCGCTGTTCAGAAAGAACGCGCCGCGCTTGTGGTCGTATCCCGCCATCTCGAGCAGCAACTCCTGGGAAAAGCGGTTCTTCGGCAGCGCGGTGCCGGCGGCTACGATTCTCGGCTTCACGAATTTCCCCCCAGTTGAAACAGTCTCATTGTAACTGCTTCTAGCCGAGGCATAACCGACGGGAGTGGTCCGCCCCTGCGACGCACTTCCATTGAGGCCAAACTCGGTGTTTGACGACAATTTGCCAGCCGGTTTCCGTTATCCGTAGCAACGATGGAGTGGTATACTGATTGCCGTTACAGTTTCGGATGTACGAGCGTAGAGGGGCGCTGTGCACATCCCACCCGCCGTTTCTGGACTCGTCGTGTTCGCGGTGATTGCCGCGCAGCCCGCGTATTGTGTACAGAGTGTCGCACCCGCTGAAACTCTGACCGTGGAGCGCGCGCGCACGCTGGCTTTGGAATCCAATCGTGACCTCAAGAGCGCGCGCATGGAAGTGGCCAAAGCTGAAGACCGGCTAGCGTCAGCACGAACTCGCCGTCTTCCATCGTTCAAATGGTCTGCCCTCGGCATGCAGAAGATCACGGCTCTCGATTTCAGTTTTCCCCGCGGCGCATTCGGCACGTTTGAGGGAATCGGGGAGGTGCCTGCGACCGACACGTCCATCCGATCACCACGAAGGCCAGGGGCCCTGCTGATCGGCCAGGTAAATCAGCCGTTGTCCCAGCAATACAGAATCGGCCTGCAACTCGGCCTCCTCCGTGCCCAACGGGACAGCGCAGTCGAGCAGGAACGCGCGCAGCGTCAGGCGGTCGTCGCGGAGGTGAAGCGCGTCTACTTCTCGATTCTTCAAACGCAGGCTGCGCTCGAAAGCGCCGAGGAAGCCATCCGGCTTTACCGTGAACTGGACCGCGTCACCGGCGACTTCGTACTGAGGCAGGTCGCGCTGAAGGCCGAGAATCTAGAGGTTAAGACACTCCTGGCGAACGCCGAGTATGAGGCTCTGGCGCTGCGGAATCCTCTCGAGACCCAGAAAGAGCAGCTAAATATCCTGCTAGGCCGCGACGTCGGCACAACCTTCGAACTCGGTGCGGTCGGCGAGGCGAGCGATGGGGAAACGGACTTGGACGCTGCGCGCCGCCTGGCCCTGGAACGGCGCCCCGAGGTTCGGCAGGCGGCTCTGAAACTCAAGCAAGCCGAAGCGGACCGGCGCGCCAAACGGTCCGAGTATATTCCGGACTTGAGTCTCAGCTTCAACTACTTCTCACCTGTCAACTACGGGTCACTGATTCCCGCCAACATTGCCACTGTCGGGTTGCTATTCGAATGGGAGCCCTTCGACTGGGGGCGGAAACGCCTCGAGGTCGCGGAGAAGGCGAAGACGGTGGAGCAGGCCAGTCTTGCGCTTCGCCAGACGCAGGCGCAAGTCGCCGTCGACGTGGGCAGCCGGTTCAGGAAACTCCGCGAAGCCCGCCAACTACTGGCGGTTCGCGTGCTCGCGCGCGAAACGGCGCAGGAGAACCTCAGAGTCGCAAACAACCGCTATAAGCAGCAGATGATCCTTCTTAAGGACGTCCTCCAGTTCCAGACTTCTCTGGCCGGCGCTAACCAGAACTATCAGGCGGCCTTGGCGGCCTACTGGACCGCAAGAGCGGAGTTTGAGAAGGCCTTGGGAGAGGAGTAGTGATGCGTACATCTCACATCGCACCCGTCGTCGCTCTGGCCTTGGTATGCGGGGGTTGTCGGAAAGCAGAGACCCAAACGAAGGTTCTGACGGCCGTGAAGGCTGCGCCTGTTGAAGCCGTCGCCGTGTCCGGCGAAACGCGGTACTCCGCCAACGTCGTTCCTGACACGAGTGTGAACGTCGCCTTCCGTGTTGGTGGGTACGTCACCGCGCTCCACCAGGTGCGTGGGACCGGCGGCGACCGGGCACTCCAGGAAGGCGACTTCGTGCGGAGAGGGACCGTTCTCGCGGTCGTACGGCAGGATGACTACCGCGTGAAAGTTGAGCTCGCCAAGTCGACGCTCGCGGAGGCCACCGCTTCTCTCGCCGCCGCTAAATGGCAAGTGTCCGAAGCCGAGGCTTCGCTACGCCAGACCGAGATCGACTTCGGCCGCGCCAACAGCCTCTTCGAAAGCCAGAGCCTGACCAAGGCCGATCACGAAGCAGCCGCCACCAAGCTTGAAGTCGCAAAAGCGCGGGCAGCCAGTGCCAAGAGCCAGGCGGAGTCGGTGCAACGCCGGGCGGCCGCCGCGGCGGACCAGGTGAAGGAGGCCGAGATCGCCCTGGGAGACACAGAACTGAGAGCGCCGATGGATGGAACGGTCCTCAGCCGTCCCATTGAAGTGGGGGCTCTTGTCAGCCCGGGATCGGTCGGCGTAGTCTTGGGCAACACCAGTTCCGTCAAGGCGGCATTCGGCGTTCCGGACGCAGCGGTCGCCCAGCTCCGCCTCGGCCAAGCTCTCCAAATTCGAACGGATGC
>DATIFQ010000257.1:0-33269 GCA_035455185.1 Bryobacteraceae bacterium | reverse complement strand
GAGTATTCCTACCGATTGCCCCGACTGGCAGTCGCTGCTTTCACCAAAGTGCCGCGCCTTGACGAGTGGAAGGTGATCGACCGCTTCCCCTGCAAACAGGGAGTTCCCCGTGGCCCCAGGCGGCACAAGTCCACACCAGCTCGTCATTGCACGCCAAAGTGCGCCAGCCGTGGTGCCGACAATCTCTTACGATCTCCAAGGGGAGAAAAGAGCCGTATTCTCGGGGTGGCTGAAGAGGCCGGAAAGAGAACGCAATGCCAAACAATTACTCCTCGAAAAGAATCCTGATCGCAGCCGGGCTGCTTGCCCTGCTGTCGGTGGCTGACGTTTGCGCCGAAACCAAGCTGGTCCGGATCGAGATCCCGTTCAGATTCATTGCGGGGGACCAGGTCCTCCCGGCCGGAGTGTACCGGGTGGCGGTCGATCCCGCCTTCAACCGGATGGAACTGAGAACCGAGGACGGCGCCTCCGGCGCATTTGTCTCGGTCTACACAGCTGCGAAAGCGCCCGCTTCTGACACGGGCAAACTGCTGTTCCACGGTTACGGCAACACCTTCTTCCTCCAAGGCGTATGGGCTGCCGGAATGACCAGCGGATATAAGCTACCCGCTTCGAAGGCGGAGCGCGAGATGGCGAAAGTTCGCTCGGCGGGCGCTCAGGTTGCCTGGCTACCCATCCCTGCGCGGTAGATTGACTGCCTTTGCTCGGTTTCTTGGTTGGGCCCTGTGAGAGCGTGCCGGTCGGCAAGCCGGCACGCTCTTCGCCTTTGTGGCCGTAAAATCGTGTGAGTGGAGGGCTGAATGACGTCGAGAATCTATCTGGTGCTTGCGTTTTTGGCGTTTCCCCTCGCCGGCGGTGAGTTAACCCACCTCGGAGTGCCAGCCGGCGACCATGTACTGCTTGAGATGGTTGCGGGCGTGAGGACCGGCTGCGGTCCGGCAAAGATCGATTTTGTCCGCACATTCCCGGACGGCGGTGCGGGCGCAGAGCCGTTTCGTATCCCGGAGGACCGGGTATTGGTGGCGACCGATGTCGACTGGTACTACTTTGACGGAACGCCGGGCATCGTCCAAGTGCTGCGGTTGTTCGTTGAGAACTTGGCGGATCCGGGGAAACGGCGCAAGGTGTTCGAGTCGGCAGCCCAACTGAACGGCTTCGGGGTGGGTGGCGCGAACGCTCGCATGACGACCGGCTTTCTGGTTGCCTCCGACGCCCGGCTGTGCGTGGACGTCACTCCCGGGCCGCTGGGCACCCCGCTACGGCTATCGAAGGTGCTGGTGCGGGGGTATCTGGTGGCGGAGCGGTAGGACCCGCTATTCGATGACTATGACGCCATACGTATCCAGATTCTGAATCTGAAATTCCACCGTGGAGGCGCCGCTCCGCGCTGTGACCAGCCCCTCGGTCTGCAAATCGGGCGTGAGCAAGCGCGGCTGCGCGCCGGCGAGTAACGCAAACTCCCGGCCAAGGTTCACCCGCACCCGCACGCCAGAAGCTGCTTCCGGCGCGTAGTTGAGCAGGTGAACGGCGAGCGCCCTTCGGGAACCTAACCGCGTGATGTTGCCGAGCACGTGCGGCACACCTTCTACCGCCAGCCCGATTCGGGCTGGTGCGAGCCCACGAACTTTTTCCAGCACCTCCCGCCGCGCGGACTCGTTCGTCTCCAGGCTCTCGATCAGCGTCTCGCTCAGCGTGACTACCTTCCCGCCATTCGTTCGGAAGCGCTTCAGCACGTCCGTCAACCGCGCCGAGGACTCAACAAAGGGAGGGACTACTACTCCCGCATAGGCCGCAAGTTGCTTTCCCTCCAGCGCGTCGACCAACCGGATGTCGTGAAGCACGCTGTTGCTGGCCAGTAAATCGTACAGTCCGGTCTCATCTTTGTCCCATCCAAATTGGATCACGTTGCGGCGCCGACGCTCGGAGATCAATACTGCCACGGGTGCGGCGCCGCGCGCTTTCCAGTAAAGGTTTTCGTTATCTTTCAGAAAGCCGTTGTATCTGCCGATCGCCCTCCAGGTCTCGAGTGCTCCGGCGTCGCCGTCGACGAGAGCCGCATCAAACGGCCCTTCCATGTCCCACGCATAAGCGGATCCGAACGCCGCGGCCTCCGCGATCCCGAGCTGGGCTGATTTCGGCTTCAGCCAGCCGTGAGCACGGTCCCCCTCGTGGAAACGCGAATACTCGGAGATGAGGGGCTTCCACTCCGGCACCACGCCGCGGACGTACTTCATCCGCCGCACGTTGGTGGCGTTCCACTCCTGCCCGAAGACACCCGGCTCCACCCAGTACTCGTTGAACACAACCTCCATGTTGCGGTTCAGCACGATGCGGTTCGATGCCAGTCCATAGTTGGTCAGCAGCACCGCTGGCGAACGCTTCTCTTCCCGGATGTAGCGGCGCAAACGTCCGATGTACCGGTCCATCGTCTCGTTATCCGACCACCCTGTCTGGGAAGTGTTGTCGAGGAAGAATGCGTCCACGCCCGCGTCGATGGCCGCCCCGATGCGGCGCTTCTGGTACTCGACCCATTCGGGATTGGACACGTCGGCGACGAACCGCAGTGGGTCGCGCCCGCTGGAGTAACGGAAAGGCACGCCCTGCGGGTCGAACCTGAGCCACCGGGTGGAGCGGGGCTCATCGCGAAACATGCTCTCCCAGAACATGCTCGCCGCGCACAGGTAAGCTGCCACGCGAATGCCCTTCTCGTGCAGCTTGGAGGTGAGCGTGCGGCACTCGTCCCGCTGCCGGGCCTCGTCCTCCCAGGAGTAGCCCACGCTCCAGGTGATCCAGACCCAGTTCAGGTTGGCCTGCCCGAGTAGGTCGATCATCCGGTCGCGGTAGGTGGAGTAAAGGTTGCCGAGGATCTCCTTCTCCCGTGCGGTGAAGTGCATGCCCCAGGAGGAGCGGGCGGTCTTGAGGATTTCAATCGGGCCCCCGTCGAGCCGGGCGAACCGATACTTGCCCTGCTGAGCCCACTCCGGGACCTGCTCCGGTCCGGGATGGAGTACCGGATCGCTATCCGGCCGCGGCGCGGCAGGCGAAGCCACCGCGATCCAAAACACAGCGGCGGCAACCCGCCACCCTGCCAAGCGCAAAATTACCATCGGCGTATCCTGGGAATTTCCTTTTAATTCCGGCTGATTATGCTACTTGCCACCGGTGACGTCAACTGCCGCCTGGCGCTCTCACAGTCTGAGGAAGATCCTGTGGCGGTAGAGCCAGTAGCACAGAGACCACATCACCAGCAGCACCGCGCAACTCTGTGCTACCGGGCCGAAGGCGCCAAGGAACGTGAACTTTCCGGTGAACACCGCGACCGACTCGTCGAGCCACCGCCGCAGGATCATGTCAAGCGTGTAGATGAAGATTGCGTTCGAGCCCGCCACGACGAACGGGAAAGCCAGTTTACGCCAACCGCCGACTTCAATCGGCACATACAGCGTTAGGAACATGAGTAGCACCCAACCCACGGCGTACAGTGCGAGGGACGCCGTCCAGATACGCCGGATAATGGGCACCCAAGGCGAAAGCGCCAGCCCGCTGGCGAACCCGGCCGCCATAGCCACTGTCAGAATCTTCATCTGCTCGGAACGTGGGCGGCCGCTCCGTAACAGGTTCCCGGCCCACACGCCGAATAGCGCGCTGGCGGTTGTGCTGATCATATTCAGGTTGGTGGTCCAGGACGCGTAGTTGTACCCCATCAGCGCGCGGTCCCAGACGGCGCCGATGTTGCCGGTCTTGGTAAACGGGCCGTCCGGTCCGGGGAACAAGAAGAACAGCGACGTGTGCGCCGCCAGCAGTCCCACTCCCGCCAGCGCCTGGTAGCGGAACGGCCATTGCATGATCAGGAAGCACAGGAAGTACGCCACGGCGATGTGCGTCAGAATGTTGTGCATCTGAAAGTGCAGCCGGTGCGACTGAATCGAGATCAATACCTGGGAATACAGCATCAGGCGCAGCGAGCGCATGGCAACATGCCGCAAGTTGTCGCGGAACGTGGCGCCCCGCTCGGTGCGGAGGCCCAGTGCGTACGGCACGGCCATCCCGACCATGAACAGGAACGCCGGCGCAATCGTGTCATAGAACACCGCTCCTTCCCACGGGACGTGTTCAAACTGTTCCGCGAGACCGTGGAAGACCGGGTGTTTGGCGAGAGCGCGCAGGCCGAACCCGTCGGAAACCAGGAGGACCATGATCAGGCCGCGGAACGCGTCAAGCGGCAGGAATCGTTCCGGCGCCGCCCGCCCTTCCGCTACCCCGGCTGGCGCCAGTGCGGTTTGCATCTGTCTATTATGCCCCGCGGTCCTGTGCGGCGGACCGGGCATGTCCGTCGGCTGGCGGGTTGACGCGG
The DNA here is from genome assembly GCA_035455185.1 of Bryobacteraceae bacterium. Taxonomy (GTDB): domain Bacteria; phylum Acidobacteriota; class Terriglobia; order Bryobacterales; family Bryobacteraceae; genus JAEHDI01. The sequence continues at coordinate 28,915 of DATIFQ010000257.1, read as the reverse complement.
CACGGCTCAAACGTCCGACCCTCGGCCAAGAATTTGTACCGGCGGCTTGATCCATAGAGATCAGAGCTGTTACTAAGTGGAGTACGGGCTGCGGCTCAATCCACTTAGTTCGTCGGTGGGAACTGTGAAGGTCCGATCTCGTCCATAACGGATGTGACAAGGAGCGGATAATGCGAGTGTGGGTTGTACGTTGCGAGTTTTTCAGCTACGTTCTTATGTTCGTATAGTTGGGATGCGCTCAGGCGTTCGCCGACAAAGTGGATGCTCGCTCTAATGGACGGAAAGGGCCAGTTTCCGTTGTCCCAGCCGAAAATATTGTTGTTCCGAAAAGCCTTTCCGCCTCCCGATTCGACGAACGCGATCGCCGGGAGCAACCGCCAGTCCAGGCCGTTCCAATCCGCAACCAGAATAAAGTCACGCGCCAGATAGGCGACAGGCGAGTCCTTCTCCTCGAAGAATCGGCTTAAAGTCGACACCCTGGGATCTTCAGCATAAGACGGAGGTTCGAATTCCTGGTTCAGGCTGGTACTCGCCTCAAGGGCAAGAAGCCCGGCGAGAACCGCTGCACCTTTGGAAAACACTCGCACTCGGAGACTCCCTATCGTTTCCGGGTCGATACTCCTAAACTCTAAGAGCCCAAGTGCCTTTAAGTAAATAGTTTCCGGTACTGCTTGAGCAGCACATTGTACTAGCCCGGAAGATGCGGGTGCCCAGTACCGTTCCATTGTGGTGAAGGTTCCAACGGTGAAAAGCGATTTCGAGGAATGCTTTTGGGGTGGGTGAAGCCTGGGCGGTCATCACCCTCACTGGCGAGCGATGGACGTGCAACCCGGCGTCATGAACCAAGCCAAAAGGCCTCTCGCCCCCGCCAGCCACCTCCCACCGTATCCGTTTGAGCAGTGTGGTAGGCGCGGCAGGACTCGAACCTGCGACCCTCGGCTTAGAAGGCCGATGCTCTATCCACCTGAGCTACGCGCCCGCGGAGTGTGTCCTCTTCGATTGTAGACTACGGCGGCCGGCAGGGTTGAAACCAGTCGGAAAATCACCGGACTTGCGAGTCTGAAAAGAATCGCTACAATAGTACAAATCCCGTTTAGGAGACGCGATGCCGGACTGTACCCAGCCGCGGACGGAACGCCGAAGGTTCATCCAGACCTCCGCAGCAGCAGGCGGTTTGCTGCTGCTGAAACCGCGGACCGTCTTTGGCACGCAGGCCAACTCGGCCCTCGAACTCGGCATTATCGGCTACGGAGGCCGCGGCTCCTGGATCTGCGATCTGTTCACGGAGTTCACCACGACCCGAGTGGTCGCCGCGGCGGATCCTTTCCAGGGGCGCCTCGAGGAGGCCCGGGTAAAGTTGAAGTTGGATGCATCGCGCCTTTACGGCGGGCTTGATGGGTTCCGGGACCTGGTCGCATCGAATTTGGACGCGGTGGCGATCGAAAGCCCGCCTTATTTTCACCCGGAACAAGCGGAGGCGGCCGTCTCCGCAGGGAAACATGTGTATCTGGCCAAGCCGACGGCGGTCGATGTGTGGGGCTGCCGCAGCATTCTGGCCAGCGGCGGAAAGACCAAAGGAAAACTGAGCTTCCTGGTGGACTTCCAATCCCGCGCGTCATCGGCGTTCCAGGAAGCGGTGTCGCGGGTGCACTCCGGCGCAATCGGGTCACCTGTGCTCGGCCACATTTTCTACCACACCAGCAGGCTGAACCGTAAGGACACGCCGGGCATGACGCCGGCGCAGGCACGGCTGAGCAACTGGGTATTCGATAAAACGCTGTCGGGCGACATCATCGTCGAGCAGAACATCCATGTGCTGGACGTCGGCAACTGGTACCTGCGCTCGCACCCGTTGAAGGCGTGCGGAACTGGCGGGCGCCGTGCGCGCGTCGACGTCGGCGATTGCTGGGACCACTTCGTGGTCACCTACTGGTATCCCAATGATGTGCGCGTGGACTTTAGTTCCGCCCAGTTCATCAAGGGCTTCCACGATATGTGCATGCGCGTCTACGGAACGGCAGGCACGGTCGAAGCCCATTACGGGGGCGCGGTGAAGATCACTGGCGACAACCCCTGGCTCGGCACGGACAAGGACGACACGGGCCGGCTTGGCACGATCGCGAACATCAGGAGTTTTGTCGAGAGCATACGGACGCGCAAGTACCTGAACAATGCATCGGAGAGCGTCGACAGTAACCTGACCGCGGTGCTGGGCAGGATGGCCGCCTACGGTGATCGCGTCGTCACTTGGGATGAAATGCTCCGAAGCAACGAGAGGCTGGACGCGAAGTTAAAGCTGTAAACGCACCTCCCCGCCGGGCGGTCCGGAATGTAATATCGGAAGGATTAACGAGCTATGAGTCTAAGTCAACTAGCAAGGTCCATCGCGGAATCGCCGACCCTGAAGCTGAACGAAACGGCAGCGCTTCTACGGGAAAAAGGCGAGCCCGTCATTCATCTCGGGGGCGGCGAGCCTAAGAGCAAAACTCCGATGGACGCCATCCTGAGCTGCACCTCGGTACTGAACACAGGCGACGTCAAGTATACGCCGGCCGACGGTATTCCAGCCTTAAAGAAGGCGATCATCCGGTACACGGAAGAGTACTACGGCCGGCTGGTCACGCCGGAAAACGTGATCGTGTCTAGCGGTGCGAAGCAGTCAATCATGGTGCTGCTGCACACGATCCTCGATCCAAAGGACGAAGTCGTCTTCCCATCCCCTTACTGGGTGAGCTACCCGGAAATGGTCAAGCTCGCCGGCGGCGTTCCGGTGGTGGCGCATCCCAAAGACGGCACCTTCCAGCCCACCATCGAGGACATTGCGGAGGTCGTCGGCTCCTATACCAAGGCCATCATCCTCAACAGCCCGAACAATCCGAGCGGTGTGGTCTACTCCAAGGAGTTCATCGCCCAGGTTGTCGAGTTCTGCGAGAAGAAGAGTCTCTACCTGATCATGGACGACACCTACAACCGGCTGATCTTCGACGGCCAGACTCCAACCAACTGCTACGAGTACGCCAAGGACCTCACGGAAAGCTCCAAACTCATCGTCGTCAACTGCGTGTCGAAGATGTACGCGATGACAGGGTTCCGCATCGGTTGGGCCGTGGCCAATAAGCAGGTGGTCCGCGCGATGACCAACATTCAGTCGCAGGAAACCTCCGGGCCGGCTACGCCGTCGCAGTGGGCGGCAGTAGGTGCGTTGAACGGAATCCAGTCCTCCATCCAGACCCTGCGCATGACTTTGGAGAACAACCGCAACGTCATGGTCGCGCGGCTGAACGCCATCCCCGGCGTGAAGGTCACCAAGCCGGGCGGCACGTTCTACTGCTTCCCTGATTTCAGTGCATACAACAAGGAGTCGCAGAAGCTGGCGCAGTTCCTGCTCGATAAGGTGCGGGTTGTGACGGTGCCCGGCAAGGAATTCGGCCGCGAGGGCCACCTCCGGCTTAGCTACTGCGGCACGCTGGGCGAGATCAAGCAGGGCATCGAACGCATCCAGTGGGCGATTGACCCGAACTCCCCCAACGAGCTTTACATCGGTGGCCGGAAACTGGTGAGGGATTGGGCATGAACATCTACTACGACATCGAATCCCCGGCCTGGAAGGAAGCGGGCCAGGCGGCCAGCGACTTCGGTCTCAAGAATCACGGCATCATCAATCCGCGCAAGGTCTATTGGAATCTGCCGACCGGCGCCCTTTACGAAGAGGCCATCTTCCGCGGCGAGGGGAGGGTGGCGCACCAGGGACCGCTGGTGGTTCACACCGGCAAGCACACAGGCCGCTCAGCCGCCGACAAATACATCGTCCGCGAGCAGAAAACCGAAGAGCACGTCTGGTGGGGTGAGTATAACCGGCCGTACAACCCCGAAAACTTCAATGCGCTGCTGGCCCGCATGCAGGCGTTCTTTCAAGGCCGTGACGTTTTTGTGCAGGATTTGTTCGCGGGGGCCGATCCGGCGAACTCGCTTCCCGTCCGTGTGATTACCGAGAAAGCGTTCAGCAGCCTTTTCGTCCGCACGATGTTCCTGAAGCCACGGACGCAGGAAGCGTTGAAGAAACACGTGCCGGAGTTCACCATCATCTGCGCGCCGTCGTTCCTCGCCAATCCACTGGTGGACATGACGCGCAGCGAGACGTTTATCATCGCGAACTTCTCCGCCCGGCTGGCGTTGATCGGCGGTTCGATGTACGGCGGCGAGATGAAGAAGACCATCTTCACAGTGCTGAACTTCCTCCTGCCGCTCGAGGGCGTCATGTCGATGCACTGCTCGGCCAATGTTGGCCCGGACGGCGACACGGCGCTGTTCTTCGGCCTCTCCGGAACGGGCAAGACCACGCTCTCGGCGGACCCTAAGCGGCGGCTGATTGGCGACGATGAGCACGGCTGGAACGACAATGGGATCTTCAACGTCGAGGACGGTTGCTACGCCAAGGTGATCCGTCTGTCGGCCTCGGCCGAGCCACAGATTTACGCCTGCACGCGCCGGTTCGGAACGATCATCGAGAACGTGGTCATGGATCCGCTGACGCGCCGGCTGGATCTGAACGACGACCGTATCACCGAAAACACGCGCGCGGTCTACCCTCTGGAATACATCGACAACTCCGTACCTGAGAAGATGGCCGGGCACCCGAAGAACGTCATTTTCCTGACGTGCGACGCCTCTGGCGTGATGCCGCCGATCGCGCGCCTGAGCCCTGAGCAGGCTCTGTATCATTTCATCTCCGGTTATACGAGCAAGCTCGCCGGGACGGAGATGGGACTCGGCATTGAACCCGAGATCACGTTCAGCACGTGCTTCGGGGCGCCCTTCATGGTTCACCATCCGCACGACTACGCTGAACTGCTCCGATCCAAGATCGTGAGGCATGGCGTGGACTGCTGGCTGGTGAACACCGGTTGGACCGGCGGCCCCTTCGGGGTGGGCAAGCGCATCAGCATTCAGCACACGCGAACTTTGCTTGACAATGTGCTGGAAGGGAAACTCCGCAACGCGAAGTTCCGTCAAGACCCCATTTTCGGGTTCGGCGTTCCCGAGGCCTGCGAGGGAGTCCCGGCGGACATCCTCGATCCCTCCAACACCTGGGGCGACCGCGAGGAGTACTTCCGAAAGTACGACGCGTTGGCGGCCCGCTTCATTGAGAACTTCAAGCTGTTCCAGGACGAAGTTCCCCGATCGCTGACTGAGGCCGGACCGAAGCGATGGTCGAGATGACATCCAAAGAGAGAGTCCTTTCCGCCCTGAACCACCGGGAACCAGACCGGGTCCCGGTGGACTTCGGCGGGACCGCGGTCACCGGAATCCACGTCAGTTGCGTGGCCGCGTTGCGCGATTTCTTCCGCCTCGAGAAACGGCCCGTCAAAGTCCACGAGCCGTATCAGATGCTCGGGTGGATCGACGACGACCTGAAGGAGGCTATGGGCCTCGACGTCGACGGCATCTGCTCGCGCAAGACGATGTTCGGGTTTCCCAATGAGAATTGGCGCGAGTGGCGCACCGATCAGGGACTCGATGTGCTCGTGCCGGAAGGCTTCCGCATCACCAGAGACGCCAAGGGCGATGCGCTGATTTACCCCGAAGGCGACACGTCGGTCCCACCCAGCGGCCGGATGCCGAAGGACGGCTATTTCTTCGACAGCATTATCCGCCAGGAGCCGATTGACGAGGCCAATCTCAACGTCGAAGACAACCTCGAGGAGTTCAAGCCGATCGGCGACGCAGACCTCGCTCATTTCGCCACAGAGGCGAAGCGGGTATCCGTTTCCGGACGCGCCGTGATCGCTGGTTTCGGTGGCACGGCGTTCGGCGACATCGCGCTTGTGCCGGGGCCGTTCCTCAAGCACCCGAAGGGTATCCGCGACGTTGCCGAGTGGTACATGTCCACCACCAGCCGCCGGGACTACGTCCACAGGATCTTCTCGTATCAGTGCGAGGTCGGGCTGGCGAACCTGGAGAAGATTCGCACAGTAGTCGGCGACGCCGTGGACGTGATCTGGGTTTGTGGCACCGACTTCGGCACGCAGACGTCGTCGTTCTGCTCGGCGGGCACGTTCCGCGACCTATACTTTCCGTACTACAAAGCAGTGAACGACTGGGTTCACAAGAACACCAACTGGAAGACGTTCAAGCATTCCTGCGGTTCGGTCGAACGGTTTATCCCGCAATTCATCGAGTCCGGTTTCGACATCCTGAATCCTGTGCAATGTTCGGCGGTCGGTATGGGCGCCGAACATCTCAAGTCATCATTCGGTGACCGGCTTACGTTCTGGGGTGGCGGAGTGGATACGCAGAAGGTGTTGCCGTTCGGGACGCCGGCCCAAGTGTGGGAGCAGGTGCTCGAGCGATGCCGTGTGTTCGCGCCCGGCGGCGGCTTCGTATTCAACACAATCCACAACATCCAGGCCCGGACGCCGGTTGAGAACATAATTGCTATGATTGATGCGGTTAACGAGTTCAACGGACGAAAGGTAAGGCTTCATGGCTGATACGAGCAAGTTGTACGACGCGATTCTGAATGGAGATTCCAAGACCGCCGTTGCTGTGACGAAGGAAGCGCTGGCCGACAACTCCGACCCGCTGGAGCTGGTCAACAAGGCGATGATCCCGGCGATGGACGAAGTGGGGCGCCGATTCGAGTGCGAGGAGTACTTTGTTCCTGAGTTGCTGCTCGCGGCACGGGCGATGAAGGGCTCGCTCGAGTTGATTCGCCCGCTGCTGGCGGAACGCGGCGCGCAGCCAGCGGGCCGGGTGGTCATCGGTACGGTCAAGGGCGACCTTCACGATATCGGCAAGAACTTGGTTTCGTCGATGCTCGAGGGGGGCGGTTTCGAGGTGATCGATCTCGGCGCCGACGTTGCTCCCGAGAAGTTCGTCCAAGCGGTCAAAGAAAAGAACGCCAACATCGTCTGCCTCTCCGCGTTGCTCACGGTCACCATGCCCTCGATGAAGACGACGATCGACGCCCTCACCAGTGCCGGCATTCGTGAGAAGGCCAAGGTCATCATCGGCGGCGCTCCGGTGACCCAGCAGTACGCAGACGAGATCGGCGCCGACGGATACGGCGAGAACGCAAACGTCGCTGTGCAGATTGCCCGTCGCCTAGTCGCGAAGTGAAGCCTCTGATCGAACAACTGATCGCCGGCGGACCGGTGGTCACTGACGGTGCCTGGGGCACGCAGTTTCAGGTGCTCGGCCTGACGCCCGGCGAGCTTGCCGACACCTGGAATGTTTCATGTCCCGGGCTTGTGGAAGATGTCGCGCGCAGCTACGTCGACGCGGGAAGCCGTGTCATTCTAACCAATACCTTCCGGTCCAACCGTATTACGCTCGAAGCCCATGGACTCGCCGCCCAGACCGCCGAACTCAACCTGGCTGGCGTCCGGATCTCGCAAACGGCGGCGGATGGTGGCGCCTTCGTCTTCGCCTCAATGGGACCGTCAGGCAAGCTGCTGATGAGCGGTGAGGTCACTGAAAAGCAACTCGCCGGAGCCTTCGAAGAACAAGCGCAAGCTCTCGCCGCAGGCCGGCCGGACGCCATCGTCATCGAAACCATGTCAGACCTTGCGGAGGCCGTGATCGCCGTCCGTGCTGCCGCTGCGACCGGGCTTCCGGTAGTTGCCTGTATGGTTTTCGATACCGGCAGAAACAGGGACCGGACCATGATGGGCAACACGCCCGAGCAAATCGCGCGGGAACTGGTCGAAGCCGGCGCCGACGTGATCGGCTCGAACTGCGGGCAGGGTATCGAGGGCTATGTGCCGGTCTGCCGCCGGCTGAAGGAGGCCACGGATCGCCCGATCTGGATCAAAGCCAATGCCGGACTTCCCGAACTCGCCGGCGGGAAGACCGTCTACACGACGACGCCGGCCGACTTCGCCTCCCACGTACCGGCGCTGATCGAGGCGGGCGCTTCCTTCATCGGCGGCTGCTGCGGTACCACGCCCGAATTCATCCGTGCCGTCTGCCAGGCGGTTCGCGCCTGAACCGCTCCAGCAGGACCGCGGCCCGCGAAGCTTGGACAGGACGGTCCACCGTACATCGGCCCCCAAGCCTTCGGTACAATGCCTTTTTCCTGGGTCTCTATGCGTCTGAAGCTGATCGCCTGCGAAGTTCTGTACCGTGAGCTCTGTGCGGTGGTGTCCCGCTCGGTGAACCAGGTGGACGCTGAGTTTCTGCCCAAAGGCCTCCACGATATGGGCAGTGACGGAATGCGCAAACGCCTCCAGGAGACGATCGATCGCGTCGACGCCTCAAAGTATGAAGCCGTCCTGCTGGGGTATGCCCTCTGCGGAAATGGCATTGGCGGCCTTGTGGCGCGGACAATTCCGATCATCGTTCCGCGAGCGCACGATTGTATTACTCTTTTCCTCGGCAGCCGCCGGCGGTATCTCGACTATTTCAACAGCCACCCGGGCGTGTATTTCAAGACGACCGGTTGGATCGAGCGCGGAAAGAATCTCCATATGCTCGACCGCCAGATGACGTTCTCCTACGAGGAGCTGGTGGCCAAGTACGGAGAGGACGACGCCCGGTATCTCTACGAGGAGCTGACCAAGCACTACCGGCAGTTCACCTACATTGAGATGGGGGTCGAACCGGACGGCAGTTTCGAGCGCGAGGTTCGCGGGGAGGCGGCGCAAAGAGGCTGGACGTTCGAGAAAGTTCAGGGCGATCTGCGTCTGTTCCGGACACTGGCGGACGGCCCATGGGACGACGGAGATTTTCTCGTGGTTCAGCCCGGCCAGCGCATCGTCGTCAAGCTGGACAACGGTATCATCGCGGCGGAAGACGCATGAACGGCCGAGAGCGGATTCTCGCGATGATCGACGGCCGTCCGGTGGACTGCCTGCCCCTGATGCCGATCACGATGATGTTCGCCGCCGACCGGATCGGGGTGCACTACGGGCGTTACGCGACCGACCACCGCGTGATGGTCGAGGCGCAGCTACGCACGGCGGAGGAGTTCGACTTCGATTACGTGTCGGCCATCTCCGATCCCGCCCGGGAGGCCTCCGACCTTGGCGCCGCAGTCGAGTTCTTCGATAACCAGCCGCCCGCCATCATCGAGAGCCAGGCCCTTCTGGCTGACAAGACCGCCCTGGCGAGCCTGACGTTTCCGGATCCGCTCGGCGGCGGGCGCATGCACGACCGCGTGAAGGCGCTGGCCCTGTTTCAGGAGCGGGCCGGCGGCGACAAGCTCATCGAGGGCTGGGTCGAGGGACCATGCGCGATGGCGGCCGATCTACGCGGTATTAACAACCTGATGACCGACTTCGTGGACGATTCGGCCTTCGTACGCGACCTGTTCGAGTTCGTCGTCGAGATGGAGCTGCGCTTCGCACACGCACAAGTGGAAGCGGGCGCGGAACTGATCGGCGTCGGTGACGCGGCTGCATCGCTGGTCGGCCCCGCGGTCTACCACGAGTTTGTTGAACCTTACGAAGAGAGGTTGATCGAGGGTCTCCGGGCGCTCGGCGCCCGCGTAAGACTGCACATCTGTGGCCGGACGCGCCGGATACTGGACGGCATGGGGCGTGTCGGCGCGGACATCGTGGACCTTGACTGGCCTGCACCCATGGCCGAGGCCCGGGCCCGGATGGGTCCCGACCAGATCCTGCTCGGGAACATCGATCCGGTGAGCGTTCTCCGGGGCGGCACTCCGGCTACCGTTCGCGAGGCGATCGCCAAATGTCATCGTGACGCCGGGCCGCGCTACGTCGTCTCCGCCGGCTGTGAAGTAGTCCGCGACACCCCGCTCGAGAACATTCGCGCCCTTACCCAATACGCCAGATCCAGCCGATGACGCACCTCGTACGCATCCGACTCGAGCCCCTCGGCGTCACGCTTGAAGTGAAGCGTGGTACGCCGCTTCAGGATGTTCTGTTCCCGTACGGCGTCGAGTTCCCCTGCGGCGGCCAGGCGGATTGCAGAGGCTGCCGCGTCCGGCTCGTTTCGGGCGAATTGTTCGCAAGCCTCGACGAGCAGGTGATTCTCTCCGCCTCCGAGATCGAGCGGGGTTGGCGGCTTGCGTGCCGCGGCGTCGCCGAAGCCGACATCACGCTCGATATCGCTCAGTGGGAGACAGTCATTCTGAGTGACGATTCCACGTTCGAGTTCACTCCGCGGGAGGGCCTTGGAGTCGCGGTCGATCTGGGTACTACCACGCTGGTGGCGCAACTGCTGGATCTTGCGACCGGCCGCGTGCTCGGCGTACGGACGGCGCTCAATCCGCAGGCCGCGTGGGGCGCGGACGTGATGAGCCGGATTCAGTTCGCGATGACCGCCGGCGGCGCCGAAAAGCTCGCGGCCACTATCCGCGGGCAGATCGGGGAACTGGTCTGCGAACTGCTGGAGGGGCGTGCTTCAGAGCCCCAGCTCACGGAGGTGACCATCGTCGGCAACACTGTGATGCACCACCTGTTCTGTGGCATTCCGGTCGAGCCGCTATCCCACGTGCCATTCGAAGCCGTTCGCGACGGGCTGGAAGTTTTCAGCGCCGGCGATTTAGACTGGACGTGCGTAGCTGGGACGCCCGTCCGGTTCCTCCCCTGCTTCGGGGGATTCGTCGGCAGCGACATCCTGGCCGGGGTGCTCGCCGTGCGGATGCACGAGTCGGACGAGGTGGTCGGGTTGGTGGATCTTGGGACTAACGGGGAGATCGTCATCGGGAATCGCGAGCGGATTGTCTGCGCGTCGACCGCCGCCGGACCGGCATTCGAGGGGGGGCGTATTTCGATGGGGATGCGTGCCTCCACCGGAGCCATCTCTGAGGTCCATCTGTCGGGCGGGCGGCTCGTATGTCACGCCCTCGGCGGCGTGGAACCGCGCGGGATTTGCGGGAGTGGGCTCGTGGACGCCGTGGCCGCGGGTCTCGACTCCGGCGCCGTTGCCCCGAACGGCCGCCTACCCGGGAAGGGCGCCTGGCCGCTCGCGCCGCCGGTGTCCATCACGCAGGCGGACGTGCGGGAGTTGCAGCTTGCGAAGGCGGCGATCGCCGCCGGCATCCGAATCGTCTGTCGGCGCAGGGGTGTCGAACCCGCCGCCGTCAAGCGCCTCTACCTCGCCGGCGCCTTCGGCAACTACATCAACCGCGCCAGCGCCCGGCGGATCGGACTGCTCGATTTCCCGCTCGATCTCGTCCATCCGGCGGGCAACACCGCCTTGCTCGGCGCCAAGCTCGCGTTGTTCCAGGGCGATGGGCGCGAGGCCTACGCGAACCTGCGTGCCCGAGTCGAGCACATCTCCCTCGCCGAGGATCCGGAGTTCATGGACATCTACGTCGATGAGATGGGGTTCCCGAGCCGCGACTGAGTCCCCGGGTTTGAGGGCTGGCGGCCGCCTTAGCGAAGGCTGAACTTCTTCATCTTGTAACGGAGTGTATCCCGGGTGATCTTCAGTAGACGTGCCGCCTGTGTCTGGTTACCCTTTGTCTTTTCGAGCGCCTTAACCAGCAGCAATCTCTCGTTGTCTTCGAGCGAGAGACCAGCATCCGGAATCGCCGCCGCGGGAGCGGACGAGGACTGCCGTGCTGAGGACTGGCTGATGCTGATCGGCAGGCTGGCGGAGGTGATGTAGGACGATTCCTCGAGAATCATCGCCCGTTCGATCGCGTTGCGAAGTTCGCGAACATTGCCAGGCCAGTCGTGGTTCATTAGCAGCCGCGCTGCGTCCGGTGTCACCCCTTCGACGTGGCGCTTGAACTTCGTGTTGTAGTGCTCGACGAAGAACTTCACCAGCGGCATGATGTCTTCGGTGCGCTCGCGCAGAGGGGGGATGGTGATATGGATCACGTTGAGCCGGAAGTACAGGTCCTGCCGGAAAGCGCCCTCGCGCACAGCCTCCCGCAGATTCTTGTTGGTTGCCGCCACCACCCTAAGGTCAAGCTTGATGTCCTTGAGCCCACCCAGCCGCCGGAAGCACTGCTCCTCGAGCACACGCAAGAGCTTCGCCTGCAACATCAGCGGAATCTCGCCGATTTCGTCGAGGAACAGTGTCCCTTTGTCGGCCAGCTCAAAGATGCCGCGTTTTTGCGCCCGGGCGTCGGTAAATGCGCCTTTTTCGTACCCAAACAGCTCACTCTCGAGTAAGGTGTCCGGGATGGCGGCGCAGTTGATCGCGATAAATGGCTCAGCCTGGCGCAGGCTTTGGTAGTGGAGTGTCTTGGCGACAAGGTCCTTACCGGTTCCGTTCTCGCCCTCCAGCAGAATGGTGGTGGCCTCGCTCGCCGCTACGCGGCGTACGAACTGCAGGACCTCCCTCATGCCCTGGGATTCGGCGATGATCTCCCGGTTCTGGGGGGCAACCTCTTCGGTCACATCCTTTATCGTGGCGACCGCGCCGTTCACCCGTCCCGTGTCGTCGAGGATTTGCCTGGTCCGGATAACCGCAAGCCGCTCGCGCCCGTTGTCGGTGTGAAGCCGGACGGTTGAGTTGCTGATCGTGGGAGCCTGCGAGAGTCCCGCCAGCATGCCGCATCCCGATTCGCAGGTGCCGCAGCGGAACACTTCCCCGCACTCCCGTCCCACCATCTCCTCCGCCGACATCCCGAAGAGCTTCTCGGCGGCCTCGTTCACTCCTGTGATGACGTTGGACTGATCGTATAGCACCAGAGCGTCAGAAAGCTGATCGAACACAGCCTCCAGGACGTTTGCGCGCTGCCACTCGGGAACCAGTTTCGACATGGAAAGCCAGCGAAATCTGTTTTCAGTATACCAGCTATTCGCAGGCAGTGCGCGAATTCACCCACCTGATTGAGGTCTCGACGCCGGACCGCCAGGTTCCGCACCCGGCGTTAACTACAAAATTCGCGATTGGCGCGTAACTCTATTTGTATCAATTTGTTTGCGAGAAGTATGAATTGGCAACAAGATTGCTTTGTTCTGATGTGGAGGATTATTCGACATGCGGTTCTTGAAGTTGGCCCTTCCCCTTTTTGCGTTGTGCGCTGGTCTACTTGTCAACACGTCCCGTTCTTTTGGAAAGCCGGAGTACACCAAGAAGGAGAAAAAGGGCTGCACCGTTTGCCACGTGAAAGCGAATTCGAAAGATCTCAACGACGTCGGAAAGTGCTACGAGAAGAAGAAGTCGTTGCAGGGGTGCGTAACCCCGTAGTCTGATCACCAGGTCGCTGGTTCGCAATGCCGGCCATGGAAACAGTTCAACTCTCCATCGCGAACACGAACTACGCCAAGGCTCTCGAGGAGACGCTGAAGCGTAACGGTACGTGGGAAGTGCGCTGTGTGGAGTTGCCGGATCCCAGAATCGACGGCGTACTCGTCGTCGATTCCGAGGCGTTTGATCGGCTGCCTTCGTCTCTGCCCAATCCGGAGCGGGTCGTTTTGATTACAAGAAACGATCCTGCGCATCTGTCGCTGGCGTGGGAAGCCGGCATCGTCTCGGTTGTTTTTGAGAACGATCCGATCAACACGGCGGTGCTGGCGATCCTGGCCGCACGTCTGCGCCTGAACGAGTTGAGGAAGGGTTCCTCTCATCCCGATCAGCCAACTCCGGGCCGCCCGCCGGGGCCGCCAAAGGCGCGTGGCAGGTAGTCGTCTCCCCTGTTCGACTGCGGGCTGGAACGAAGTTTTGCACTGGTGAGCGTTGTAAGTCTTGGTGTTTCTAAAGGTTGCGGTTGAAAAGAAAGTTTGCGCCGCGCGGCGTCGACGGTTCGTGCGGGCGCTGCGAACGATGGCGCGAGGCTGATTGCTGAAACGAACTTATAACTGATGAACCTGATTCCTTTTGCCATTGGTTGGGTCATACTGGCTGCCGTCGTCGTCGCCCTGGCCATTTACCGTAGCCTCGTTGGCAAGGCAGAGGACGACTCGATCCATGTGAGCGCAGTTGAGGCGGCGGCTACTGCTAATTGGCGAAGAAACTGGAGTCCATTGAGCGCTGGGGCAAGATCTTGACGTTGCTTGCGGTTCTCACTGGACTGGCTCTCGCCGCAGCCTATATTTATCAGGCCTGGATCGGAAACTCTCAGTACACTGGCTAGAGGAACTCGAGAAGGAGGCCCTGACGGGAAACGTAGTGATTCGCAATAATCTGTTCCGTACAAAACTATGCTTCCTGCTTTGGGCCGCCGCTCTTTCTCCGGCTCTCCTCGGGCAGGAGGCCGTTGATTGCGCCTCGTGCCATGACCAGGTCAAGAAGCTCGAAAACACGCCCCACGCCGCGCTGACTTGCGCCGGTTGTCACTCGGAGATCACTGCGTACCCCCACCCGAAGAAGACCGTCAAACCGGCCTGCGCGGACTGCCACGACAACATCGCTCGCGACGAGGCCCGCGGCGTCCACGGGCTCGCGCGCGCCAAAGGCAACGAGGCCGCACCCGACTGCGCCGTGTGTCACGGAGACATTCACGAAATCCAGCGGCCCAACTCGATCGCGTTCCGCACGGCGGCTCCGGACACGTGCGGAATGTGTCACAGCGAGATCGCGGAGCGCTTCAAGGGAAGCGTTCACGGCAAGGCGCTCGCGGCAAAGAATACGGCCGCTCCGATCTGTACTGACTGCCACGGTGAGCACTCCATTATCGCGCCCGGCCGATCGGAATCGCCGGTGAGCGCCGGCCGGATCCGTGAGACCTGCGGCCGCTGCCACGGCGACCTGCGCCTGTCACGCCGGTTCGGGTTGCCGGCGGACCGTGTGCTCAGTTTTGATGCCTCTTTCCACGGGCTAGCCGGCAAGGCAGGCTCGCAATCCGTCGCCAATTGCGCCAGTTGTCACGGGTATCACGACATTCTGCCCTCGTCCGACCCGAAATCGATGGTGAGCGCCAAAAACCTGCCGTCAACCTGTGGCAAGTGCCATCCTGGCGCGGGCCGGCGGTTTGCGATCGGTCCCGTGCACCTTCTCGCAGGGGGTAAGGAGCCCGCCGGTGTCCTTTGGGTGCGTGAGATTTACCTTGTCACGATCCCGATAGTGATCGGGCTGATGGCACTCCACAACTTTGGTGACTGGGTACGCAAGGTGCTGCAACTGCGATTTCGGTCGCGTGTCCCTGGCTTGATGTTCCGCTCCGCCTCGACGGCGGACAACCCTGTGGTCGCCGAATTTCGGATGTTCCCGTTCGAGCGGATCCAACACGCGTTGCTGCTGACATCGTTCAGCGTGCTGGTCTGGACCGGCTTCGCCCTCAAGTATCCCGATCAGTGGTGGGCCAGGCCTCTGGTGATGTGGGAGTCGGCGTTTCCGCTGCGCGCCACGGTGCACCGCGTCGCCGCTGTCGTCATGATGGCAGCGGCGGTCATGCATGCGGTGTCGCTGATCGTGAACAGGAAACTGCGCGAGCACTGGTACGCGATGCTGCCAAAAGTGTCCGACGTGAGGGAAAGCTTGCAGAATATGGCTTGGCTTTTCGGACTTAGCTCGACGAAGCCCGCCCTCTCGTCGCACGGTTATATCGAGAAAGCCGAGTATTGGGCCGTCGCGTGGGGGACCGTGGTCATGGCAATCACGGGCGTTGCGCTGTGGGCCGTGAATCTCAGCCTGCGCTGGTTGCCGAAGACCTGGCTCGACATTGCCACCGCGATTCACTTCTATGAGGCAGTCCTGGCGACGCTTGCGATCGTCGTCTGGCACCTGTATTCTGTGATCTTCGATCCGGATGTCTACCCGCTGGATACGGCTTGGCTGACTGGATACAGCCCTCGAAACCGGCCCCATCACGGGCCGCACGCGCCGTCGGGTGACTCCACCAAAACATGACGAATCCAAGCACCCCACGGTCCCCTCTACGCGGATGGCTGTCTCCCGTTATTCATCTCTCGAACAACTGGCTGAGCCTGATCGGAGTCGTTCTAGTCACGACTTCAGCCATATTGTGGATCTTCCTTCTGCCTTCAACGGTGAGCCACAAGGTCGACAACCCCTATTTCGGCATCGCCGCGTTCCTAATTCTTCCCGGGGTGTTTCTGTTCGGCTTGGCGATCATCCCCGTTGGAATCTACATCCGGTTCCGCGGGGAGCGGCGCCGGGGATCCTACCCGACGGATTTCCCGCCGCTAAACCTTCGGAACGTCGACTTCCGGCGTCTTGTGCAGTTCATTGGAGTCACCTCGTTCGTCAATGTCATCATCGCCGGCCATGCTACTTACACGGCGGTCGAGTACATGGATAGCGTGGCTTTCTGTGGGAAGACTTGCCATACAGTGATGGCGCCTGAATACGCGGCCTATCAGAATTCACCCCACTCCCGGGTGGAGTGCGTGGCGTGCCACATCGGGCCGGGCGCATCCTGGTTCGTGAAGAGCAAGCTCTCCGGCGCGTGGCAGGTCTTCGCGGTCACCTTCAACACCTACGAGCGGCCGATTCCGACTCCGGTAAAGAACCTGAGGCCCGCCCGTGACACCTGTGAGGCCTGCCACTGGCCTCAGAAGTACGGCGGGGACAAGCTACGGATCGTCGAGAAGTTCGCCGACGACGAAACCAACACCATGAGCAAGACGGTCCTGCTGATGCGCATCGGCGGTGGCGCCCGCGGCCCCGGCATTCACGGTACGCACCTCGGGCCGGGAATCGTCATCCGGTACGGGCACACCGATGAAGCGCGCCAGGAGATTCCCTGGGTGGAGTACACCGACAGCAATGGGAAATCGACCGTTTACCGCGCTGAGGGTGTGAAACCGAACTCGCAACAGACCGCGGTGCGGGAGATGGACTGTATGGACTGCCATAACCGTCCGACGCACGTCTTCGATCTGCCCGAGCGCGCGGTCGACCGCGCCATGTCTGACGGGCGGATCCCACGCGATCTGCCGTTCATCAAAAAGACCGGCGTCGAGCTCCTGAAGAAGAACTACGCTACCCGTGAGGAAGCGGCCAAGGCGATCCCTGCTGCCCTCGCCGCCTTCTTTCGCGAGCGTTATCCGGAGGTCTACAGGCAGAGACGTCAGGACATCGTTCGCTCCGCGGGGGGTCTGCTGGATATTTACTACCGCAATGTGTTCCCTCAGATGAAGGTCACGTGGGGCGTATATCCGAACAACATCGGCCATACCGACTTTCCCGGGTGCTTCCGTTGCCACGACGACGCGCACACCAGCGCCGGCGGCCGGAAGGTCTCCCAGGACTGCAACTCTTGCCACCAACTCCTGGCGATGGAAGAGACGGCACCCGAGATCCTGACGCAACTCGGCCTGGCTTCCAACGGCGGGCAGCAATAGCCGTTTTTTTTTGGTAGTTTCAGAAGCGGAAGGAGGCCCCATATGCCCTCACTGGACAGGATCCTCTTGCCGGTCGATTTCTCCGGACGCTGTCAGGGCGCGGTGCGATATTCCGAAGCTCTGGCCGCCCAGTTCGGCTCCGAACTCACGCTGCTGCACGTCCTTCCGCCCCCCCATTACGAGTTCAGCGCTCTCGAAGTTGGGGGTTCGGTGTTGAACGAATTGTTCGCCAGCCGCGCGGCCCACGTTCGCAAGGAGCTGAACTCCTACATGGAGCGCGAGCTCCAGGATGTCGTCGTTAAGCGCGTTTTGCTGGAAGGCGATCCCGCACGCTGCATTGTCGGGCACGCGCATGCCGAACGCGTAGGCCTTATCGTGATGCCGACCCACGGCTACGGGCCGTTCAGGCGGTTTATTCTCGGCTCGGTGACGGCCAAGGTGCTGCACGACGCCGATTGCCCCGTTTTGACAGGCGTCCATCTCGAGGAAGCACCCCCCATCGAGTCGATCGCGTTCCGCAACGTGCTGGCTGCGATCGACCTCGGCGACCAGAGCGCGCGAACTCTTGAGTGGGCGAATTGGATGGCTTCTTCGTGCGGAGCGCGGCTTCACCTGGTCCACGTGACGGCGTCGATCGAGGGTCACGCAGGCGAGTATCACGACCCCGAATGGCGGGATCATCTTGCCGGGCAGGTCAGGGTGGA
Organism: Bryobacteraceae bacterium; assembly: GCA_035455185.1. Classification (GTDB taxonomy): domain Bacteria; phylum Acidobacteriota; class Terriglobia; order Bryobacterales; family Bryobacteraceae; genus JAEHDI01. The sequence continues at coordinate 11,037 of DATIFQ010000257.1, read as the reverse complement.
AATCGCGAAGCTTGAGCAGTGTGCCGGGACCAAAGCCGAGCTCATCGTCGAAAGCGGCGACGCACCGAAGGTCATTTGCAAGCTTGCCGAACAGATCAAAGCGGACATGCTCGTCATCGGCCGCGGTTCGGCAGCCGGCGTGTTTGGACGCCTACGTACCAACGCCTACGCAATCATCCGCGAGTCGCCCTGTCCGGTCGCCAGCGTGTAGCGGCCGGACGATCCCAGGCCGTACCTACCGGTATGCAATCAACTGCGCGTAGATGATGAGCGCGATCAGGAGCAAGCCGATCGTCAGCGCCGCGTAACCCAGCCGCTTCCAGATCTTCACAGCCAGCGGTACGGGCGGTGGCATCAGGTTCGCTTCGAGTGCTCCGCTCTCGACCATCTGCTGGTACTCCCGCGGCCTGTCGCGTCTGAACTCCTCGAGCGGCACGCCTTCGGTGAAGATCACCGTATCCATCGGGAACCTTTCCGGACGGAAGTGTGTGTTGAAGAAGTGAATGGTGAAGATGAATCCAACAGCCAGCAGCGCCTCGTCGCTGTGGACGGTAGTCGCCACATTGATCATCCACCCCGGCATGAAGCGGGTGAAGACCGTCGGGAACCACAGCAGCAGGCCGGTGGAGCCGATCACGGCGACGCCCCAGAACACGGCGAAGTAGTCAAACTTCTCCCAATACGTCCAGCGGCCGTACTCGGGCCGCGGGCCTTTGCCGAGGAACCACTTCACCGATCCGACCAATTCCCGCCAGTCATTCCCGCTAAACAGCATCCCCTCCGGATCCAGGAGGAACCGTCGCCAGGACTTTCCGCTCTGTCTCTTCTTCCGCAGAAGGTCCCAGATGTGGATGGCGAAATAGGTAAACGTCAAGACGGCGCAGAACCGGTGAATCCAGCCCGCCGCTTCGAAGCCCCCAAACAGCCGCGCGAGGACCTGCGCCCACTTGGCATACGAAAACTTCAGCATCATCCCGGTCAGTGCGAGTCCGAAAAAACTGAAAATCACGATCAGGTGCAGGTTGCGATGCAAGCGCCGGAAGCGGCGCACATACACCTCGCCATGCCCGTCGTGAGTCGCTTTCAGTTCCTTCCGATATTGCAGGGACCGCGGCAGCCATACCAGCGTGTGTAATCCGGAGATGGTCAGCGTTCCCAGCAGGAGCGTGGTCATCCCCCAGAAGGTCCAGAACAGGAACGGGTACTTTTCTGGATCGTGATGCGTGGCGTGGGTGAGGTATCCGGCGAACCTGCGGTGAGAGCCCGTGTGGCACTTGCCGCACGTGTTGACAATGTTCGCGCGGCTCAGACGGGAACGTGGATCGGCCACCGGAAGGATGTCGTGCGCGCCGTGGCAATCCGAGCACCTGGCGGTCTTCACGTAGCCAAGCCTTGACACCTTCCCGTGGTAGGTCTCGAAGTAGCTTTCGGTGATCGCCCTGTGACAGCGGCCGCACTGGTCCATCATTTGCAGCTGAAAGGACGTGGCGTCTGTCCGCTGAATGCTGTGGGCGGAGTGACACTCGCTGCAAACCGGCTGCTTCTTCCCGTCCCCTCGGGTGGCCGAGTGAATGCTGGCGTTGAATAGGTCGGCGATGCCGCGATGACACCGGCCGCATGTCTCCGGGATATTCGCCCGGTTCACGCTCGATCGAGGATCGCGGCTCGGCAGTTCGCGGTGCGCCGTATGGCAGTCGGCGCAGTTCGCCGTTACCGTCAGACCGCTCTCGAGCAAACCCTTGCCGTGGATACTTTCCAGGTAGTGTTCCACGACGTTGACTTGCTTGCCCCGGTAGCGGACAGCCGCTTTTTGCCCCGCCCGGTGGCACTTTGCGCAAAGGTTCGGCACGTTGCGGGAATAAGTCGGAGAGTGCGGCTCGTTCCTCCCTTGTACCCCGTGTGTGCCGTGACAGTCCAGGCAGGTCGGTGCGTCCGGACTTCCCTTCGCGACCAGTTGGCCGTGGATGCCCTCGTGATACTGGGTTACCTGCGATGCGTGGCAGATGGAACAGTCGACTTTGGCCTCAATTGTCCGGCAGGGCCGGTCATGTGACGGCCGCGCGCCGGTGTGGCACTGCACGCAGGCGACCCTCGCATGCCGCGACCGGGAGATCTCACCCTCGTTGATGTACATCGACACGGTCATGCCACCCCTGACTACTTTCAGGTCGGCGTTGCCGTGGCACCGGAGACAGTCCCGGTCAGCCATCCCCTGTGTGTAGAAGACCCGCCGGATCTTGTGGGGCTCGTGGCAGTCCACGCAGGCCGGAATCAGGTTAGGCTGCTTCTCCCAGAGTTCGCCCCGGATCACTTTCTGGTGAACGGACTCGATCTGGCTGTGACACTTCGTGCACGTCTTCGCGATGTTTCCCTTCGAGATCGAAGACCTTGGGTCCGTGTGCGGAAGCACGAAGTGCGATGTATGGCAACTGTTGCAGACCGCCGTGACCGTCAGACCGCGTTTGAAGAGTCCCTCGCCGTGGATGCTGTCTGCATAGTTCTCGAGGATGTTCGCTTGGGGGATGTTCCGGGTCGCCGACACCGGCGTCCCTTCGCGGTGGCATCCTCCGCAGAGGCGCGGCACGCCCATAGTGGAGGTGGGCGAACGCGGATCAGTCTTCCGAAGAATGTTATGAGTCCCGTGGCACTGTTTGCACGACGGGGCCAGCGTGTCACCCCGCTTCGCGGCAAGCCCATGCAGGCTTACGTCGTACTGGCTCTGCTCGTCCGGGTGGCACGTTCCACACTCGACGTGGGCCAGTTTCTCGGGATGCGGCATCTCCTTGCCTGCCAGGTCCGCGTGACATCCGCTGCATTCAAGCTCGCGGTGCGGCGAGGCCTGGAGCGCTACGGCGTCGAAGGGCGGTGGCATTCCCGCTTCACGCTTGCCCGTCCGCCGCCCGGTCTCGTGGCATCCCTGGCACTCCTCGGAGCCGGGCAGCGGCTTCTGCTGCTGCGCCGCTCCAGCGGTCGCCCACAAGGCGGCTACCGTCAGCACAAGGATAGAACTGCGTTTTAGCATTGCTTCATTCTCCGGCCGGCACCCGGGCCTTCCTGGCCAGGAGTCCTATTGAATTGGCTGCGGTCACGAGTTCGTCCCGGAAGTCCGGATGCGCGATCTGCACCAGCGCCTCGGCGCGCTGCCGTAGATTCTTACCGTGAAGGTAGGCGACCCCGAACTCCGTCACCACGTAGTGCACGTCCCCGCGCGAGGTGACAACTCCGGAACCCGGCTTCAGCACCGGCGCGATCCGCGACACCCGCCCGTCCTTCGCCGTCGCCGGCAGGGCGATGATCGGCAAGCCGCCTTTGGAGCGCGCCGCGCCGCGAACGAAATCCACCTGGCCTCCGATGCCACTGTACGGCAGATGGCCGATCGAGTCGGAGCAGACTTGGCCGGTCAGGTCCACCTCGATCGCCGAGTTGATCGCCACCATCCGGTCGTTCTGGGCGATGATGAACGGGTCGTTGGTGTACGCAGTGGGGTGAAACTCGAAGATCGGATTGTCGTGGATGAAGTCGAAAAGAACCTTGGTGCCCAGGACAAACCCCGCGATCACTTTGTGCAGGTGGATTGTTTTCCGCTCGTTGTTGATGACGCCTTTTTGAATCAGATCGATCACCCCGTCGGAGAACATCTCCGCGTGTACGCCGAGGTCACGATGGTTGCGTAGATTCGCCAGCACCGCGTCCGGGATCCCACCGATGCCGGTTTGCAGGGTCGCGCCGTCGGGAATCAGGTTCGCCACGTGTCCGGCGATCGCCCGGTGGACGTCGGTGATTTTCTGCATTTTATACTCGGCCAGCGGGTGGGACGCCTCTACGATCGTGTCAGCCTTTGAGACATGGAGGAAGGCGTCTCCCAGAGTCCGTGGCGACTGATCGTTCACCTCCACAATCAAGTGACGCGTGTGTTTCGCCGCAGCCAGCGTCACGTCGATGCCAGTGCCGAGGCTCATGTAGCCGTAGTCATCCGGAGGGCAACACTGGATGAGGGCCACGTCGATCGGGAGCGCTCCATTCAGAAACAGCCCCTCGATCTCGTGCAGGAAGACCGGGATATAATCAGCCCTCCATTCCTGCGCGGCCTGGCGAACATTGCTCCCGATGAAAAACGAGTTGTGCCGGAAGTGGCCTTCGTATTCCGGCTTGGAATAGTCGGCGGCGCCCATCGTGGCGAGGTGAAGCACCTCAACGTCCCTTAATTCGGAGGCGCGCCGCACCATCGCCGCCACCAGATCCTCCGGCTCCTGGCAGCCCTGATGAATGTACACGCGATCGCCGGAACTCACCACTGCCAGCGCTTCGTCGGCCGTCTTGACTTTGGAGCGGTACAACTCCATCCAACCCATATGTTGTCCGGATCTCCTTATCCGGCTTCGCCCGAAGGCGCCGGGAGCAGCTCAGCCAACGGCCGGCACGGAACGCCGATCACGTCAGCCAGTGAACATCGGACGCAGGAGCCGCCGTACGTGTAAGTACCGCTGGCGAGTTCGGGTGACGTTCGCAGCGCGTGCTCCACTCCCGACTCACTGAGCCGTACGAGGTGCGGCAGCAGGGCTTGCGACAGCGCCATGCTGCAACTGCGGCTCATGTCCGCGGTGAGGTTCGCCACGCAATAATGCACCACGCCATGGTGCACGAACGTCGGCTCTTCGAGCGTCATTGGGCGGCTGGTCTCCACGCAGCCGCCCTGGTCGATCGCGACATCGATGATAACCGAGCCCGGCTTCATACTCTCGACCATCTGCCGTGTCACCACGTGCGGCGTTTTCCGTCCCGCGAGCAGCACCCCGCCAATCAGCACGTCGGCGGATACCACCATTGCCGCCACAGTATCCGGGTCCGCCAGGCCGGTCGTCACCTGCGGAAGGTGTTCCATCAGGCGGCGCAGCTTGTCCGTGTCTACGTCGAGGACCGTCACCCGGGCGCCCGCCGCCGACGCGGATCGTGCTGCCCATGTGCCCACCACACCCGCGCCCAATATCACAACCTGCGCCGGTGGCACTCCGGGGCTTCCACCGACCAGAATCCCCCGGCCGCCCGAACTGGACCTAAGTAAGTGCATCGCCAGCGGAAGCGTCATCTGACCGGCGATTTCGCTTACAGCAGCCAGCACAGGCAGCCGGCCATCGGGGGTCTGGATGATCTCGTAGCCGATCGCCGTGATCGAGCGTTCGCACAGCCGCTCGACCAGCCGACGCGACGCGACTGCCATGTGATAGAACGCCATCAGCGTTGTCCCCGGCGGCACCATCGCCAGTTCCTCGGGCATCGGAATCGAAACCTTGGTCAGCACCTCGCAGCGGTGAAGCACTTCGCCCGGAGAGTAGGCGAGGTGCGCTCCCGCCCGAATGTACTTGTCGTCCCGAATCAGCGCTCCCTCTCCGGAACCGGCTTCAACCCAAACGATGTTCCCGTGCTCCACCAATTGCCGGACGACCGGCGGCGTCAGAGCGACCCGCCGCTCGGAGCCTACTCGCTCACGAAGGACGCCGATGTTCATCGTTTCTCCCGCACTCCCCGCAAGAAGGAAATCATACTGCACGTGGGCTGCCACACGTCACCCGCCTGCATCCGCGAGTGCTACTCTATGGGGAACGAGGGGATTGCTATGCGCTTCGACGACCTGATCCGTTCCGGTATGACCGTCCGGGAAATCCGTACGCGCTACCCGCAGACCGCGCCGGTACTCGACAACTTCGGGTTCCGCGAGTCCTGCGACGACTGCTCGCTCGAAGTCGTATCGCGCAAGTACGGACTGTCCTCCCGCGACGTCGTCGACGCTCTCAACGCCGCTGCTTTCGGCCGCAACTACGACTCCGGCCGCGACCGCATTGTGCAGTAGGGCTTCACCGCACCGCGAAATTACCGAACACCAGCCCCAGCGGACGCCCGTCCGACGGGACCACGAAGGTTCGCTCCACCTCGACGGCCACATCCATGGACCGCTTCCCGATCGCCTCCGCCGGCAGCGGGAAGCCGAATTCAAAGGGCGAGTCGCCTCGGTCGATCACTACAGGTGGGAAGCGGTGAGAATCCACCGCGACTGTCATCCTCAGCGGCCCCGCTGCCAGTTGCCGCGACGGGCAGAAGCCCGAGACGTACAGCTTCTGACCGGCTCGTTCGGGTCCGCCGAGCCGCAATGTCGCTTTTTTCGGCATCCATCGGTAGCCGCCTTCAAGGGCATACCACTCGGGTCCGAGCTGCGCCGCGAAGAGCGGACTGCCGGCATCCAACCGCCTCGGCAGCGTCGCCTCCACCCAACCCGTGCGCGCTACTGCGCGATAAAGCGCCGTTACGTTTTTCAGACGCTCGCCGTCCGCCGCGTACACGACCGCCCGCCCTTCCTCCAGCGCCAGAAGAGCCGGGGCCGCTGGAAGCACGAAGTCGGCGGCCTCGCCGAGCTCGGGGTGCGCCTCGATTCCTGACTCCGATCCCGGCGCGAGATACACGTCCCGAAGCCCGAGCAGCCGGTACGGCTTGTGGTTGATCCCAGCCCAGAAAAGGTCGCTCTTCACCCGCGTCAGCAGAATGATCTTTCCAGGGTGCAGCTCGTGCGCCCGCTCGAGCCCTCGCACCAGATTCCGCACCGCTCTGCTGCGCTCGTAATTCCACTGCGCCGCCGTTCGCGCCGCCGGGATCGAACTTGCCATGTACAGCGCCGCCGCCAACGTAGCAACCGCCTTCCACCATGCGCGACCCCTCCAGGCCGATGCAAACGCCCAGCCGCCGAGCATTGCCAGGCCGGCTGCGGCAACGGTCAGGTAGTAAACCGACACATGGTCGCGCAGAGGGAGGACCGGTCCGATCACCGCGAGAAACCAGACAAGCAGAAACGCAGCCAGCCACCTCCTCCGCCGGAGTTGCCACACCGCAAAACCGAGCAGGCTTACGGTCAGTACTGCCGTCGCCGCCGAAACCGCCCACGCCGGAAGCTCATAACCCGCCATCGCCAACCGCTCCGGTCCGAGCGCCCATCGCCAGTACGTCCAGAGCGTTCCGGCCATCGACGGTCCGAAATGCATTTCGTACAGCCCGCTCTCCGGCTTCGCTGCGAACCACCAGTGCGCCGCCACAAAGAGCGCGGAGGGCACGAACAGCCAGAGCGTCTTTCGAAAGTACTTCCGCGCGCACAACAGCGTGTACGCCGCCGCCAGCGCCGGATAGACGACATTGATCTCCAGAGCCCCGAAACCCAACAGGAAACTCACCCACTGCGCGAGCCAGTAACCGCGTCTGCCTGTTTCGATGTAGCGAAGAAGAAAATGAAAGCTCGTGAGCAGGAAGAACGCGCACAGGATCTGGTTGTAAGCCGAGCTCCACGACATCGGCAACGCCGCCGCGCTGCTGACGCCCCAAAACAGCGCCGCGCAGAAACCCGCCGTGCGAGAACCGGTCAGCCTGTTCGTAATCGACGCCGCCAGCGTCAGGTTGACGAGTTGCGTCGCGAACGCCACAATCCGAAACGGCAGCGCGTCGAGCCCGAACAACGAGTACAGCCCAAGAAAGAACGCGCGCTCACTCAGAGGACGGATTGTACCCTGCGCCATCGGCTCGAACAGAACCGTCCAGATGTCACCCGTTTCAGCCAGGCGCAGCTTCAGCGCGAGCCAGGCGAAGTCGTCTTGCTGAAACCAGGCCCTCAGGCCAGGCCAGTAGACGGCGAGGCATACAAAGCCCGGAATGACCCACCAGGCGGCGCGCGCGGCGCGCTTCATTTCGCTTCGAAGCCAATAGTGCTGACCACAACGCCGAGTTCGCGCTGGTCCGATGCGCCCGGCATGAGCGCCTTATCCAGGGCGAAATCGACGACGACCGCTTCACCGCCAAGCGCCTTCGCCGGCACTTCCGCCGTATACACCTGTTCGCCGGGCTTCGTGTACTCCTGTCCTTCCAGAGGCACGCCTTCCACGTTCGCGGCGAGGCGTATCGACTTCAGCTTCTCGATGACTGGGTCGGGAATCGCGAATTGGACCCGCAGCAGTGCGCCCTTCTGTGCCGAGCCAGCCGGGGGCCGGAGCGTCACTGAGAACTTCTGCATCGTCCAGCGCCAGGCGTTCTGTTCCACGTCATAAAAACCCTTGACGAGCTGCACCGAGGCGCGCGGATCGGCGACGTGCACCATCGTCGCCAGAGTCGTGCTCGTTTCCTCGGTCGCCTCCACCTGGACTCTCTTTGGGCTTCGCTTGCATCCGAACGCGCCAGCTATGAGCGCGAGCGCAAGCAGGGAAATGGTTGTGTTTCCGGTTAGTCTCCGCATTTTTCGATTTCGATCAGGCAACTGTAGAATGTCGGACCGCTGCCGAGGTCGGTCAGGCGGTCGGAAGTCAGAGCGTTCACGTTTTGCCCGTCCCGCGCCATCTTGCCCCAACGCACGGACCGTGCGCAAGCCACGCCCGGCTTCACGTCATCGTTCACGGCCGCGATGAGCACGCAACTGCCGCGGCTGTTGAACATCCGCACCTGGTCACCGGCGGCGATTCCGCGTGCGGCGGCGTCGGTGGCGTGCATCGAGACCAATGCGGTCCGCCCATCCGTGTCCGGCCGGTTGCCGAACGTCGAGTTGAGGCTGTCGTCGCTCTTCGGCGAGACCAGTTCCAGCGGATACCGCGTGCGCAGCATCTCCGAACCCAGCCGGGATTCCACCGGCGGAACGTAGTCGAGCGTCTCAGCGCCGAATTCGCACTTCCCAGATGGCGTTCCGAAGCCGCCGCCCGCAAACGGCAGAAACGGCTCACCTTCCGCGGACACGTTCAGCCGTACGAAACGCTCACGATCGAGACGCTTCAATGTGATCCCGTCGAGAAACGGATGCCCGCTTGCGAGCAGCGTGCGAATCATTTCGTCCTCGCTGTCGCGGAAGCAGTCGCCTTCAAATCCCATGCGCTCCGCGAGCAGCCGGAAGATCTCGACATTCGACTTCGCTTCGCCCGGCCCAGGTACCGCCGGGCGCGCTAACTGCAGGAAATAGTGGCCGTAGGCGAGGTATAGATCCGTGTGCTCGAGAAACGTCGTCGCGGGGAGCAGAATGTCGGCATAGTCCGCCGTGTCCGTCGGCATCTGCTCGATGACAACCGTGAACAGGTCTGGCCGCCGCAGCCCCTCGATCACGAGGTTGCGGTTCGGAGCGATCGCCCCGGGATTCGAGTTGTACACCACCAGCGCCTTTACGGGCGGGTCGTCCAGGGCCGTGAGTGCCCTTCCCAGTTCCGTCATGTTGACCAGCCGCGCTTCCCGTCCGAGCGGCGATTTCCATTGCAGGTCCGCCCGCTCCAGGCTCTTCCGGTCGAATTGAAATGCTTGTGACGTGGAAAGGAGCAGCCCACCTCCCGGTTCGCGCCAGGATCCCGTGAGCGCCGGAAGCAAGGAGATCGCCCGCACCGCCGCCCCGCCTCGCTCGCTGCGCTGCACGCCGTAGTTCAGCCGGATCGCCGCAGGTCTTGTCGTGGCGTACTCCCGGGCCAGTGCGACAATGTCCTGCCTCGCGATTCCGGTGAGCGCCTCCACCCGCTCAGGCGGATATTCCGCGACGCGGCGACGGAGTGCATCGAAACCGTCCGCGTAGCGCTCGACGTAGTCCGCATCGTGCAGGTTCTCGTTCAGGATCACGTGCATCAGGCCGAGTGCGAGCGCCGTATCGCTGCCGGGATGCGGTGCGAAATGCCTGTCCGCCAGCGACGCGGTCCGGTTCTTTACCGGATCGATCACATAAAATCGGGCGCCGCTCCGCCGTGCATCCAGAATGAAAGGCCACAGATGGACGTTCGTCCCAAGGATGTTCGCACCCCACGCGATGATCAGCTTTGCCTGGCGGAACCGCTCGGGCTCAGCGCCGTACCGGAAACCGATCGTCTCCGTCAGAGCCGCGCCGCCCGTCGACGAGCAGATTGTTCGGTCCAGCCGCGACGCGCCGAGCCTGTGGAAGAACCGGCGATCCATCCCCGAGCCATTCAGCAGGCCCATCGTCCCGGCATAGCTGTAGGGCAGGATCGCCTCGGGGCCGTGCTTCGTCGAGATCTCCCGGAGCCGCGTCGTGATTTCGTCGAGCGCCCCGTCCCACGAGATGCGGGTGAACCTTGCTTCGCCCTTCGCCCTCGTGCGCCTATGCGGAAAAAGGATCCTGTCAGTCGAATACTCCCGCTCGAGATACCGCGTCACCTTCGCGCAGAGGAATCCCTGCGTGATCGGATGCTTCGGGTTGCCGCGCAGCTTGACCGCCCTCTTCCCTTCTACCGTCACCAGTATGGAGCAGCTATCCGGGCAGTCGAGCGCGCATACCGAGTGGCGAACCATGGATAAGACGAATTATCGCATTGTCTTCGGTTGGTACACTTGGCAGGTGATGCGTACCATCCTTCTGCTTGTTTTGTGCCTGTTGGCCGTTTGCGCGTTCGGCGGTGACCATCCCGCCGCCTTCCCGAATATTCCGGATTCATACCTGGAGGAAGCGGTCGAGATCCCCGATTTCTGGGTGAGCACCGTCGACGGCGTCAACCGGTTCCTGGCTAAGAACGTCCAGTCTGGCTCTGTCCAGTCCATTGGGACCACGGCTGGCGGGCGCACCATTCGTGCCGTTGTCTACGGTACGCCCCGCGCGGGCAAGGGCACATCGACGTTCTCCGGTGCACTCGGCTTCCGCGACGTACGCGCCTTCATCGGGCCGGACCACGGGCGCAAGGTCTATCTCGGCCTCGCCTCGGTGCACGGAGGAGAGTTTGAAGGAATCGCCGGGATGGTGAACCTGATCTCGGTGCTCGAGACCGGTAAGGACCTGCGGGGCAGGGAATGGTCCGAGATCACCGCCGCAGCAAAGTCGCTCGACCGCATCATCCTTGTGCCTGTCACGAACGTAGACGGGCGCTCACGCGTACCCCTCCGCATGGAGAAATTCCGGGGCAGCGATGAGACGGTCCACGAATACTTCAACACCGGCGGACTGGCGGGCGGCAAGATGATCGGCTGGCCGCAGTGCAAGGAGTTCATCCCTCTCGATTTTTCGCGCGTCGAGTTTCCGGGCGGCTATCCCAACGACGC
>DATIFQ010000256.1:0-24528 GCA_035455185.1 Bryobacteraceae bacterium | reverse complement strand
ACCCGAAGGACCGTTGCGCCCGCCATCGGGCGATCGCCGGCACGCGCAGCCTGCCACTGCCCCCACAGCCGCTCCACGGTGTCTGACAAAGCCAGTTGCCCGCGTTCACCGTCGTCGGATCGACGAAGCCACCCCCGGGCTTGTGAAGCGTACAACTGGAAAACGGGACGGGTGAGACGCCAACGCCCGCGCAGCATATCTTCGTAAAGCACCCTGGCCTCGCGAAGTAGCTCATCGGATCGGCCGAGTTCCGCGAGCAAGGCACATCGCGAACCGCGCGCCACCAGTTCGGCAGGAACACCGTCGATCACAACTCGTTCGGCGCGAGTGAGTTCCCCGTACTCGGCTAAGGCCAGTTCCAGGTCGCCCGACTTCCGGTAATTCCGGGCGAGGCGAAGATGCGCGCCCGCACGGGCGACGAGATCTCTCGAGAAAACCAAGCTTCGGAAATTCTCAATGGCCTTCGCAAAATCTTTGTGCCGAAACTCGTATTCTTCGCCTGTCCGGAACTGCTGGCCGGCGTTCTCAGCAGCCATCCCTTCCGGAAGGACAAATGGGTAGAAGAGTAGACGCCCCGCTGGGAAAGCCTCGACTTGTTGCTGGCGGAACACGACGACCAGCGAATCGTGTGCAGATGCCAGATCGGCCGCCCGCTCCGGTTGTCCCAACCTCTGCCGGGCAAGGGAGAGTTTCCGACTCAGGGCGCTGGCGGCCAGGTCGGCGGCATACTCCCGACGTTCCTGAGCGCGCTGTGCCTCAAGGGCGCGGTCCTGTTCGAGCAGCCGCCACCCCAGCCAGACCAGGCCCGCCGCCGGCGCCAGTGTCAGGGCCAGAAAAAGAGCCACCAAGCGGCGCGGCGGGGCAGATGAGAGAGCGAACGACATTGATCCGCCAGCAGTCCGCTGCGTCCCAGTCTAGCACTCGAGTATTGGAGGTGGATGTCGTTTTTGTGCGAAATCCGTGAGCCCGCTCGGGTGACCGGTCTGCTGCACAGGTTTAAGGGTTTTGTCGCAAAGTCCCCTCTCTGGCAGCCCCCACTTCTCACTCTCCGCACGCTGACGCGTAGAGCCTTAACACCTCACGGATTCGGTCTTTGATGAGGCTGGCCGAATCATGGGACAAGGTTCCGTTCCGCACGGCGTCGTACTGTGCGGGCAGGAACTGGCTGATCAGGGTTAGCGGCGGCGGGTGTTGGGTCAGGTTGCGGACCAGCGTGTCCACCTCCGCTTGTACGGCCGGGTCGGGCCAGTAGTAGCGGCAACGGTCGCTGTAGCTGTATTTCCGAGCGAGCCGCAGTTCGTCTTCCGAGCCCTGGTAGTAGTCCTTCCAGTGCGCAGGGTTCTTCAGCATCGCTTCTTCAAGTGCCTCCCGCACACGCGAAAGACGCACGCCGCCGCTCAGCCACTCCTGTTCCACCATCGAGAGCGCGAAGATTGCCTCGCGCATGGCGAAGGTCAGCCATGGGCCCACTTTCAGAATCGCGAAGTGATCTTCCACCATCTCGCGGAGAGCCTCCGCCGTTTGGTAATCCGTGGAGTGAGCTTCGTAGACCAACTCCGGACGATCCGGCAACTGCGCGCTGAGCACCGCCGCGCGGCCGCGGTCATACCCGAACACTATGGCCGAGCCGAACTCCACTCCTGGCTGCACCACCAGTCCGATCACGCGCTCAAACGCGCCATCCAGACCGAGCGCGGCGAACGCTTCCCGGTGCATCTCCACGGTCGCTTTGGCGTCTTCGGGCTTCGTCACGGCTGGAGCGCCGGACTCCAATTGCTCGCCGCCAGGCACGGGCACTTCGGTGCCGATCACGTATACCGGGGCCGGGCTGCTTGCCGGCAACTCACGCCATGCATCCTCGGCCGCGCGGCAAAGCTCCGCGGCACGCCAAGCCGCAACGGCGGGATCGAGCACCGGTGACGCGTCGTCCGCGCACGGCATGCTGGCATCGAGATGGATCTTGACGTAGCCTGCCAGCACATAATCCCGCACCATCGCCCGTGCATGCCCCATTGCCTCCGAGGCGGCCTGTTTTCGCCAGGGATACGGCCCGAGATGGTCCCCGCCGAGCAGCAACCGCCCTTCGGGGAAGCCCATCCGCTCCGCCAGCCTCCGTACGTCTCCGGCAAATCGGGCGGGCGTCATCCCCGTGTAGCCGCCAAACTGATTCACCTGATTGGACGTCGACTCGATGAGCGCCGGACCGCCGGCCGCAAGAGTCTGCGCGAGCGTCGCTTCGAGCACCCACGGATGCGCCGAGCATACCGAGCAGATGCCGGCCGCGCGTCCCCGGCGATTCTCCGTCACGATCCGGCTGATGATGTCGTCCGTCATGTCTTCCTTCCGATCATACGGCGGCGAGAGGCTGTTGCTGCGTGAGGCAATGCAGGGTGCCGAAGCCGAGCACCAGGTCAACGGCATGTATGCCGACGACGGGACGGTCCCGGAACAGCTCGCCGAGGATGCCCAACGCGACACGGTCCTTCGGATCGTTGAACGTCGGCACGATCACCGCGGCGTTCGCGATGTAGAAGTTGGCGTAACTGGCCGGCAGCCGGTCACCGTCGAAAAAAATCGGGCCGGGCATCGGCAGCGCCACGACCTCGGGCCTGGTGCCGTCTTCGAGCCTCATGTCCTTGATTCGCTCCCAGTTCTCCGCCAGCGGCCGGAAGTTGATGTCTTTCGGGTTGTCCTCCCGAATCAGCACCACGGTGTTCGCGTTCACGAAACGGCAGATATCGTCGACGTGCCCGTGCGTATCGTCGCCCACCACGCCACCGCCGAGCCAGAACACATTCGTGACGCCCAGATATGCCTTCAGGGTCTCCTCGATCTCGCTTCGGCCGAGATCGGGGTTTCGCACTTGCGTCACCGGGTCGAGATAGCACTCTTCGGTGGTCAGCAGTGTACCCCGGCCGTTCACGTCGATGCCGCCGCCCTCGAGAACGAACCTGCGCCCGCTACATTCGGCGTGGAACAAGCGCTTGCCGAGCCGCTTCGCTGCCGTCTCCGGGACACGGCGGTCCTTCTGCCAGTCGGGATACTTGGCCCAGGCGTTGAAATAGAAGTGGACGATCGCTGTCTCGGCGCGCTTCCCGGTGCGCCTTCGCACAAAAACTGGCCCGCTGTCGCGGGTCCAGCCGCGGTTGGTCGGATGAACGATGAATTCCACGCGGCCTGTGTCCGCGCCCGCACGGGTGAGGTACCTCCGCGCGAGTTTCTCCTCCGTCTTGGAGTTGACCAGTACGCGAACAAGTTCGCCAGCGGAGATTTTGCGCACGATCTCGCCGTAGACCCAGCGAACCGTGTCGAGCTTGTCCGGCCAGTCCGTAGGGTTATGGGGCCAGCCGAGCCAGGTCGCCTCGTGGGGGTCCCATTCGGCAGGCATTGAGTAGCCAAGTGCGGCGGGCGTCTGCGAAGTCGCGGTGCGGGGTTCTGCCATAATCGTATTTTCAACCATGGCCAAGACCGAGAAGACTCATCGCCGTTATCGTGAAGACCTGTCGGAAATGCCCGACTGGCTGAAGAAGAAGACGTGCCCGAACCGGGACAAATACCTCTCCGGCAAGCGCATCCTGCCCAGGAACCTCACTGGCAGGGAGAAGCTGGCGGCCATCGTCGACGACACATTCCTGGCCTACAACGCCGCGCGGCTCAAGGAAAGTTGCCAGCTTTTCGTCGAAAAGATGCTGGAGCCGGACGTCACGGTAGGCATGAGCCTCTCCGGCGCGCTGACGCCCGCGGGCCTCGGCTGCTCCTCGGTCGTCCCGCTGATCAAGGCTGGCTTCGTGGACTGGATCGTCGCGACCGGCGCGAACCTCTATCACGACCTTCATTTTGCGCTGAATTACCCGGTGCGCGTGGGCAGCTTCAAGATGGACGACACGGAACTGCGGAACAACGACATTGTCCGAGTCTACGACGTCCTGCTCGGCTACAGCGACTGCCTGATGGCCACCGACGAGATCCTGCGTGACATTCTCGTTCAGCCCGAGTTTCAAAAAGAGATGGGCACCGCCGAGCTGCACTACTTGCTCGGCAGGTATGCCGCAGAGTGGGAACGCAAAGCCGGATTGAAAGACGTGTCGGTGCTGGCGGCGGCTTATCGTGCCGGGGTGCCGTGCTACACATCGTCCCCGGGGGACTCGACGATCGGCATGAACGTGGCGGGCGTGGAGTTGCGGGGTAACAAGCTGCGCATCAATCCATCGATCGACGTTAATGAAACCACCGCATTCGTGCTTGCTGCCAAGCGCGCCGGCGGGAAGAGCGCGGTGGTCCTGTGGGGCGGCGGAAGCCCTAAGAATTTCATGCTTCAAACCGAACCGCAGATCCAGGAAGTGTTGCGCATCAAGGAGTTCGGACAGGATTACTTCCTCCAGGTGACCGACGCTCGCCCGGACACCGGCGGGCTCAGCGGTGCCACGCCGAGCGAGGCGGTCAGTTGGGGCAAGGTGGACCCGGACCGGCTTCCCGACGCGGTGGTCTGCTACACCGACACCACCATCGCCATGCCGATCCTCACCCACTATGCGCTGGCGAAGCACAAACCGCGCAAGCTGCGGCGGCTTTACGGCCAGCGCGAAATGATGATCAAGGCGCTGACGAAAGAATACTTCCGCCACACTAAAGCGAAGATGGTCGACGGGTCCGAACCGGTTTTGGCTTGATGCGGGACTGAGACACCCGGCTCCCAGGAAATGACGGCCAGACAACTCCAATCGATCGCCAGGAAGAATGGCACGCCGGTGGTGGTGATCGACCACGAAATGATCCGCCGGAACTACGCCCGTTTCCGGAGGAACCTGCCCAGAGTGCAGGCCTACTACGCGGTAAAGGCGAATCCCGCGCCTGAGATCGTACGAACGCTGTACAACGTGGGCGCGAGCTTCGACGTGGCCTCTCTACCCGAGTTCATGCTGGTGCACGAGAACATCCGTCGCCTTCCTGCCAAAGAGCAGCAGGATTTCATCTGGGACAAGATCGTCTACGCCAATCCCATCAAACCGAAGGAAACTCTCGAAGCGCTCAATCGGTACAAACCGTTGGTGACGTACGACAACCTGACCGAACTGCGGAAGATCAGGAAGTACGCGCCTCAGGCGGGTTTGGCGCTACGTCTGCGCGTGCCGAACACCGGCTCGATGGTGGAGTTGTCCTCCAAGTTTGGCTGCGACCCTGGCGAAGCCGTAGACCTGATCGACGAAGCGTTTCGTGCCGGATTGGTCGTGGAAGCCATCAGCTTTCACGTCGGAAGCCAGTGCACGAATTTCGAGAACTTCGTGCAGGCCCTGAACATGTCAGCGGCGGTCTTGCGGGAGGCCAAGACGCGTGGTCACGAAATCAAGATTCTCGACATCGGCGGCGGCTTCCCTGCACCGTACGACCGGCATGTCCGGCCGTTCAGCGAACTGGCGCGAAAGATCAACGCCGAAATCAATCGGCTGTTCCCGGCCGACATGCAGATCCTCGCCGAGCCGGGAAGGTTCCTCGTGGCGATCGCGGCTACTTCAGTGGCGCGGATCATCGGCAAGGCGGTCCGCGACGGAAAGACCTGCTACTACATAGACGACAGCGTCTATCACACGTTCTCAGGCATCATCTTCGACCACTGCCAGTACCACATCAAAGCGTTCCGTAAGGGCGACACGGAGATCTGCGCGGTCTTCGGGCAGACCTGCGACGGGCTGGACTGCATTTCGCAATCCGATGAACTGCCGGACCTTGAAATCGAGGATCTGGTCTACTCCGAGAACATCGGCGCCTACAGCAACGCCTCGGCCACGTGGTTCAACGGCTTCCCGCCGGCCCAAGTCGTGCACGTAAACGAGTCGTAGAGAGCCGGGCTATTTCACCGCCGGCTTCCGCGCCACGAACCAGTTCCGTCCCGCGTACCGCTTACCCGCGGCGGATTGGATTTCGACTCTCTGGCGCAACGAGTTATAACCCGTTTCCGGCTGCCACAGAGCACTGTTCGCGAGGCGGATCGAGTACTCTGACTTTCCGTAGAGCGACGGCGCAGGGTCCGGAAGGTTGAGGAACACCTGATAGCGTCCCGGCGGCACATCGCGCGGGATTCCGCCTCTGACGCTGACATTGCGGGTCTCTCCCGAAGCCCACATCCTCGGATCCTCCTCCAGCGCCAGGATGTATTCCCCACCTCGATCCGGTTCGCGCAAGACGAGCTCGACGAGCCGTGGGTTGTGCGGGCTCGCGAACCCGTCGTTGCTGATTTCGAATGACATCTCGAACGCACCGCCCTGGGCAGCCGTTCCCGTCATGGAAGACCGCACCAGCCGGAACCGGTAGCCCAGCCTACGCGAAATCTCCTCCATGCAGCCTTGCGCGCGCCAGCCCTTCAGCACGCCGGGATGATAGCTCGAGTTCAGATAGCTCCAGTGCATCTGGGCAAGCTCGGCGAGCGCTGTGGCGCAGTCACTGCGTGGAGGGCTGACGGCGCAGGTTTCCCCGCCCTGTACGACGAATCGTGTCTCCCGGGCGATGAAGTCCTTCTCCACAGCCCGCGCGGCCTCATCCTCACCGAGATAGGTTCCGACATCGGTGTCACTGCCGAGGAAACAGTCGTTGTAGTACCCGACGCGCGCCCTCGGCACGACGTGAAGGACGTCGTCGAGCGTCAGCGGACGAACGGCTTCGGAGCCGAAGACCTCCTCTCTGTAGCGGGCCGTACGGAGAGATGTCATGCGGCTCTTCGGAAGTACCTCCAGTTGCTTCAGAACGATTTCCCGCTTTGCATCCGAGTCCCTGTCGAGACCGTGCGAGGAGCTGTGCCACTCGCCCCACGCGCCGACGAAGCCGGCCTCAAGAAATGCGATCACGTCGGCGTCGGCCTCGAAGACCGGCTTCAATTGATCGAGGTGACGAAGGATCACATTCTTCGGCGCATCCTGACCCTTCGCGGTGAAATCGTAAGCGAAGCGGAGGATCAGCTTGAAGCCCGACTTGCGCGCCGTGTCGAAATCGTGGCGGAGCGTGTCGAGGAACGCCGGTGAAAGATCCCCGTCGCGGAAGCTGGAAATCTCGTACAACCGGCGGATGACCGTCTGGTTCTTCAGGCGCAGGCTCTCAAGCTGAGCCGCCGAGAGGGAGGATGAACCCGGTCGGCGGTCCGATAGGAGCAGTTGCGCATAGAAACCCCTCTCCGGATTGGGGAAGTCCTCCGTGCTGGTGTCATACTCGACGACGCTTATCGGCCCCGCTCCCATGGCCAGTTGAGCCGCCACGCAGAGAGGCGCGATCAAACAACGGACTGGCCTCATAGGACGTCACCGCCCCGCTTTCAGGATCTTCAGGGCGTTGTCGCGGTAGACCTGCTTAAGAACCTTGTCCGGCAATCCGAAGCCGTTCATGCTCCAGTGGTAACCGAACTGTTCGGATTCGTAGAAATGCTCATCAAGCGATTCGAGAACGCGGAATGTGATGCGGTACATGCTCGTGTTATAGCCCATGTCCGTGCCGTAGACGAGACGGCCGACGTACTTCGCGTAGAACTTCGAGACGAATCGCGGAATCGTCGCTGTCTCCGCGTAGCGGGCGGAGATATCCGCGTAAAGATTCGGATTGCGGTCGAACATCCCGCCAAGGCGGGTCAGGTCGTAGCAGAGGTTCGCAAAGTGACACACGATGAACTTTGTCTTCGCGTGTTTCTTCACGGCTCGTTCGATGATGTCGATCATGCCGGAGTGACCGACGATACCGGGCTGATTGTCGAGCCGCCACTCGTATGCGTTCATCAGACCGTCGTTGGTGTTGTCCATCTTCTCGTACATCCAGATGGGATCGGCTACGTGGATGTTGACCGGCATGCCTAGCTCCGCGCATTTCTCTAACAGCGGATCCATGCGGGCATCGTCGGGATGCATACCGTCTGCACGGTTCTTCCCCCATCCGAGTCCCTTGCCTTTGTCGATGATCTCGCCGACACCACGGGCGCCCGCGCGGTAGCAGCGCTCCAGCTCTTTGACGGCGGAAGCCGGGTATCCCGGTTCGTTGTATCCGGTGTAGTCGAAGCCGCACCACAACTCGAAGCGGTCGGGATACTTTGAGTATTGCTTGTGAATCTCGTCAAACCTGGGGCCGACGGCACCCGTCAACAGGACGGTTTTCTGGATGCCGACCTCGTCCATGTTCTTCACCCACTCGGCGATCTGCTCCGGCGTCTTGGCGTAGTCGTGCGAGTGCATATCGATGACCCAATACTTCGCCTTGGCGATCTGTGTCACCGGGATCTTGTAGATCGATTTCGGCCGGTAGTCCTTCAACAGAATCTTCTCGGGAGAATCCTGGGCGCAGGCTGGTCTGGCCGGTCCGAGCACAAAGAGAAAGGCTGCCAGCGTCAACGCCGGCAGATGTCTGAATATTCTGAAGTCCATGGTTTTCCAATTCCGGCCGCTTGAAACCGCGAACGCGGCCTAATGCGATAGGTTAGGCGCTGGCGCACGGCAGTTCAAGTGGATGGTCGGAATTGCGGATACTGAAAGTAGATGCTTTTGATTGCAGGAAAACGGGTTGCACGCCGAAGCCGCGGCGAACGCATAGTGCTGTCCGCGGCGCTCTCCCTGCTTGGCTGGCTGCCCGGCGCGAGGGCCGCGGTCGGTACAACCAGGATCGAGCCGCACACCGAAGCGGAGTTCCAGGCCTATGTGAAAGCAAGAGAGCCCGCCCTGGAGCGCCGCGCGCAAGGGTCCTCGTTCCTGTGGTGCGCTGAACGTGCGGAGAGGCTCACTGCACTCCGCCGGTCTGGCGTGGTGATCGAGCCGGCACGAGAGAGGGCCGTCACGCGAATCAACGATGGGCTGGTTCACGATTGGATCGGTGCTACGTTCATCCCCGGCGCGACGCTGGCGCAAACGCTGGCCTTTCTTCAGAACTACGACAATCATAAGAACGTATATGCCCCGGAAGTGGCGGACTCGAAGCTCCTTGGCCATGATGGCGACCGCTATCGCGTCTATCTGAGGCTGCGAAAGCACAAGATCGTAACCGTGGTCCTTAATACGGAGTACGACGTCAACTACCGGCGACTCAGCGCTAGGCGCGCCTGGAGCCGTTCGTACAGCACCCGTATCGCGGAGGTTGAAGACCCGGGAACGTCGAGCGAAAAGGAGATGCCGCCAGGCCATGACCACGGCTTTCTTTGGAGGCTAAATTCGTATTGGCGCTTCGAGGAGCGGGACGGAGGCACGTATGTCGAGTGTGAGGCGATCTCACTCTCCCGCGATGTCCCGATGCTGCTCAGCGGCCTGATCATGCCGATCGTCAAGGAACTCCCGGAGGAATCGCTCCGGAAGACCCTCGTGGCAACGCGCAACGCCCTTACGGCGAGATAATGGGGGCACGGAGTCGCCCTTGGTCTGGGGTGATAATTGATCCGAGGTCACGGATCATGAATTCACTGAGGTGGTACACCAAGGCGCTCCTCATCATCGCTTTCGTTGCCCCGGCAGGCAGCCAGATTTCGCCACGCATCTTCGAGCCGCCTGACGGCGCCATCCTGAATCGTCACGACGGCGAGACGACGCCCGAGGGCCTGCGGATCACCGTGAAAGGGCTCGCCGGTAGCGCCGGGCCGCTGCGAATCAATGGGATCTCGGTTCCCGTTAAGGAAGGCGCATTTGAAACGCCGATCGTGCTCCGCGATCGGGAAACAAAGATCGTCGCCGAGACTTCGGGCGGTGAGAAGGATTCAATCACAGTCCTTTGGGATCGCGACTCGTTTCCGCGCTACCGGTTTTCCACGGACGACAACATCTGGTTCCTCCGGGACATCGCCCGCAACGCGGAGCGCTACCGTTCGATCTTCGAGAACCCCTACCTCGCTCTCTGGCAGGATATGCACCGCAAGTACGGCACAAAGGTTCACTTCAACATCTACTACGAGACCGAGGACTTCAACCTCTCACAGATGCCCGACAAGTACCGCGACGAATGGCAGCGGAACCGGGACTGGATACGCCTCACGTTTCATGCGCGCTCGAACAAGCCTGATCGCCCCTATATCCGTGCTTCCGGAGAACAAATCCGCTACGATTACCGCGCCGTCACGCGCGAGATCGAGCGGTTCGCGGGCCGCGAACTGTTGAGCCCGGTCACAACGGTTCACTGGGGAGAAACGACGCGCGAAGGCGCCCGCGCCCTTCGGGACGAAGGCATCCGGATAATGCCGGGATATTTCCGGATGCAGGACGGCCGGCCGTCGGTCTCGTATTACCTCTCGCGCCCCGAGGTACTGTATCTCAGCGGCCGCGACTACTGGAAGGACAACTCAGAGGACATCATTTTCTTCCGTCATGACATCGTGGTCAACACGGTGGCGCTGAACGACATTGAGCCGTACCTCGAGAAAGTGGCTGCCGATCCTCATCAATCTGAAGTCATCGAGCTGATGATCCACGAGCAATATTTCTATCCCGATTACGTGGCGTATGAGCCCGACTACCGCGATCGCGTGGAGCGCGCCATTCGCTGGGTAACGAACCGGGGATACAAGCCGGTCTTTTTCGGAGACGGTTTTCTAGGAACCGGCAAGGATGGGGGCAAGTAAGGCGCCAAAATGCGCGTGACAGGATCGCTTTTACGACAAGTCCGGCGCGACGAAGCGGCGTTTTGGCCGGATCTTGAGCGTGTCTTCGGCAAGCTGGTGTAGGAGTTGATCGTAGACCTGCGCGAACTGGCCCGATCCTTCGTTGCGCTCGAGTACATGTTCCCGCGCCAGTCTCACCTTCTCCCGGATGTACGGCCTGGCCACGCGCATGTAATGCTGGAACCAGTCGTCGGGAACGGCATCGTCGAACTTGAGCCGGCCGTAAAACCGCAGAAGGATCCACCGATGGACCGACAAACGCCACGCGTTCTGGAGCAGCCCTTCCATTCCCTCCCGGTAACCCTTGAGCAGGGCTTTTCTCTCCTCTTGTCCCAGCCCGATGATCGCTTCAAGGTGGAGCGCGACTCCGGCGTTTTCGAGGATCGAACGGCGGACAGCCTGCCTGGGGTGATCCGCGCCGGAAATACCGGCCTCCGCGGCCGGGAGCGCCCGCTCCATCTCTGCGGCGACTCCGTCGGTCAGCGCTGCGTCTGCCGGAAAGAATTTTATGTCAGGATGCTGCGCGCCGCCTCGCCGCCACAACTCCCAGCCTTCGCGCAATGTCAGATCGGGCAGTGGAGGACGGACCGTGAATCGCCGCCGGTGGACCTCCCGCACTGTGTAGACTATGGCTGCGATCGCGAGAGCGGCCAGCAGAGGCAGAAGTTCTTGGAACACGGATCTCCGGTCTCCACGATGCGATTACGCAAACTCGATCATGGTAGCTTCACTCCGCTCTGGCGTCGTGAACGATAGCCGGTAATCCGCGATCCAGCGGGCAAGCTCGTGACCGGCATGACCGAATTGACCGATGGTGTTGTTCATCGTAAGACTTTCACCGCTCCGGTGGCCTTCATCTTTTCAGCGGCCTCCGGCGGCACCTTCCATGAGCGTGTGAAGTTTCCTTCGGCGATCACGTTCTCGAGCGACCCCTTGAACAAAATGAAATCTCCGAAACTGAGCAAGACTTGATAGGGCGACCACAGGTACCGGAGTCCGGGACGTTTCGCACGGTCCGCCCCGGTCCACCACGGAAGGCCCGAATTTACGAGCACGAGCCGGTCGCCCACGGGCGCTATAAAGACCAGTCCGTAGTCGGCCGCGCCGGCATTGAGTTCGAGCGGAAAGAAGGTTGAGTAGCGGGCGATCAGCGCGTTCGTCTCCTTCGTTCCAAACAGCACCAGGTTCGCCCCGTAAAGATCGGCGTCGGTCGCCTCTTTGTCGGCAACTGAGCGCAGCCATAGCGCGAGCCGGGCGCTCGGTCCCTGCCAGTCGGAGGCGAAGGACGAAACCGTGCGCCGTTGTTCGAGTTCTCCGCTTCCGGGCGAATCGATCGTGCCGTAGATGTAGAGATGGCGGCCGCTGACGACTTCCCGGATCGGACCTTCCACGCCGGTTCGCTTGCCGCCTGTGGGTTGCGCGTACTGGCCGGCCTGCCAGACGCCCCGAGAGGAGCGGAACGATACGGCCTCCGCGCCCTGGGCTGCCAGTTCCGCACCGTTAAGCTTCACCGAAACCGGTCTACCAGACTCGAACATCGGATGCCCGGCGAGTTGCAGTGTGAAACCGTCCACCTGCGCGGTGTCGATCTCGATCCGGTTTTTGTCCGTAAACTTCGCATCGATGGTCGCGAGTTCCCCAGTAGTCAGTCCGTCGATCCGTACCCAGTACGCAGAACTGTACTTGTAAAACCTGGTAGCGAATCGCACGCGGTCCGGGAAGCGATTCCTCCGGAACTGTGCGAACCAGTCGAAGATTGCACCGTCTTTATAAGCGTTGTCCCAGGAATTGTGCTTGACGCCCGGATACTCGACGTATTCAGCCTTCACGCCGAGGCCGAGCAACAGCTTGTGCCAGGTCCGCGAGACGTCTACGGGAACCGCGGTGTCGATGTCGCCGTGAAACAGCTTCACTGGCAGATGAAACGCGTTCCCAGCCAGTTCTTGAGTGCCTTGTGCGATCGACGGGCAAACCGGAGCGATCGCCGCCCAGATATCCGGTCGCGAGAGAGCGAGCCAAAGCGTGCCGCCGCCGCCCATTGACAGGCCTGTCAGATAAATCCGATCCTCGTCGATCGAGAATCGTTTCTTCACGTCGGCCAGCACGTCATACACGTCCCGCTCGGCGATTCCCATGAAACCCATGGTGCCGCGGGCGAACGGCGAGGCCACGATGAAATCGACATCACGAAGCGGCGGGAAGTACCGGGTGGCCTCCGCGTCGGACTCGCCCGGGCGGTTGCCTTTGCCGAATACACGGCGGAGGTTCACACGATGATTCGACCACGCCCCGTGAAGACTGATGACCAGCGGATACTTCTTCGAAGCGTCGTAATTCTTAGGCACGTACAGGCCGTAAGGCTGATCTGAATCGTCAACCCCCGACAGGAAGACGGCGGCCTGTGGACCGGGGACAAGGACCTGGGCTGAGAGCGCCGTCCCCAGCAGAAGAATCAGAAGCCCCTTACGCACGCGAAGCCTCCTTCAGCATCCCGGGAAGCCAGCCCTGAAACCACTCCCTGAATTCGCCGAGCCGCCGTTGCGTTCCCTCGCCGAGCGGAGTCGCATGCGGGCCAGTCTTCAGCCCGCGCAGGGCAACCGCCTCCCGGACGCCGATGGGTACCGGGAAAGAATCGATCCAATCGATGAACTCTTGAAGTCGGAGCTCCAACCGATCTCTCTGCGTCGTGTCGCCGGAAAGGATGGCCCTGTCGAGACCCACCATCAGCTCCGGCAGCGCACAACCGACACCGGAAACGACGCCATCGGCGCCGGCGGATCTGGCCGCCGTAAAGATCTTGTCGTTGCCCACCAGAACGGTCAGTGGCCGTTGCTGCTTGAGAGAGATCATTCGTTGGACATACTCGATTTCTCCACTGGAGTCTTTGATACCGGCAAAGTGGCCCTCGGCTAGCAGACCCTCCGCCGTTTCACACGCGATCTCGCTCGTAAAAAACGGCACGTTGTAAAGAAATACCGGCACAGAGACGCCGAGATCGCGCGCGAACTCCTGATAGAACGTCCGGATATCCTCCTGCGGGTAGCGGAAGAAGATCGGCGGCATCAGCAGCAAGGCGGCTGCTCCGTACGAGGCGGCTCCACGCGCCAGCGCTAGCGTCCCGTCCAGATAGGAATGCGACACGTTGACGAGGACCGGCGCCCGGCTTCGCTTCACGCCAAACTGGATCAGATGCAGCCGCTGCTCCAGGTCGAAATGCGAAAACTCGCCGGTCGAACCGAGCAGTGCTATGCCGCCCGCTCCCTTGTCGCATAGGAAATCGATCAGCTCCAGCGTCGCCCCAAGGTCCACGCCGTCCGCATTCACGCGCCGGGGCGTCACGGCCGCGACGTTCACTCCCTGGATCATCGCCGTCTGCCTCCTCGCCAACGCCAGGAAAACAAAGTTCTATTGTCGCTCAGTCGCCCTGAGCCGGGAACCCAATTGCAGTTCGCTGCGGGTCCGGGCACGCCCATACCGGTAGGAGATAGAATAGGCGTCCGAGGTGAGAAGGATGAACAGAAACTCCGATAATCTGTCGCGGCGCTCTTTTCTTAAGAACTCCAGCGTGATAGGCGCAGGAACGTCTGCATTCACCATAATCCGGCCAGAGCTTGTGCGTGGAGCCGGCAAGGAGAAACTCAAGGCAGGACTTGTGGGCTGTGGCGGCCGCGGCACCGAAGCGGTGGTCAATCTGCTGACGGGTACCGAGAACGTCGAGGTTGTCGCCATGGGGGACATTTTCGAAGACCGGCTCGAGAAATCGCTGGCATCGATACGCGATGAGACGAAAAATCCCAAGCTACAGGATCGCGTTAAGGTGCCGCCCGATCGGCACTTCGTCGGCTTCGACGCGTACAAGAAGGTCATCGCTTCCGACGTCGACATCGTGATGCTGGCCACTCCTCCCGGTTACCGCCCGGAGCACTTCGAGGCCTGCATCGCAGCCAAGAAGCACGTTTTCTGCGAGAAGCCGTTTGGCACTGACCCTGTGGGCGTGCGCCGCTTCATGGCCGCCGCGAAAAAATCGGAGGAACTTAAGCTGACCGTGATGTCGGGAGCGCAGCGACGCTTCGCCCGCGACTATACGGAAACGATCGACAAGATCAAGAACGGCGCCATCGGCAACGTTGTCGCTACCTACGCGTACTGGGTCGGCGGCCCCGTGCTCCAGTTTCTCGGCGGAGGATGGCCCGGCCCCAAGGGACAGCGCGACCCGAAGTGGAGCGACATGATCTGGCAGAACCGCAACTGGTACTCCTTTGTCTGGCTCTGCGGCGACCAGGTCGTCGAGCAGCACCTGCACAACATCGACGTCTGCAACTGGGTCATGGGCACGCATCCCGAGAAGGTCGTCGCCTCGGGCGGCGCGATCTGGCGGCCGCGGGAAGCCGCCTACGGGAACATCTACGACCACCTCAGCGCCGATTTCGAGTACGCAAACGGCGTCCACATGTCCAGCTACTGCAGGCAGTACCCCAAGGGCTGCGCGACGAACGTGAGCGAGTTAATCGTCGGCGCCAAGGGACGCAGCAACGCCCATGACATGGGAAGCGGTTCGGGCCAGGACGTCCGCGGCGGGTTCCGCGATCCGATGGAGAACCCGTACGTCCGCGAGCACACCGCGATGGTCAACAGCATTCGCGGTGACGGCCCGTACATCAACCACGCCATGGCGGTCGCCGAAAGCACGATGACCTGCATCATGGCCCGTGAATCCGCCTACTCTGGGCTGGAGGTCACATGGGACATGATCATGAACTCCAAGCGCGACCTTTCGCCGAAGGCAATGAGCTACGAAGCGAACATCGAGGTTCCGCCGTTGCCTGTGCCGGGCGAGTACAAGTTCATCTAGGCGCCCGGCTTCACGTTCGTAGCTAACGGAAGCTGATCGTCACGATGTTCGTGGGCTTGCCGTCCACCGTGAGTTCGACGGCCGTTTCCCCGCGTCCAGTGAAGGACCGCGGAATCGGCCCGGCATTCACCTGATCGAGTCCCGCGAACTCGCTCTGTGCCCCGGCGTAATCGACCGGAACATTGGCGCCGTCAAGGGTCAAGCGCACAGCTGTTAAGCCGCTCCGGCCACGGATTCCCGTGCCGAAAAGCAACAGGTAGACCCGGTCTCCTGCCGCTCCTAGGTCGATCGGCTTCGCCACGCACGTTCCGGGACCGGCGAGACACTGGAACACGACGTCGCTCGATTGCGACCCGTCCACTTTTGCCAGGGTCGCTACTGCAGCCGCTACGCCTGAGCCGCTGGCATTCGCCGTAAACAGCGCCGGAGCCACAGATTCCACCTGCGCCGTCCCGGACGAGGCCTCCCCGTCACCGCTTGTGACGGTCACTCTTGCCATCCCCGGAGTTGTGCCCGCCGGTAGGATGTAGTTCACCTGCTGTGGTGAAACAAAGAACAGGGGCGCTAACCGCTCGACCCCCGTGGAATCCACCACCCGTACCGTGGTGCCGGCGATTGCTGTCGGCAGCGACCGCGACGTCGCCGCTTCCGTCCGCACTGCCAGACCTGTACCCCCCGCGGCGACGATCGACTCCGGCGCGACCACGAAATCGTAACTCGCCGCCGAAACGCTCACGACCGACGCGCCGAAGCCGAAGTCCTCGGGCAGCGAGGCGGGCGTCTCGAACACGTTGCGCCCGAACAGCAGCGGTACGAGTTTGTTGACATCGGGAATCTGCATCCCGTCGGCAGCGAAGAAACCTGCGATCTGCTGTTGCGCTGCCGCCGCGATCGCGAAGCCCGGGGCGCTCTGGATGTCGACGAGAAATGCGTGCGGGTTCTCCGAAAGATCCGGCGCCACCGCGCGCGCAAGATCGTGTCGGTAGAGCCGGCTCTCTTCTCTCATCCCGGCGGCGCGAATCAGCGCGCTGTTCTGAGGATTCGGCACGGTGCGGTCGCCCCGCGCGAACTGCCACAAGACCCGCTTCGGAGTAGCGCCCGCCAGCGGCGCCAGTTTCAAATGAGCCGCATAGGCGATCGGGTCGCCGCTCATCTGAAGCCATTCGGACGTCTCGAAGAGGTTTTGGATATTGATCGCTCCGGTCACGTCATTCGTCTTCGCCGGTTCGCCTCGAAGAACGTAGTTCTCGTTGAAGTCCCCGCCCGCATTTAGCAGCGGCGGCATACGGGTACCCAGGAAATCGCGCGTCACGGAGTGGAAAGACGGACTCCAGCGGGCTACGTCCATGACAGTCGCTCCGCCCACGTTGAGCGCCGTCACCCGGATTTCGGGTTCAATCGCGTTGAACACGGTTCCGTAAAGCGCGCCGAGCGACTGCCCGGCATAGTAGATACGGCCCGGGTCGAGGTCCACGCTGCCGTCTCCATCGACATCGAGGCCGGCCCGGAGAACCCGCACAAACTGCGCGAGGTCGAGAGCCGTTTGCCGAAGACAGTCCCGCAACCCGAAAGGCCCCGGCCCTGGGAGCAGGCAGCCCTCCCGCGACTCGATGCTCCCGTCGCCATTCAGGTCGATGCTTCTTCCGCCCGCCGTCAACGTCGTGCTTCCCGAGAGTTCCAGGAGGCTGACTGTGCTCTCCGGTCCGGAGCCATGCCCAACGGCGTTCATCGCGATGGTCGCAAAGCCGTTTCGGGCGAACGTGTTGGCGACGAGCGTGGGCGCGCCGAAACGGCTGTCGTTGAGCCCGTGCCCGAAAATCACCACCGGATAACCTGTTTTCGGCTTGTCGCCCTTCGGCAGAAAGGCGTGGAATTGAACTCCAGTCGTGGCAGATGGCAGTGCGACTTCCCCAGCGGTCGGTACTGCCGGGATTGTCTGTTTGGCGTCCAAGAATCGCGGCGAGTCAAACGACGCAAAGGCGATCCGATCGACGTCCGCCAGGATCGCCGCTAATAGCGGCTGGGGCACTGTGAAATCCTCAAACGCCGGGGGGTTGGATTTCACCTGAAGGCGCAAGCTGAACGCCAATAGGCTGGCGACTTTGAATGTGTTTTTCGGTGACGGCCGACGGACGTTTACCGTGGAGCCTTGAATTCTTGCCCGAGCCTTCTCCAGCCAGCTCGTAGCGCTCAGAGTCGTAAACCGCGATGCCGCCACGATCTTCCCCGGGACTCTCAACGTCTTCACGACTTCCGAGAGCTGGCGGCAATAGGCGCTCTGGAACAGCGGTGCCAAACACCGTCCATAGGTCGGGTCCTGTTCGACGGGATCGCCCGAGGCGTCCCGAACCGCATCCGTGACCACAAGAGCATAACGGCGATGCTGGTCGAGCACTTCGTCCGCCTCGCCGTACGCCGTATTCGTATCGGGATCGAAGATCACCTGGTTGATCGCGATGACTTGCCCCGCCAGATGCACCCCAAGTACACTAGCGACAATATCGTCCAAAGCGACCACAAATATCCCGGACCGGAGCGTCGCCGTGTTGACCGGCCCGCTGAATCGCACCCGAACTCGAGGCTGGAGGTTGAATCCGTCAAGCTCGTTGATCAGCTTGAGGTCTTCGCATGTGCTTGGCTGGGCTGCGCAGTTGGATAGCGGGAGGTTCACCCGCACCCCGGTCTTCTGTGTTGCGTCGGCAACCGTCAGGGAATCGGCCGGAAACGGCCCGACTTCCGGCGACAAGGGGTCAAATCGCACCGTCACACCTGCCCCTTGCGCCCAGGGCGGCACCACGAGTAGGCACGTGACAACGAGAACCCAGCGATTTCGTGCGCCCATTCGTCCATTCTAGCGCTCGTGACTGCCAGCCCTTTCTGACAGGTGACAGCGGATGGAGTCAAACCGCGAGCAGGTGGACGTATGCAAGTCATTGAGACACAAGGGCCCGTAAAGAGTCCGCGAATTGCGTAGGTCAAGGTCGGAGGGAACAGATCGTGAAAACCATCCTTTTGGTGATGATCTTGGCGACCGTTATTGCTGGGCCTGCGGGAGCGCAAACTGAGAAGGACTTCAGTGGCCAAGGCTACGCTTTCTTTGCTCCGGGCGTGACTTCGCCCGACGGATCCGGTTTCGTGCATTACGGAGCCGGTGCTGAGGGACTTGTGTACAAGGGATTGTCAGCCGGCGCCGAGATCGGGTATGCGCATCCATGGCGTGGCTTCCGGCAAGGCCTCGGGGTCTTCTCCGTGGACGGCGGCTACTTTTTCCGCAACGCTCGCTCAGCTTCGGCGAAGTTCGTGCCGTTCGTAAACGGAGGATATACCCTGCTCTTTCGCTCCGGCTCCGAGAGCGGTTTCAATGTTGGCGGCGGCGTGATCTCCTGGTTCAGCGAGCGTGTCGGCCTACGGCTGGAGGTCCGGGATCAAGTCTTCTCTGACGGCGGCAGCCTCGCGCATCTCGTCGGCTTCCGTATCGGGCTGGCTTTCCGCTGATGGCCATTGCTGTCGAACTCTCGGGCGTCGGCCGGTTTAAGATGAGTTATTCGACAATACCGATGCCTCGCACTGTCCTGGTCGTCGACGACGAGCCCGTCGCCCGCTATGCGATTGTCCGGGCCTTCCATGCCGAACACCGCGTTGTGGAGGCATCGAGCGTCGCCGAGGCGCGTGAGAAGGTGCTATCGGACCGGCCCGACGTTATCCTCCTGGACTACAACATGCCTGAGGAGGACGGCATGGTGCTGCTGCGCGAATTGCAGGCGGAACCCGAGTCGCCGGCCGTTATCATGATCACCGCCCACGGTTCGGAGCGCCTCGCCGTGGATGCCATGAAAGCAGGTGCATACGACTATCTCGCCAAGCCATACGACCTTGACGAACTGCGCCTGCTGCTGGCGCGGGCGCTCGAGCGGCAACAACTGAGGAACGAGGTTCACGCTCTTCGGGAGCGTCTTGCGGCCGAAGGGCAGTTCGGCCGCATGATCGGCGCCTCCACCGCTATGCGCGAGCTCTTCGTGCTGGCCGAGCGAGTCGCCCAAACGGAACTGCCCGTCCTGCTCCTGGGGGAAAGCGGCACTGGCAAAGATTTGCTGGCCCAGGAGATCCACGCCCGCAGCAACCGCGCAGGGCAGCGTTTCGTGGCGCTCAACTGCGCCGCGGTGCCCGAAACATTGGTGGAGAGCGAACTGTTCGGCTACGTTAAGGGAGCGTTCACGGGCGCTACAGCATCGCGTCCCGGCCGTTTCGAGCTCGCCCAGGGGGGAACGCTCTTCCTCGACGAGATCGGCGATATGGCCCCGGCGACCCAAGCGAAAATCCTCCGTGCGGCCGAGTCGGGTGTCGTCGAACGGCTTGGAGATTCGAAAGAGGTCCGCGTGGACGTACGCATCATCAGCGCGACGAACCAGGACCTCGACAAGGCCATCCAGGAGGGACGTTTCCGGCAGGATCTATACTACAGGCTTGCCGGCGTCACCCTGTACCTTCCTCCGTTGCGACAGCGCCGCGAGGATATCCCGCTACTCGTCGAGCAGTTTTGGGCCGAGTGTTCACACCGGTACGAACGCCCTGGACCGGAACTCTCCCGCGAGGCGATGGTCAGCCTCCAGCAAGCTCCCTGGCGCGGTAATGTTCGCCAATTGCGCAACGCGGTGGAGCGTCTTTTTGTTCTCGCTCGCGGGGAACGGGTCATCGAAGACGACGTGTCTGCGGCCACGCAATCCGGTCCGCCGGCATCGCCTCTGGAAGACGACCTCCTCGCTCCACCCGATTTTCGCGAGGCCCGGCAGCAGTTTGAGGCCGCCTACCTGAGCCGGAAGCTTCGGGAGAATCAGGGAAACGTGACGCGGACGGCAGCCGCCATCGGCCTGGAGCGTCAAAGCCTTCAGGAGAAGATCAAGAAACTGGGCATCGAACGGGAGTGACCTGGAAGTTCCGGGGCTACTTGAAGATGGAGTTCAGTTTCCCCGCCAACCGTATGGCGGCCTGCCTCAGTCGTTCCTCGACGACCGGGAAATTCTTGTAGGAGTAATCGTAGCCAAGTTGGCCATCTCCGATGTCGTAGACCCTGCCTCGGAGCTCGCACGACTCGCGCGCCCAGTCGAGGTAGCCGGTTTTCTGCCATGTCGAAATCTGCTGAGCGGATGGCGGATCGAGAAACTCGGCAAGTTCCGTGAAACTGAGCCGCTCCCCGTCGATCATTAGCGAATCCCAAACCCGATGCAGACTTTCCGGTCTACCGTGCCAGTTCACGGCGATGTTATTCCCACCACGATCGTCCCGCCGTCCGACGTGGAGCGGTTGGTGGATGTCAGCGATGAGGTGGACAAAGAACTTCAGGGCAATCACCCTGTCGTCCCGGGTCGCCTTGGCGTTGCGCAGAACGGATTCGAAATGGTGGAGTTTCACGAGAATATCGCCGGCCGGCTCTTTCTTCGCTGTCTCGTAAGTCTCGTCATCCTCGATGCTGACGAAGTGCCACGTGTACGCCCGCTTCCACGCAGGATCCGACCTGATCTCGTCCGCCCACGTTCCGGCCTCGGCGAGGCTGTCCGGTCCAAGCAGGTCCTTCACCGCCCGGGCTGCCTTCGCGGTGAGGTACTTCTCAGTGAACCGGCCAACGGCCCGATGACCTGTTGGTCCCCATGCGCATGCCGGAAAGTCGAGCGTCAGCAACGCCGTCAGCAGCAGCCATCGCGCAATCGATCGCATTCGGAAAAACGTCTCCAATTATGACGATATCGTGCCGGGATTGGTTGGTGCCAGGATGGAAGAAAGCCCGCTATCGCCGTCCGAACGGGTACCTGGATCGCACCGCCAGAATGCGGGCCTTGTTGCCCGGCGCGGTGGAACTGTAGAAGCCCACCGTGGCGTTGAGGCGGAAGAAGAAGGCGTCGCCGGGTTTCACCGGGTGGCGGCCCTCCACTCCATTCATACCCCCGCCGGCCACCATTTCACCTTCCCCGTCAAGCACCAGATAGATCTCTTCCTCCGTTTCGTGGTGGTGCGGAGCGTTTGTTCCACCGGGTTCGAAGACCATCGTGAAGAGGCTTGTCATGACGTGAGCGGCGGCGATCCGGTCTCGTGTGCTCGTCGTGTCCCCCATCAGGAGTTGATACAGGACACTGGGCGGGTGCCCTCCGACTGTCTGCTTTTTCACCTCGTTGATGTTGGCCTTCTGCGGTCCAGGCGGCAGGCTGATCTTGATGTCATCGGGGATTTTGTACCCCATCACGAGCATCCGGAGCACCGCGCCCGATGAGCTAGACACCTTGCCGCGTACGCCTGGCGGAACGTACATGTAATCGTCCTTCTCAACGGACACGCGCTCGCCGCCGTAGTGAACGGTTCCTCCGCCTTCGAGCACAACGTAGATCTGTTCTTCCCGTGGCAGCACCACCGGTGTACAGCTTGCGCCCGAGTCCACAAGCCACTCGCCGAATCTCACGATGCCGCGCAGAACCCGTGCGTTAGAATCACCCTCGCCAAAGACAGCCTTGTAGCGGCAGCCTGTCCCCGCGGCGTCCACCGCCGCCGCCGGAACGTCAGGCAAGAACTTGTGAAGCCAGGTCGGATCCACCGGTCGGTCGGCCGCCAGGAGCGGGGTCACTAGCGGCAAGCAGGCGGTCAGTATAAGTAAACGCATTCAGGTATCCCATGGCAGTATACTCATATACCCGTCCATGCGAAACACCGCGATTCTTCTCGTAGACTGCCCCGACCGCAAGGGCATCGTCGCAACGGTCGCCGACTTTCTCTATTCCCACGGCGCCAACATCCTGCACGCGGACCAGCACCAGGACAACGAGATTCAGATGTTCTTCACGCGCATCGAGTGGGCCCTCGACGAGTTCGATCTCGACGAACCGGCGTTTCATGAGCAGTTCCAGCCGATCGCCGAAGGGTTTCACATGCACTGGCGCCTGGAGTACTCTTCGGCATCCATGGGTGTGGCGATTTTCGTCTCGCGCGAGCTGCACTGTCTAGCCGACCTCCTTTACCGCCGCGGGGCCGGAGAACTTCGTTGCCGCATTCCGATGATAATCAGCAACCACCCGGACGCGCGTCCGCTCTCGGAATTTCATGGCATCTCGTTCCATCACATCCCGATTGATCCGGCTCACAAACGTGAGGCCGAGGACGGCCAGTTGCGGCTGCTGGAAGATTCCGGTGTCAGCGTGATCGTGCTCGCCCGCTACATGCAGATTCTCTCGCCGGAGTTCGTCGCCCGCTATCCCGGGCGCATCATCAACGTTCACCATTCCTTTCTGCCGGCCTTCAGCGGA
Organism: Bryobacteraceae bacterium; assembly: GCA_035455185.1. GTDB lineage: Bacteria > Acidobacteriota > Terriglobia > Bryobacterales > Bryobacteraceae > JAEHDI01. Next base: position 1,787 of record DATIFQ010000256.1, on the reverse strand, counting down.
GCCCGTCCCTACCACGCCGCATACCAGCGCGGTGTGAAGCTCATCGGCGCAACCAGTCACTACGTCACCGATGCGCTCGACGAGGGCCCGATCATCGAGCAGGACGTCACTCGCGTCTCTCACCGTTGCGAACTCGAAGACCTCATCGAAAAAGGCCGTGACCTGGAGCGGGTCGTCCTCTCTCGCGCCGTACGCTGGCACCTCGAACACCGTATCCTCTGCTACGCGAACAAGACGGTGGTGTTCGACTGAACGGCGTTACAATAGCGGAATTCCATGCAGGAATCTTCGCTCTCGGTCCTTGTACCGCTGTATAACGAGGAAGAATTCATTGCCACCCTGCTCGAACGGGTGCTCTCGGCTCCCCTCCCCGATGGAATGACCCGAGAGGTGATCGTTGTCGACGACGGTTCCCGTGACGGCTCGGCGGAAGCAGTGGAAGCCTTCGTCACGCGATTCCCGGACATCGTGCGCCTTGTCCGTCATGACAGGAACCGCGGAAAAGGAGCGGCCGTCCGCACAGCCATCGAGAACGCCCGCGGAGAGTTCGTGGTCATCCAGGACGCGGATCTCGAGTACGACCCCGGTGAATACCAGACGCTCCTAAAGCCCCTCGTCGAGGGCAAGGCCGATGCTGTCTATGGCTCACGGTTTCTCGTTGCCGGCGAGCGCCGCGTCCTCTATTTCTGGCACGCGCTCGCCAACCGGATTCTCACGACGTTGTGCAACATGGTGGCGGACCTTAATCTGACCGACATGGAGACCTGCTACAAAGCGTGCCGTACGTCCCTTCTGCGCAGTATTCCCATCCGCAGCGATCGCTTCGGCATCGAGCCGGAGCTCACGATGAAGCTCGCTCAGCGCGAGGCGCGGATCTACGAGACGCCCATCAGCTACTACGGCCGAACGTACGAGGAGGGAAAGAAGATCGGCTTCCGGGACGCCGTGGCGGCCGTCGGCGTCATCTTTCGCTACTGGCTCGTCACCGACATCTACAAGGAGGCAGGCCCCGAGATCCTCGAGACGCTTTCCGGAGCGCCCAGGTTCAACCGCTGGATGGCTGATGTAGTTCGGCCTTACGTTGGCCGCCGGGTACTGGAAATCGGCGCCGGCATTGGGAATCTCACCCGGCGCCTCGCGCCGCGCCGCGAGCGTTACATAGCCACTGACATCGACGAGGAACACCTTGCTCGTCTGCGCACACGGCTCCAGCACCGGCCCAATCTGGAGATCCGCCGCTGTGACCTACAGGCCTCGCAGGACTTTGCCTCCATTCAGGAAACCGTCGACACGGTCGTCTGCTTAAACGTGCTCGAGCACATCGAAGACGACCTTGCCGGCCTGCGGAACATTCACGCCGCCCTGATGCCCGGCGGACGCGCCATTATCCTCGTGCCGCACGGCCAGGAAATCTACGGCACGCTCGACAAGGCCCTCGGCCATTTTCGACGCTACCGGCACGACGAACTGCGCGTGCGGATGGAACAGTCCGGCTTCCAAGTGGAACAGATTCTGGATTTCAACCGCGCTTCCCGGCCCGGCTGGTATGTCAACGGAAAGCTGCTGCGGAGGGCCACGATCAGCCCGTTTCAATTGAAGCTGTTCGACAGGCTCGTCTGGCTGTGGCGCCGCGTGGATCCGCTGCTGCCCTGGGGCCCCACCTCGATCATCGCCGTGGGCAGGAAACCGTAGCGCCAGCGGAATTGCGCCTCCAGCAGCTCGGCTATGGAGTGAAGCGCGGTGTCAGGCGAACCCACTTGACCGGGAACTGCTGGCCCCTTCGACCG
>DATIFQ010000255.1:0-3901 GCA_035455185.1 Bryobacteraceae bacterium | reverse complement strand
CAAATGGAAGTGGATGTACAGTCAGAGGACATCTCGGAAGACTTGCCAGACGAGTACAAGACGTGCATCTACCGCTTGGTCCAGGAAGCCCTAAACAATGCCGCGCACCACGCTACAGCTCGCAGCGCTCACGTCACTGCTCGCCAAACGGCCGAGAAGATCATCGTAGCCGTTACAGACGATGGGCGTGGATTCGATCCGCAAAAAACTCGTGGCATGGGCATCCTGGGAATGCACGAGCGGGTCAAACGGCTCAGCGGGAAGCTCACCATCGAGTCGCAGCCCGGACATGGGACCGTGCTGACGGCGGAACTGCCGCTAAGTGCGGGTGGGCGATAGGCGACGATGGCAAGGCTGCGCGTGTTGCTGGCGGACGATCACAAGTTGATGCGGTCCGGCCTGCGTCTCCTGCTTGAGCAGCAACCGGGGTTTGTGGTGGTGGGCGAGGCGGACGACGGCCTCCAGGCTGTGGCTGGGGTGCAGTCTCTGAAGCCCGATGTAGTGGTGATGGACATCGGAATGCCGAACCTCAACGGGATCGAAGCCGCCCGGAAGATCAAAGGGCTGCAGCCGGATGCGGCCATCGTGATGTTGAGCATGCACTCAGACGAGGGGTACGTGCTCCGCGCTCTGCGAGCCGGCGCGCGCGGCTACCTACTTAAGGACTCGGCCGAGGGAGATCTCGTAAGGGCCGTTCAGGCCGTTTCCGAAGGGAAGTCCTACTTTAGCCCGGCGGTGGGCAAGGTGCTGCTGGAGGATTACATGCGTAAACTCCAGCGAACCGGCGTCGAGGACTCCTATGACTTGCTCTCCCGGCGAGAACGGGAGATCCTGCAGCTCGTTGCGGAGGGCAAGTCCAACAAAGATGTTGCCAACCTTCTCAATCTCAGTCCTTACACCGTGGAGACTCACCGGGCGAACATCATGCAGAAATTGAACCTCCGGGGAGTGCCGGAACTTATCCTTTACGCGGTCCGCAAGGGCATCATCTCCTGAAGGCGCGACTACTCAGTCGCCGGGAGCCGCACTACCCAATCGACGCGATGGGCCGAGCCGGCCGCCGGTACGTCCATATGAGTGACGAGGGCCATAGGGCCTTGGAAATACGTCACTTGGATAAGGGAGGCAACATGAGGAAATGGATAAGTCGGACACGTTCTAAGGGCTTGGCCCTGGGCGTGGGCTTGGCATTGGCGGTTGGGGGACTCGGGGCGGTTCGTGCGGCCATGGACGCCACCGCGGTGAGACCGGGTGCAACCTTTAAACTGGCGGATCCCAATGAAGGTCCGAGCAGAAACGGTTTTGCCCCGGTGGTCAAGAAGGCGCTGCCGGCCGTGGTCAAAGTTTCTTCCTCGAAGGTCACGAAGACGCCGACCGAGTTCTTTGGACCGGGCCAGATGGACCCGTTTTTCCGGCAGTTTTTCGGTGACGACTCTGGCGGCCGATTCAACGTCCCTCGTGAGCAGCGTGAACAAGGTGTGGGTTCGGGTGTCATCGTCAGCCCCGAAGGCTACATCTTGACGAATAACCACGTCGTGGACGGCGCAACAGATGTCCGGGTCACGCTTTCCGACAAGCGTGAATTCAAGGCGAGTGTCGTAGGCAAGGATGCCAAGACCGACGTTGCAGTACTCAAGATCGACGGCAACGATCTGCCACAGATCACCATTGGTGACTCCTCGAAGGTCCAGGTCGGCGATTACGCGCTGGCTATTGGCAACCCTTTTGGGGTGGGACAGACCGTAACCATGGGGATAGTGAGCGCGACCGGCCGCGGCGGCCTCGGCATCGAGGACTACGAAGATTTCATTCAGACCGACGCGCCCATTAACCCCGGCAATTCCGGTGGGGCACTGGTCAACGACCGCGGTGAGTTGATTGGCATCAACACCGCGATTCTCTCTCACGGCTCCGGTGGAAACCAGGGAATTGGCTTCGCGGTGCCCGTCAATCTGGCGCGGCAGGTCATGGATCAGATCCTGAAGCACGGCAAGGTTACGCGCGCTTACCTGGGGCTCATCCCGCAGGATGTCACCCCTGCAATGGCCAAGGCGTTCGGCGTCAAGGAGCACGATGGCGCGCTCGTAGGGGACGTGAGCCCGAACAGCCCGGCTCAGAGAGCGGGCGTCGAGAGGGGCGATATCATCCTCGAAGTCAACGGCAAACCAGTATCGGACGCTAATGGTTTACGGATGAACATCTCGATGATGGCGCCTGACTCGACCGTCAACCTCAAGGTTCTGCGCAACGGCAGCACACGTGAGCTTACGGCGAAGCTCGGCGAGTTGGAACCGCCGAAGGGTGAGCGGGCGAGTGCCGAGACGCCGAATGCTGGGAGTGGGCTCGAAGGGGTCGCTGTAGAAAACCTGACGCCACAAACTGCGCGCCAACTCGGTTTGCCGGCGAACACTCCGGGTGTGGTTGTGACCAATATCAGTCCGGCGAGTCCAGTCGCTGACTCCGGCTTGCAGGAGGGCGATGTGATCCAGGAAATAGGCCACAAGCCCGTCAAGAACCTGTCGGACTACCAGCAAACCATGCGCAACGCTGGGAAAGAACCGCTGCTTCTGGTGAACCGTCACGGCAGCACCTTCTTTGTGGTGGGTTGAGAAATCAACTCCCTGAGGACGCCGGCCCCAGTTCCCCTGAGGACTGGGGCTGGCTCAGCTTTGTAACATGCTGGCTGCCCTACAGGTCGGCGTGATCATTCACCATGTGGCGAGCGTCTACCAGATCGAGATCGATCTCGCCCAGCAGGTCGCCTCCGGGAACAACATTGCGGGAGTGACGTGGGGCTTCGTTGCCGAGCGCGCGTGGTCCTCGATGAGGAATTGCGCCGTGATCGGGGCGTCTGCGTTCAGCGAGACGGGCGCCGCCCGGTCGAGCTCTTCGTCGGAGAAGGCGCGCACCGCCTCCGCGGCGGAATGGCCGTTGCCGCGCAGGAGATCGATGGTTTCCTGCCTCCCGACTGCGGTATGGTCGTGCGCGTGTTTCGCATTCAACTATCTACGTGAGCGAGAACTCGCCATCCCGTAGTGCCGGGTGAGCCGCCACGTCCCTGGTTTCCTGAGGATCCTCGTCGAGACGGTACAGTTGATTGACCGCTCCGCCGGACGGCCGCGGCTCATGACGCACGAGCTTCCATTCGCACTGGCGCACCGCGAAGTGAAAGCCATCCCGAGACTCGATGGTGAAGTGCAGGTCTTCCCGCGCCACCTGTTTGTTGCTGGCGATGGCATCCCATAGATTGCGGCCATCGAAGTGGAGTGTGTTACGCGCCGATACGCCCGCCGAGGTGCCAGTCCAGGCCTCCCTCCCGGATGTGGCTGTAGTAATCGATTGCACCGTTCAAGTGCCCGTAGGCGTGATCGAATCCCCTGCGATGCGGAGGTACTTCGCGTACGCATGTCCCAGATGCCACTTGCCACAGATCGCCGTCTGATACCCAGCGGCCTTGAATGTTTCGGGCATGAAGTGCTCGCTCACCGGGACCCCGTACATCGACCACGCTGTACGCCACCCCGAGCCGCATCGGCGATCGTCCCGTCATCAGCGCGGATCGCGCCGGTCTTGACCACGCACTCGAAGCAACCACGATGCCGGAGCGTCCTCGACCGAATGGTCGGCGCAGGCGCTCAGGCACCGGCGGCAGGCGGGGAGCCACCGGGCGGGTTTCCCGAGCGCTTCGGACGATCGAGGGCAGGCTGGGAAAAGCCGGTTCCGCGAATGTCGAATATAATGAATAGAAAGGAGAGGGGCTATGTCAAACCATTTCACTGGGCTCAGTCTAGGCCCGCCGCTGGGCGATCAACGCCTCGACCTCTGCGATCTGTACGCATTCCAGTCGCCCGCTGACGGGAATAGAACCGTGATCATCCTGAATGCGAATCCCAATGCGGAC
>DATIFQ010000254.1:0-2228 GCA_035455185.1 Bryobacteraceae bacterium | reverse complement strand
AAAATGCTCTACAAGACGGCCAACGTCCAGTGGGAGAGCCGCATGAGCGGCGCGTCGCTCGGCAGCAAGATCCTCGGCGCGCTCAAACGCAAACTGATGGGCGAGTCGCTGTTCTGGACGTACTTCCGCGCCGACAGCCAGGGCGAGGTCGGCTTCGCCGGCAGCTATCCCGGCCGCATCCAATCGTTTGATCTGGCGGCCGGCCAGAGCGTCATTGTCCAGCGCGACAGCTTCCTCTGCGCCCAGTCGAGCGTCGAAGTCAACATCGAGTTCGTGAAGCGCATCGGCGCCGGCTTCTTTGCCGGCGAGGGTTTCATTCTCGAGCGGCTCACCGGTCCGGGGACCGTCTTCATCCACGGCGGCGGCGACTTCGTCGAGTTCAACCTCAAACCCGGCGAGACACTACAGGTGGATACCGGCTGCGTCGTCGGTTTCGACGCCTCCGTCACCTACGATGTCCAGTTGGCCGGCGGCATTAAGGCCATGATGTTCGGCGGCGAGGGTCTGTTCCTCACCACGCTTACCGGCCCCGGCCGCGCCATCGTCCAGAGCATGACGCTGGAGAAGATGCGCCGGGAACTCGCTCCCGCGCGCACCGGCGGCGACGAGCGCAGTCCGCTTGAATCCATCACCAACATTTTCGGCAGCGAAGACAGATAAACACGCACATGAAAATCGGAATCACCTACCTCTACGTCATCTTTCGCTATGGCTACCCGCACTCCGTCGACGACGTGCTCGCTGCGTTGCCTGAGATCCGCGATCTCGGCTTCCATTACCTCGAAATGGAGGGTCTCGGACGCGCGCATCTGCTCGCCATGCAAAAGCGCCGGAAGGAAGTGCGCGAGCGCCTCGATGAGTGCGGCCTCCACGTGCACAACTTCTGCGTCGTCGACCCGGACCTCGTTTCTCTAGACGCCGCGCGCCGGAAGAAGGCGATCGACCGGTTTAAACTCGGCGCCGACGTCGCGGACTACCTGGGCGCCGAGACCCTGCACCTGGCCAGCTATGCCCCTCCGGTCCGCTACGTCAGCGCCCGCCCCTACTCCCTCGGCGACAAGGGCGGGTACGCTTTTGCGGATCGCACGCTAGTCCGCATCCCGCGCGGCTTCGACTGGCAAAAGGTCTGGAAGGCGCTCGTGCGCTCCTGCCAGGCTTGCGCGGACGTCGCGGCCCGGCATCGGAAGATCGTTCTCATGGAACCCCGCGTCGGCGAAGTCATCTGCTCGGTCGATTCGATGCTTCGCCTGATCGAGCACGTGGAGCGGCCCAACTTCAAGGCCAACTTTGACACCGGCCACTTCTCCGCGCAGCGTGAGAATGTCGTGCTCGCGCTCGAAAAGTTGCGGGGCAAATTCGCCAACATCCACATCTCCGACAACGATCCCGTCAACACGGACCACCTGCCCGTTGGCGAAGGACAGATCGATTGGCCTGAGTTCTTCCGCGTCTTGAAGGCCATGAATTACAGCGGCTATCTCGGGCTCGACCTCGGCCAGAGCCGGCCGCTCGTTGAAGGCTACAGGACATCGGTGGAGACCATTCGCTCCGCCGCCGACGCACTCAAACTGAAAATCGATCTCTGAACCTGAATGACCATGGAACACGTTCCTGCGAATGACTACGACACCGTGGAGTTGCGTACCGGACGTCTTCACAAGATTCGTCGCTCCCAGGCGCGGCTGCTTGGTGAGGAGGATCGCATCGTTCAGGTCGTGAAGTGCTATTGCCGTTCGCACGACGTGGTCACCGCCGCGGACGCGGAGCTGCAACAGCGCCCGACGTTCGTGTTCCCCGCGCAGTTCTTCAAGAACCTGGAGAGCCTGATTGGCAGGGAACTCGAGGGACGGATCTATAGCGACAGCCAAAAGCGCCGCGTGAAGTTCTACCTCGACCTGAAGGAGCACGCCGGCTTCCAGTTGGAGGAGAATCACAACGATCTTCAGAGCCCTTGGTACGACGAAGGCGTGCTCAAAGAGTAACGCCAGTGGCACAGGCTTCAGCCTGTGGCGGCCCTCAGGATGTATCCTGGACCATGCTCGCTATGTCTTCAACGCACCGGTCACTGACGACACTTCTTCTGGCGGTCTTCACCGTCTGCTCTGCTCAGGCGCCTGACGATAACTCCGGGTTCGAGCCGATCTTCGATGGCAAGACCCTGACGAGCTGGGATGGGGAACCGGGGTTCTGGCGAGTGGAGAATGGGGCCATTGTCGGCGAAACGACGC
>DATIFQ010000253.1:0-8725 GCA_035455185.1 Bryobacteraceae bacterium | reverse complement strand
ATGCGCTGTTTGTGAATCAGTGCGGTCGGCCGCACGAGGTGCTGTGCATCAACGGGCCGACCTTCGCCGTTGACCCACAGGGCGAAGTACTGGTCTCCACGCGGGACGGCCGGGAACAGATGCTGCTGGTCGACATTCCCTGACGAAACGCGAGAAACGAGCTGGTTAACCGCTTCCCAAAAATCTGTTTGCACGTTTCGCCGGCCGGAGGAGTATATCTGTTTTGGATACCGAATCCGGTGCGGGAACTGGCGCTCACAATGACGGCGGCCGCTGAGGCATCTGAGAGCCCAGAGCCTGTCATCCTGCTCCGTCTCGCCAAAGCGGGTGATGTGGCCGCGTTCGAACAACTGATCGTCCTTCACGAACGGCGGGTGTTCCTTATCGCGTTGCGCCTGCTGCGGCGCCGGGAGGACGCCGAGGATGCCGCGCAGGAGGTGTTCCTTCGCCTGCACAAGCACTTGCGGAGGTTTGACGACACTCGTGAGTTCCCACCGTGGCTTTATCGGGTGACCGTGAATGTCTGCCGGGACCTCGCTCGTTCCCGGCGAAGAGACTGGGCGGTGGAAGTGGGCGAGCAGAGGCAGGTCGAAGACCCGACGGCCGAGTACGAGCGCCGCGAGCAGAAACGCATCGTCGAGGAGGCCCTCGGAAGGCTGCCGGAGAAGGAACGGGCGGCGATCGTGCTGCGAGACCTGGAGGGGCTGCCGACAAAAGAAGTCGCACGAATCCTAGGCTCGACGGCGGCGACGGTGCGGTCGCAGGTCAGTTCCGCACGGTTGAAGATCAAGGAATTCGCGGACCGGTTCCGGAGGAGACGAACATGAGTTGTCCGAAGTTCGAGAGGCTGATCGCCCTTTCCGTAGAGGGCGATCTCGATGCGCGCAACGCCAGGCTCGTTCAAGAGCACCTGGGGGAATGTGCGGCTTGCCGGGAGTTGCATGAAGAGTTGCTGGGGAGCCAGGCCGTACTCAAGGCGCTGAATGAAGACGCGATCGATCCCGCCGTCCTGGGTGCGGTGCGGAGGCGGGTGCTGGAGAGGATCGAAGACACGCGGCCTTCCTGGTGGCTCGCATGGCGGTGGAGGCATGCCGTGGCAGTGGGGCTGACGGCGGTGGCCGTGGCGGGAGTGGCGTTGTGGCCGGAACGGCAGGTTCCACCGCCACCGGCGCCGGCTCCGGTGGCGGAGGTTCGTGAGCCGGTTGCCGAACACGCTTCTGAACAGCGCGGCGCAGATCCGGGAATAGAGCCGCGACCGGTGCGAAAGGCCGTGAAGCACGCACCACGGAAGCCTGCGCCACCGAGGGGTGAACCGCTGGTGGTGAAAATGCTGACGGACGACCCGGACGTGGTCATTGTGTGGCTGATTGATAAGAACGGAGATTGAAAATGAGAAACGCGATTTTGTCGGCAATTCTGGCATTAACTCTTGTTCCGGCGATGGCACAGGAGAAGGAACAGGTCACGAAGATCATCGAAGTGCGCAATTTGGATGTGCGGGAACTTCCTCCCTTGCTGTTGCCTTTCGGCGCCGCGATCCAGTTTTCGCTGCCGTTGCGCCGGCTTGTGGTCTCGGGACGGCCGGAAACGGTCGCGGCGGTCGAGGAGGCCGTCCGACGGATGGACGTTCCGGCCCCGGCGCCGAAGAACATCGAGATCACAGCGTACATTCTGATGGCTTCCGCTCAGCCGGGTGGAAGCGTTCCGCCAGAGCTCGAGGGGGTGACGAAGCAACTGAAGAACCTTTTCTCGTACCAGGGATTCCGACTTCTGGACACGATGGTTCTGCGCGTGCGGGACGGGGAGAGCGGAGAGGCGAGCGGTGTAGGCGCACCTCCCACCGACTTTCCAACCAATCTCTCTGCGAAGACCTTATATCAGGCCAAGTTCACTAGCGTAGGTGTCTCGGGTGACGACAAGGGTCGTATGCTTCGAATCCGGGAGCTCAGGTTCGGGGCTCGGATCCCGTACGCCACCGGCGGCTCCGGTTACCAGTTCACCGAGGTGGGTTTTAACACCGGGATTGATGTGCGCGAAGGGCAGAAGGTAGTGGTCGGCAAGGCCAACATCGACGGCTCGAACAGCGCGATGACGCTGGTGGTGACGGCGAGGGTCGCGGAGTGATCACTCTTTGAACGATAAAGTACTTGACAGAAATCAAAACGGCGGCGATAATCGTGCCATGGGTTCTGTCCGCCCCATCCGGAGTGAGCCGGCGGTGCCGATCGAATTACACGCTCATGCGATGGACAACATCCGCTTCATCCGGGAGACGATGGAGGGCGCGGCGGCATTCACGGCGGTCCCCGGCAAAGGCGGCGTGGCGATGGGGCTCACCGCCGTCGCCGCGGCAGTGATCGCGGCGCGGCAACCGGACACGGAGCGGTGGCTGGTCACGTGGCTGGCGGAAGGATTCGTGGCATTTGTGCTCGGGGTTTTTGCCATGGCACATAAGGCCAGGGCCGCGGGCACGTCCCTCCTATCGAGACCGGGAAGGAAATTCGGACTGGGCCTCGCACCGCCGATGCTCGCGGCGGGCCTCTTCACGCTCGTGCTCTATCAGGCGGGGCGAAGCGCCCTGATGCCTGGAACGTGGCTGCTGCTCTATGGCGTCGGCGTGGCGAGCGCGGGCGCGTTTTCGGTGCGCGTGGTCCCGGCGATGGGACTTTGCTTCATGGCGGCGGGTGCGGCAGCGCTGTTCGCTCCGGCCGCGTGGGGGAACTGGCTCCTTGCGGCCGGCTTCGGCGGGCTGCACATCGTCTTCGGAATCCTCATTGCGTGGAGGCATGGTGGCTAAGCAATCGGCGCTCCGCAAGGAGCAGACACAAAGAGAGAGCGGGGACTCCCGTACGTTGCGCGAGTTCCCGGCCGAAGCCGCGCCGCCCGCATTGGACCGGCTGATCCACGAGCGGATGCGGCTCGGGATCGTCAGTGCGCTGGCAGTGAACGAATCGCTCACCTTCAGTGAGCTGAAGAAGCTCATGAAGACCACGGACGGCAACCTGAGCGTCCACGCGCGCAAGCTGGAAGACGCCCGCTACATTACGTGCACGAAGTCGTTCGACGGACGCATGCCGAAGACGGAGTACCGCCTGACGGCGCTGGGACGCCGGGCCTTTGAGAGATACGTCGCCCACATGGAGGCCCTGATCGAGGCGACGCGCGGCCGCTGAACGGACCGCTCTATTTTTTTGCAAGGATACTTTAAGATGCAAAGTACTCAATATCCTGCGTTGCACGTCGCGATCATCATGGACGGCAACGGGCGATGGGCGACGGAACGCGGACTTCCGAGAGTGGCGGGCCACAGGGAGGGGTCGAAGGCCGTCCGCCGCACTGTCGAGGCCGCGCCCGCGCTGGGAATCGCGACGCTGACCCTCTATGCTTTTTCGTCCGACAACTGGCGCCGCCCGAGGGCTGAAGTGGAAGCCCTTATGCGTCTCTTCGAGGAGCACCTACAGTCGGAGACTGGCCGGTGTATTGAAAATGGCGTGCGGATCGGCGTCATCGGACGGCGCGACCGGCTCGGGACAAGGCTGGCGTCGGCGATCGCGTCGGCCGAACGATCGACGGCGCGCTGTACACGTCTGCACCTGCGCGTCGCGGTTGACTACTCCGCGCGCGATGTGATCTTGCGGGCAGCCCAGCGGGTACAAGGCCGGCACGACACGACACGGGAGACGTTCGCCCGCCTGCTGGCCGAGGCGGAGCACTCGCCGGGTCCTGTCCCGGAGGTGGATCTGCTGATCCGCACGGCGGGAGAGCAGCGCTTGAGTGACTTCTTACTCTGGGAATCCGCCTACGCCGAACTCCTGTTCGTGCCGAAGTTCTGGCCGGATTTCGAAGCGAACGACCTGGCCGCGGCCGTGAAAGAGTTCCGTAACCGGGAGCGGCGATTCGGCGCGTTGCCGGTGGCGGCTGCAGGCTGATCCCGCGCCGGCCTTCCCTGATCGTCGTTCCGAGCGTCCTATGATGCACCAGCCGCTCGCCGGCGGCGCCCGCTCATCAGATAGACGGCAGCCCGCACGTCGAGCAGCGGATCACCCGATGAGTCAATTCCGTCGACGCGAGGAATGGGGTCGAAAATAATCCGGCGCTTCTCGACGTCGTCCTCCGGGATCCGTTCGGTTAAGACAATGGTGCCGAACTCGATCTGCGCACGGTCGTCCGGCCACTGGACGGTGGAATCATCCACCGTGTCACTGTCCACAGCCAGTTGAACCATGATGTGAAACGTAACCGGATGCTTCGCGAGCCGTTCGACGATCTCATCGAAGAGGAAATTGGCGGATTTCGCAGCAGCGGCCTGCGCATCGAGGTATTCGGCGCCCCCATCCGGACGGATGCGGAAGCGCCCGTAACGGCTGTTGCCGGCCTTGTTCGTGAACTTGAACGCCGTCACGGTAAAGAATGATTCTTTCGCGAAGCTGGCGGGGATGGGCTTGGGCGTTTGCACGAACTTCAGCGCCGCAGGATGAGTGGCGAGAAAGGACTCGACCGGCGTAGGCTTGGGCGCGCCGGGACCGCTGGCATGGCGGGCGCGAAGGAATTCAAGGAACTCTTCCGCGGTTCGCACCGGGAATCCATCGGTCGAGTGCCCGATGATGTCCGTGTGGACGTGTTCGGCGAGATGAAACCGGATCGCGATTCCGCGGGGACCGGCCACGTTCGGGTCGTTGTCCGCCACAGTCGGCACGCCACCCGAGTCCGAGAAGCGAACCGTCACTGGCGTGGATTGCCGCTGCACGTGAGGCGCACGTGTAAGCGAGCCGGCGCTGGCTGCTGGATGGAAGACGCCAGAAAGCATGATGCCTTTGGCGTGCGCCGGCCGAAAGCCTGGATGCAGCCCGCTGAGATTATCGAGCGCCTGAATCAGATCCTTGCTCAAAGTAGCAAGGTGATCGTCGTTGGAAAGTGCCATAGCTTTGCCTCCTTATTGTCGTGCCACACTCACGCACCGTGGCGCCAATCGGCGCTCGGTACGTGCCCGATTCCGGCACGACCACCCCACTACCAGCATTATCGACCAGCATTGACGCACTTCACAGCCTGAAGACTGCGCCACTGTTGTAAAGTCTTTGAGTATGAACCGCCGTCACTTCCTCGCCGGCGCGGCTGGCGCGGGTTTCGTACCACCATCCGCTTCCGCCGCGTCCAAGAAAGCGATCTTTGAACTTCGTAACTACCGACTACGGAACACGCACGCCAACCAGGTCAGGCGCACTTCCGATTTCCTCGAAAAAGCAGCCGTTCCGGCGCTCAGGCGCGCGGGCGCCGGGCCGCTCGGTTTTTTCAGTGGTGTGATCGCTGGCGACAGCCCGTTCATTCTGGCACTTGTCAGCTTTCCCTCCCTTTCGGCAATGGAATCGGCGATGGAGAAAATGGCCGCGGACTCCGCGTTCGAGAAGGCGCGCGAGGAGTACAACGCCGCACCGGACCTCGGCTATATGCGCATCGAGAACTCACTTCTCCGAGGGTTCGAGTCGATGCCGCGGATTGAAGTTCCGCCGTCGGAAGGAAATCGCGCGGCCCGAATTTTCGAGCTCCGCACATACGAGTCGAACGACGGTTCCACGCTGCGGCGTAAGATCAAGATGTTCGACGACGACGAGATCGCCATCTTCCGCCGCTGCGGGATCCTGCCGGTGTTCTTCGGCGAGACGATCGTGGGCACTCACTTGCCGAACCTGACCTACATGGTCGCCTACGACGACTTGGCGGCCCGCGACAAGGCGTGGAGCGCGTTCGGCGCCGATCCGGGCTGGCAGAGACTGCGGGCGCGGCCCGATCTGGCGGATGCGGAGATCGTTTCCAATATCAGCAACGCCATCTTGCGGCCGCTACCGTTTTCCGATATCCGGTAGCATGATCCAGGCAACGTTTGCGCTTCCGGAAGCCGCCAAGGCGATCGCCGAGTCGCTTTTGATCGGATTCCTGATCGGCGCGCAGCGCGAGGCTTCACACGGCGAGCGCCACGCGGGTGTTCGCGACTTCGTCCTGATCGCGCTGGTGGGTGCGATCTGCGGACTGCTTCAGGCGCCTTGGCTGACCGTGGCTGCGTTGTTCTCCATCGCGGCGCTGCTCGCGGTCTTCTACTTCCATGTCGGCGAGCGCACCGGAATCACCACCGAAATGGCGGCGGTGGCGACCTTCTGCCTCGGCTACCTGACTGCGACCCCGGACAACCCACTTGGCGCGCTACTGGCGATCGGAACCGCCATCGCGGTGGTGGCGTTCCTGGAGGCGAAGCGCTCACTGCACAAGCTGCTCCGGGAGACCATCACCGAGACCGAATTTAACGATACTCTGCGGTTCCTGACCATCATTTTCATCATCTACCCGCTGCTGCCGGATGGCTCCTATGGACCGTTTGGTTTTCTGCAGCCGCGGACCATCTGGCTGTTTGTCATCCTGGTATCGTCGATCTCCTATGCCGGCTATTTCGTCGAGAAGTTTCTCGGCGCGCAACGGGGGATGAAGTTCGTCGCCATTTTCGGCGGGCTCGCCTCGACGACAGCGGCGACGACCGCGTTCGCCCGGAGCAGTGTGGACGCGGCGCAGGACCGGCCCCTGTACAGCCAGGCGGCGGTGATCGCAAACGCAATTCAGTTCCCGCGCGTGCTGGTGATCATGGCGGTGGTTAGTCCGAGGCTGGCGCACGCGTGCCTGGCGCCTCTCGCGACGATGTGTGTGGCGGGCCTGCTTTACGCGCTGGTGATCCTGCGCCGGGCGCCACGGGAGGCAACCGGGGGAGACGCCGGTGTGAGTAACCCGTTCCGACTGCTGCCGGCGCTTAAGTTCGGGGCGGTGTTCGCCGTGATTCTGTTCGCAAGCAAGGCGGCGGCGAAACTTTACGGCAGCGGGGCGGTTTACTGGACGAGCGCGATCGGAGGCTCGGTGGACGCGGATGCGGTAGTCGTTTCCGTGGCGGGGCTGCTGTCGGTAGGGGGCATCACACTGGACGTCTCGGCCACATCAGTTCTGCTCGCGCTGCTGACGAACGGAGTGCTGAAGGCCGGCATCGCTTTTTACGCGGGAACCAGGACGTTTGCGTGGCGGCTAACGGGCGGACTGGCGGCGATGTTCGGGGCGGGCTGGTTGGTGTTTTGGGCAATGGGCAAGCTTTGAGATGAAGGTGACTTCGAAGATTCTTCTGCTGGTGGCGCTGGTGGCGTGGCGTTCCAGTGCGAGCGCGCAGCCTCCGACGCTTGCCGCGGAGCAGATAGAGCGGATCGAGAAAGCGATTTCAGCCGAGATGTCCCGGCAGAGCATTCCCGGAATGTCAGCGGCGGTGGCGACCGGAAGGCAGCTTCGCTGGATGGCGGGATACGGTCTTGCGGACGTCGAAAACTATGTCCCGGCGAAGGCGGCGACAGTGTACCGGCTGGCGTCGATCTCGAAACCGATTACGGCTGTGGCGGTGATGCAGCTTGTGGAGCGAGGCAAGATCGCTCTCGACGCTCCGATCCAGCGGTACGTGCCCGATTTTCCGAAGAAACGGTGGACGGTGACGGTGCAAGAGCTGCTCTGCCACCAGGGCGGCATCCGGCACTACCGGAATGAGTCCGAACTGGAGAGTACGCGTCACTACGCGAGCCTTCGGGAGGCCCTGTCGCTCTTCGTCAAGGACCCGCTGGTGTATGCGCCCGCGACCCGTTTCCTTTACTCGACGTACGGCTACAACCTGCTCGGGGCGGCGGTGGAAGGTGTGACGAGCATGAAGTTCGCCGATTATGTGCGGGCGAACGTGTTCGAGCCGGCGGGGATGCACACCGCCCGCCCGGACGATGTCTACGAAATCATCCCGAACCGGGCGAGGGGGTACCGGAAGCGGCTCGGGGGGAAGCTAGAGAACGCGGCGCTGATCGATACGAGTAACAAGGTGCCGGGCGGCGGGATGTGCGCGACGGTGGAGGACATCGCGGATTTCGGCATTCATGTCCAGTTCGGGCAGTTGGTGAAACAAGAGACGGTGGCGCAGATGTTCACCGCGCGAAAAACACGGGACGGGAAGGCGACGCCATATGGGCTGGGCTGGTACATCCTGGACGTGGCCGGCGAGAAACTCGTGGAGCACGGGGGGGCGCAACCGGGCTTCCGGACCCTGCTGCTGATGCTGCCCGGCCGCGAGTTCACGGTGGTGTTGATGGCGAACCTCGAGGGGGTGAACCTGAGGCCTCTGGCGCTGGAAATCGCCCGGATCGTGCTGCCCTCCGCACAGAATCCGAAGTGAGGTTCCGTCCGTCGCAGGAGTCGCGTATCCGAAAAGAGATTGACCCAAACACCGGGCTGCGCTACCATCTAGATGCGGGGTGGAGCAGTCTGGTAGCTCGTTGGGCTCATAACCCAAAGGTCGGTGGTTCAAATCCACCCCCCGCAACCAACCCTTTCAATCGGTTGCTGCAGACTTTCGAGCGCAACACAAGCTCCCAATAGCGCCTGACGTTTGGTGTCCGTCATAGCCTTGCAGCATCCGCCTGTGCTCCTCGTCGGCACAGAAAATGGCACTGCGGTAATAACCCCTACATCGTGACTGTCTCTGACCCCAAAGTCGGCAACCTATTGAGTCCCGCATAATATAAGGTCACTCGGGCCACAAAGAAGCCTGCTGCCAAAATGCGGTGATCAGTGTCCGGCGTCGGCGCATCCGGCGCAGCGTGCGGCGGGCGCCCTCACTCAATTGCCAGTAGTCCTTCGGACACACGTTCGGTAATTCATGCTGCTT
>DATIFQ010000252.1:0-42479 GCA_035455185.1 Bryobacteraceae bacterium | reverse complement strand
CTACCCCACGAGACATGAGAAAGACCACTTTACTCAAGAAATACATCCACGATCCCGAGATCCTTGTGATCCCCGGTGTCCCCGATCCCCTTTGCGCCAGGATTGCCTCTAAGGTCGGCTTCAAGGCCGTCTTCGTGAGCGGGTGCGCAAGCAGCGCAGCCACTTTGGGAGCTCCCGATGTTGGCCTCATGACGATGACGGAGATGGTGGAGTGCGCGGCCCGGATCGTCGATGCCGTGGACATCCCAGTGTTCGCCGACGGCGACACGGGTCACGGAAACGTCACCAACCTGATCCGGAGCATGCGCCAGTTCGAGAAGGCCGGCGTCGCCGCGATTTTCTTTGAGGACCAGGTGGCACCCAAGCGTTGCGGCCACATGTCGGGAAAGCAGGTGGTTCCGATCGAAGAGATGCTGGCCAAGATCAAGGCTGCGGTGGACACCCGAATCGATGCCGACCTGATGGTCATGGCGCGGACCGATGCGTTGGCGATGCACGGAATCGACGAAGCGATTGCCCGCATGCAGCGCTATATCGAAGCCGGCGCGGACATGGCTTTTATTGAAGCGCCGCAATCGATCGAGCAGATGCGCCAAATCACCTCCGCGATCAAAGCTCCGAACATGGCGAACATGGTTCCGGGCGGCAAGACCCCAATCCTACCTGCAAAACAACTCGAGGAGATCGGTTTTGCCGTCGTCGCCCACCCCACGGCTTTGACCTATGCGATGGCGAAGACTGCGCAGGACGTATTCCGGCACATCCGGGACACCGGAACCTCATCAGGTCTGGAGGGGCGGATGGTCGCCTTCGAGGAGTTCAATGATCTCGTAGGGTTGCCGGAGATTCGGGCGAAGGAACGTGAGTACTTGAGCGGCCTTGCGGAAGGGTGACGGAGCCTACCGTCCACCAAGCGTTTTCATCTTTCGCGCGATCAACATGGCCATTTCAAGAGCTTGCTCATAGTTCAGCCTCGGGTCTACCTCGGATTTGTAGGCACGTCCCAAGTCCTCTTCGGTGAGCCCGCGTGCGCCCCCGATGCACTCGGTAACATTCTCGCCCGTCAGCTCGAAGTGAACTCCACCAAGATGGCTTCCGAGCGCGGAGTGAATGTCGAAGGACTGTTCGAGCTCGCTCAGAATGTCGGCAAACCGGCGGGTCTTGACCCTGTCAGCCGTTTGCAGCGTGTTGCCGTGCATCGGATCCGAGCACCACAGAACCGTCCTCCCCCTCGCCTTTACGGCCTCGATCAGGGGAGGAAGGCAGGTGGCGATCCGATCGCAGCCGAACCGGTGAATCAGCGTGAGACGGCCAGGTTCGTCGGCAGGGTTCAGGATGTCGAGCAGATGTACAAGCGTCGCAGGGCTTGTCGAAGGGCCGACTTTCAGGCCGATCGGATTGGCGATGCCCCGGAAGTACTCCACGTGGGCGCCATCCGGATCGCTCGTTCGCACACCCATCCATGGGAAGTGAGTGGACAGGTTGTACCATCGGCCGCCCGCGTCAGACCGGCTCGTCTGCGCCTCCTCATACGGAAGGTGCAGACCCTCGTGACTGGTGAAGAAATCGACGCGTTCGATCTCACCGGCACGGATCCCGAGCACATTCTCAAGAAACTGCAGGGCACCGGAGATGCTCTCGACGATACGGCGATACTCGGACGCCAGGGGGGAGTGCCTGACCCAGCCCAGATCCCAGTATTCGGGGTGGTGGAGGTCGGCGAACCCGCCCTTTACAAGAGACCGGATGAAGTTCAGTGTGAGGGCGGCGCGCCCGTGTGCCCTGAGCAGGAACCGGGGGTCCGGCGTCCGGTCCGCCGCCGTGAAACCGGGACGGTTCACGAGATCGCCGCGATAGCTCGGGAGGCTCACGCCGTCTCGTGTTTCGAGCTCCTCCGAACGAGGCTTTGCATACTGGCCGGCGAATCGTCCCACGCGGATCGCGGGACGATTGCTGCCGTGGACGAGCACCAGGCTCATCTGAAGCAGGATCTTGAGCTTGTCCGCGATCGTGCCGGCGTTGCAATCGTTGAAGCTTTCGGCGCAGTCGCCGCCCTGCAAGAGAAAACGCCGGCCGAGCGCCGCGTCGGCCAGTTGGGCCTTGAGCGCATCCACTTCCCACTGCGTAACCAGCGGGGGCAAGTTCGACAACTCGCGCAGGATGCTCTCCAATTCCCCAGCGCAGGGGTAAACGGGTTGTTGTAAAGCCGGCTTTTCGCGCCATGATGCCGGCGACCATTCGGACATAGGAGTTACCGGGAAACGACTATCTTCGCAAATTCGCGCTGGCTGCCGTCGCGGCGAGGGGCAGCTTCACGGGCGGTGCAGTCCCGCTTCCTTCATTAACCGGGCGGTTTCCCGATAGGCTTCCGTCACCCATTCCATGATCCGGCCGGGCTCGGGCGAGTATTCGAGCTCAATGCTGAGCGTACCGTCGAAGCCGAGGTTTGCGATCTCGCGGAGGTACGGCGGGAAATCGACCACACCGCGGCCCGGAGGGAGGTCGCCGTGTACCTTCCCGTCGCAGTCTGAGAAGTGAATGTGTGCGACGCGGCCTTTCAACTTCTGAATCTCCTCCGGCGCGGTCCGCACGAGAGAAAGGTGAGATACGTCGAGATTCGCCTTGACCGCGAGATGGCCGACGTCGTCCAGGAACGCCGCCATGCGGTCCACCGAATTGACGATGGAAAGGTGGAACGGCTCGAGTTCGATGGCGATCTCGATGCCGAGCGAGCCGGCGTACTCGCCCAGTTTTCGGACCTCCTCCACCGCCCAGCCCCACTGGTCCTCGGGCTTGATCACCTCCTGCTGCCAGACATATTCGCCAACGACGGTAAGCAGGTTCTTCCCGTCGAACTCATACACTAGATCTGCGTACCGGCGGAGACGCTCGGCGTGAAAGCGGCGGACGCTTGTGTTGAAGTCGGCAATCCCGAGCGCCACCGCGCAGACGGAGGTGATCGGCAGGCCCACTTCACGGCACGTTTCTTTGATCAGCTTGCGCTCGCGTGCGTCGATTTCGAGCGGGTCGGCGAAGATGTCGATCGTGTCGAAGCCGATCTCTTTGGTCTTGCGGATGCCTTCGGCGGAGCCGATTCCGGAGCCAAGCCAAGCGGAGTTGATCAGTCCCAGGTTCATTCGGACATTATCTCCTTAAGACTCACCGGCCGGTGCTCGTCGATGGAGCGGTAACAGGCCTCCACAAGCGCCATGGTGCGGAGGTTGTCGCGGGCGGTCACGGCGGGCTCGGCGCCGGTGGCGATCGCGGTCAGCAGTTGTCCCATGGTTCCTTCAAAGGCGTCGGGGAACCAGACTTCCTTCCACTGGGGCGAGAACCACACGCCCGGCTCCCGGGTGGTGGTGAAGTGAATCGTGCTCGGCGTTGCGTTCGGATAGGACGGCCAGCCGATCGTACCCCACGCCATTCCCTCCGTGCCCTCGACCCGCCACTTGATGTAGATGTCCGAGGCCGCGCCCTCCCGGGCGGGTCCTGCCCAGACATCGTCCCAGGCGGAGGCGCGCAGCCCGCTCGCGTACTCGAGGATATACAGCGGTATTCCGTCACGATGCGGGAACTTCGTTCGCGGATCCGTGCGGACGCTCACATAGACGCTCTCCGGATCGCCGAACAGGTAGCGGAAGGCGTCCAGGTGGTGAATGCTCATGATGAGCAGGGTGAGACGCCCGTATTTCCGGCTCCAGGGCTGCCAGTGCGGAATGGCCCGCATCTCGATCGTGGCCAAAACCGGTTCCCCCAGCCGGCCACGAGTGAGGAGTGACTTCAGCGCGCGGATCGACTGGTCGTATCGCATGTTCTGGTTGACGGAGAGCGTGATGCCGGAGCCGTCGAACGCCTGGACCGCCTCCTTCGACTGGGCGTAGTTCAGAGCCAGTGGTTTCTGGGCCAGCACGCCTTTGAGCTGTGGGCCGATACGCGGGAGTTCCTTCAGAATGGCAGGTTGCTCGCCGGGCGGCACGGCCAGGTCGACGACCTCGATGGATGGATCGGCCGCCAGTTCCCGCCAGGTGTCATAGACCTTTGGAATGCCGTGGTGCGCCGCGACTGCCCGTGCCTGCTCCGGGTTCGCTGATGCGATGGCCCGCACGTTATACCGGGCGTTGGCGTATGCAACCAACTGCACATCGCGCACAATGAACCCGGCGCCGATCACGCCGATGCGGTAATCTTTCCTCGGCGGCGGAGGTGGAACGTGTTCGAGGTTCAAATCCTGCATGGATGCGACTCTTTCGCGCGGTGAGAATCATCTTACCCCGGCGAGCCACTGCCGGGGCTTTCCGCCGGCGTCGTACGGAGTTAAACTGCGAAACCGGGAGGGAAGAGTCATGAGGCTGCAGAGTTTCCGGGCGGCCGTCTTGCTGGCTGCCTTCTCTGTTGGGGTCTGCTCGGCGCAGATCGCCGACCTCAGTGGAACATGGCGTCTCAACGTGCAGAAGTCGCGTTGGGGCAACCTGCAGAAGCCCTTCAGTATCCTGGTCACGGTCGAGCACAAGGAACCGCTTCTCAAGTACTCGGGGACGATGGTGTATTCCGGCGGCGAGGACACCCGCACATTCGCCTTCAGCGGGGCCATTGATGGCAAAGAGTATCCGATCACCCGCTCTTTTGGCAAAGGGAAAGTCGTCATCCAGCGGATCAACAACTGGACCACCGAGTCGGTCTTCCGGTCCGACGACGGACAGTGGTCGGAAACCACTCGTACTAGCCTCTCCCGGGATGGCAAACAGATGCGGCGAACCATCCGGCGGAAAGGGCCCGAGGGAGAGCTCAATTGGACCGAGGTGTACGAAAGGAGTTAGCAGCGGCAAGGAAGGTAATCTTAGCGAGCATCCCCGCGAGGCGACTTGTGACATGATGTTGTGGATAGTCACTGCGCTTACGGAGGCTACATGTTAAAGCGAAGAGCCTTACTGGCCGCTCCCGCCCTCTTCTGTTCCGGCTCCGCCGTCCTGTCCGCCGCGGACGGAGAGATGCTGGTCCACAACGTCTACTTCAGCCTGAAGGACGCGTCGGATGCGGCGAAGGCCGATCTGGTCGCAGCCTGCCACAAGTACCTGAAGGACCACGAGGGCGTCGTCTTCTTCGCTGCCGGTTCACGGGCGGTCGACTTCAAACGGGAGGCCAACGACCTCGGCTTCGATGTCGCCCTGAACGTAGTGTTCAAGGCCAAAGCGGATCATGACCGCTATCAGGTTCACGAGAAGCACAAGCAGTTCATCCAGGAAAATGTGGCGAACTGGTCCCAGGTTCGCGTGTTCGACAGCTACGTGAGTTAGGGGGCAGGGCGCCGACAATGCGTGTGTCCTCATTGCGTGGTGAGCTGCTGGCGGAGTTTCTTGGAACCTTCGTGCTGATCCTTTTCGGCGCAGGCGTGGGCGCCATGACGACCTTGTTCAGCACGGGTGTGCCCGGGGAGGTCGTCCGGGGAGGTTGGACGAACATCACTCTCGGCTGGGGTCTCGGGGTGACGATGGGCGTGTACGTGGCGGGGAGGATAAGCGGCGCACACCTGAATCCTGCGGTGACGGTCGCCTTCGCCGCGTTCTGGGGATTCCCGTGGCGCAAAGTACTGCCGTACAGTCTCGCGCAGACGGCGGGCGCATTTCTTGCTGCGGCCACCGTCTTCCTGAATTACAGGCCCGCCTTTGAGAAGGCGGACCCCACGCTCGAGCGCACGGCTGGGATCTTCACGACCTTCCCGGCCTTTCCCCAATTGCCGATGGCCGGTTTGTTCGACCAGATTCTGGGAACCGCTTTGCTTCTTCTCCTCGTAATGGCGATCGTCGACGAACGCAACCAACCGGTTCCAGGCGGCCTTGCCCCGTGGGCGATCGGTCTTGTAGTCGTCGCGATCGGCTGTTCTTTCGGCTCGCTGCACGGGTATGCTATCAACCCGGCCCGCGACCTTGGGCCCCGGCTGTTTGTGACGCTGGCGGGATTCCGGAACAACGGCCTCACGGACGGCAGCTACGTCTTCTGGGTTCCTATCGTCGGGCCGCTCGCGGGCGGCCTGCTGGGCGCGTGGATCTATGAGGCTGGAGTGCGGCGCTTCCTGCCGCCCGCGGAGCCGTAAGGCGTCGAAGGCCGCGCACACTCTGCAAAAGCGGCTATAATAAAGGCTTAACTGCGCGGATTCAGGACCCCCGGGAGGCTGCCATGTTCCTCAGCGTGCATGAGATGGAACTGCGGAAGCTGCGCTTTGAGGAGGCATTCCCGCCCGGCGAGATTCAGTTCCTTGAAGGGAAGATCCGGCAGGCGTCGGTACTGGAAACCTCCGGCACGGCGGAACTGCTTCCCAATACGAACGGGGAGATCCGGATCCGGGGACGCCTCAAGGTCCGAATGGAAGCCGATTGCGATCGGTGCCTGGAGACCGCAAGTTTTCCGATCGAGGTCAGTTTCGATCTGTTCTACGAGCCGGCCGCTGAATTGCCCGACAAGGACGAACTCGAACTCGGCGCGGGGGAGAGCGAGATTGATTTTTACGAGGGGGAGGGGCTCGAACTCGAGCACATCCTCCGGGAGCAGATCCTGCTGGCACTGCCGATGCAGCGGACCTGCCGCGTGGACTGTAAAGGAATTTGCCCGTTTTGCGGCCAGAACAGGAACCTAGCCGATTGCGGCTGCCGGGCTGAACCGCTCGACGACCGCTGGGCGGCGTTGAAAAATCTGTAAGCCGCCGCTGGCGGAATACGCCGCGACCAGATTTCAGATTAAGGATATTGACCGATGCCGAATCCGAAACGAAGACACTCGAAGGAGCGCACGTCGACCCGCCGCGCTCACGACTACCTGAAACAGCCCGGGCTTTCGGAGTGCCCGAACTGCCACGAACCGAAGCTGCCTCACCGTGCGTGCCCGCACTGTGGTACATACAAAGGCCGTGAGGTGATTGAAGTCGCTGAAGAGTAGAGAATTGCCGGCTGCTCGAAGAACTTCTCCCTGTCTATGGTGACAATCGCGGTCGATGCCATGGGCGGCGACCACGCCCCGAAGACCGAAATTGAAGGTGCGATTCGGGCTGCCCGGACTCTCGGTGTCCGGGTGATGCTGGTCGGCCGTGAGGATCTTCTGCGTCGCGAGCTTGCTGTACACGATGGCTACCGGTCCCTTCCGGTCGAGATCGTCCACGCGAGCGAGCAGGTCACGATGGAGGATAGTGCGACCAAGGCCGTCCGCGGCAAACGGGACAGCTCGATTCGCGTGGCGTGCCGGCTCGTCAAGGAAGGAGTCGCGCAGGGAGTCGTTTCAGCCGGGAACACCGGCGCGGTGATGATCACCGCGAAGATGGTGCAGGGCATGGTGCCCGGAGTGGACCGGCCGGCGCTGGCCACCGTCTTCCCAACCATGAACGGAACCCCGGCCGTGATGGTGGACGTGGGCGCCAACGTGGACTGCACGCCGAGAATGCTCGCGCAGTTCTCGATCATGGGCGATATCTACGCCCGCTTAATCATCCGGATACCCAACCCGCGTGTCGGGCTGCTCTCCATCGGCGAGGAGGAACACAAGGGCAATGAGCTGACTCGCGGCGCGTTCCAATTGCTGAAAACCCTGCCGCTGAACTTCATCGGGAATGTCGAAGGGCGGGACGTATACAGCGGGTCCGCCGACGTGATCGTGTGCGACGGGTTCATCGGGAATGTCGCTCTCAAGGTGAGCGAGGGGCTGGTGGACATCATCAAGCAAATGCTCCAGGAATCGTTGGAAGCGACTATTACCGGCAAGATCGGATATGTGCTCTCCCGGGCGGCGTTCAAGGATTTCAAGAAGCGCCTCGACTACTCCGAGTACGGCGGGGCGCCCCTACTGGGCGTCAAGGGCGTTTGCATCATCTGCCACGGCCGCTCTAACACAAACGCCATAAAGAACGCGATCCGGGTGGCGGCGGAATTCGCCGGCGGCAACCTCAACAGCCGCATCGAAAGCGAGCTGCTCAAGTCCCCTACAGTCGCCGCGGCCGTGAAAGCCGTCTAAAGAACGATGGTCCCGAAAACCGCGTTTGCGATTCTTGCCGGGTTTGCGCTGCCGTGGGTGATGCCGGCCCAGCGGCTCGACCCGGTCAAATGGTCGATGTCGGTCGAGGCGGCAAAGGCGCCGCCCGGGTCATCGGTGGTCGCACGGCTCGCGGCCAAAATTGACTCCGGCTGGCACCTCTACTCGCTGTCGACCCCGAAGGGACCAATCCCGACCACCATTCGCATCGCCGACAACCCCGCCGTAACCGCTTACCGGATTCACCAGCCGAAGCCCACTGTCAAGTTCGACCCAAACTTTAAGCTAGACACTGAACTCTATGATAATGAAGCTATTTTTCTCATCGAAGTACAGGTCGGCAAAGAAGTTCCGGCAGGTTCGGTCGAACTAACGGCCCAGGTGCGTTATCAGGCCTGTGATGCAAAACAGTGTCTCATTCCGGTCCGAAAGACGGCTTCCGCGACGTTGACGATTGACCCGGTCGCCCCCGCGCCGAAAGCGACCATGCCGGCAGGCTATACCCTGTTTGAGCCGGGGAAGCCCGCCGCAACGGCGCCCGTCTCCGACGAAACGAAGCCAATCTCGACGATGGGTGGGGTACAGGACCAAGGGCTGCTGGGCTTTGCCCTCGTCGCCTTCGGTTTTGGCCTGGCGGCGGTCTTCACCCCTTGCGTCTTCCCGATGATCCCGATTACGGTGTCGTTCTTTCTGAACCGGCAGTCGGGTTCGAAGGGACAGAGCGTCTTCCAGGCAACCGTTTTCTGTCTTGGCATCATCGTCCTATTCTCCGGACTGGGGCTCCTGACCACGGCCATATTGGGTCCGTTTGGAACGCAGCAATTAGGTTCGAACCCATGGGTCAACGGATTCATTTCACTTGTCTTTTTGGTTTTCGGCCTCAGCCTTCTCGGCGCCTTTGAGATCACTCTGCCATCTGGCCTGCTGACGCGGCTCGATCGGGCCTCGCAGGGTGGCGGCGTTGTGGGAACGCTCATCATGGGGCTGACATTCTCGCTAACGGCGTTCGCCTGCGTCGGTCCGTTCGTGGGGACGCTGCTGGCGGGCTCGGTGTCGGGCGGTGGAACCCGTCCTCTGGTCGGGATGACCTCGTTCGCTGCGGGTCTGGCCGCACCGTTCTTCCTTTTGGCGCTGTTCCCGGCCTACCTGAAACGGCTGCCGAAAAGCGGCGGCTGGATGTCCCGCGTCAAAGTGGTTCTCGGGTTCGTCATTTTGGCAGCGATGCTGAAGTACGTCAGCAACATTGACGTGGTGATGCAGTGGAACTTCCTCACCAGAGAGAGGTTTCTTGCCGCCTGGGTGGTTCTGTTTGTGCTCCCTGGACTCTATTTGCTCGGTTTTCTTCGGATGGAGGGAATTGCTCGGGACGACAAGGTTGGCATCTGGCGGTTGTGCATCGGCACGATCTTCCTTGTGTTTGCCGTGAGCCTGATTCCGGGGATGTTCGGGGGTAGACTCGGCGAACTTGACGCGTACGTGCCGCCGCCGATTGGCGGAACGACTTTGGGCCCCTCTTCCGGGACGGCCGGCGTATCCGGACCGGTCTGGATGAAGAACCAGTATCAGCAGGCGCTGGCGAAGGCGCGTGAGGAAGGGAAGCCGGTGCTTTTGAGTTTCACGGGCTACGCCTGCACGAACTGCCACTGGATGAAGGCGAACATGTTCCCGCGTACCCAGATCGCCGAAGCGCTGAGCAACTTTGTCCTGGTGGAGCTTTACACAGATGGAACCGACGAAGCCTCGGAGGCTAACCAGAAGGTTCTATCCGACAAGTTCTCCACTTCCGCCATCCCGTTCTATGCGATCGTCGGCGCCGACGGGAAGGTCATCGCTAGCTTCGCGGGACTGACCCGAAGCACCGAGGAGTTTCTGCGTTTCCTCCGGGCTGGGCAGAATGGCGCCAGATCTTAATTTAAAAGTTCAGAAACAAGAATGAAGCCATTGATTCTGCTGGTATTATCGTCGGTGATCATGATGGCCGAAGGTCCGCTTCGCGGGTTCCCTCCCGAGGAGTGGCCCGCTCGCCGGGATCTCGAGTCAAGGCTTCGCGCAGTACCGTCTTCCGAACGTCTTCGCGAGTACGTCCGGCGGATGTCTGCCGAGCCGCATCACGCCGGCTCCCCTGGCTCGAAGGCCGTCGCGGAATACGCACTCGGGTTGATGAAGAGCTGGGGGCTCGACGCCCGGATTGAGGTCTTCGAGGCGCTCCTGCCATACCCCGTGAAGCGGTCGCTCGAAATGGTGGAGCCGGAGCGGTACACCGCGAAGCTGGCCGAACCGGCGATCTCCGAGGATCCGGACTCCGGCGATGCAGGTCAATTGCCGACCTACAACGCTTACTCCGGATCGGGAGTCGTCACCGCGCCTCTTGTCTATGTCAACTACGGAATCCCGGAGGATTACGAATACCTCAAACAGCTCGGGATCGATGTTCGCGGGAAGATTGTGATGGCCCGCTACGGCGGAAGCTGGCGTGGCACGAAGCCCAAGGTGGCGGCCGAGCACGGGGCGGTGGGTTGCCTGATCTACTCGGATGCCAGGGACGACGGCTTCTATCAGGGTGACGTATATCCGAAAGGCGCTTTTCGGCCTCCGCAAGGGGCGCAGCGCGGCAGCGTCATGGATATGCCGTTGTATGTCGGCGATCCGCTTTCACCGGGTTGGGCCTCGGAGCCCGGTTCGCGTCGGCTATCGCCTGACGAAGCCAAGACCCTCATGAAAATCCCGGTGCTCCCGATTTCGTACGCCGACGCCGAGCCGCTGCTGCGGAACCTTGGCGGCCCCGTGGCGCCGGAGAACTGGCGGGGAGCGCTGCCTCTGACGTACCACCTTGGACCCGGCCCGGCTGCGGCGCGGCTCGAGGTGCGGACTGACATGGAGACCCGGCCGGTATACGACGTGCTGGCGACCATCGCCGGCAGTGAGTTTCCGGACGAATGGGTGATCTACGGCAACCACCATGACGCGTGGGTGAACGGCGCTGACGACCCTGCGAGCGGCGCGGCCGCGTTGCTCGAAACGGCCCGGGCTCTCGCAGAGCTTGTCAAGGGAGGCTGGAAGCCAAAACGGACGCTGGTACTGGCGCTCTGGGACGCGGAGGAGTTCGGCCTGATCGGCTCGACCGAATGGGTCGAGAAACATCGTGATGAGATCGAGGCGAAGGCGGTCGCCTATCTGAACACGGATAGTACGGGCAAGGGGCGGCTGACAGGCGGCGCCTCACCGACGCTCGATACGTTCATCCGCGAGGTGGCCCGCGACGTCCCCGATCCGGTGGCGAAGACGAGCCTGCTCGAGGCCGCCACGCCGAAGCCCTCGAAGGACAAGCCCGAGGAGAAACCGGAGTTCCGGCTGGGTTCTCTCGGAGCCGGTTCGGACTACGTCGCCTTCGTCCATCATGCCGGCGTCGCCAGCGTAAACCTCACCATCAGTGGAGATAGCGGCGGCGGCATCTATCACTCCATCTACGATTCCTTCGCCTGGTACTCGCGCTTTTCGGACGGGCAGTTTGTGTATGGAAAGGCAATGGCGCAGGTGATGGCAACTGCAGTTGCACGGCTAGCCGATGCGCCTGTGCTGCCGTTCGAGTTCGACACTCTCGCCCGCGCCGTGCGGTCGTATGTGCTGGAGATCGATAAGGTCGCCGGAAAAAAGTCGGGGCGAGTTTCATTCGATGCCGTTCTGGGGGAGCTGAAGCGCGTCGAGAAGAGCGCACAGCGTTATGAGAAGCAACTCGCGAAGGCGATGAAGCGGGCGCAGGGCGCGCCACCGGAGAAACTGAAGCAAGTCAACCAGGCGCTCTTTCGCTCCGAGCGCGCACTGCTCGCGAAAGACGGGCTGCCCGGCCGCGAGTGGTACAAGAACCGTCTGTACGCTCCGGGGCTTTACACCGGCTACAGTGCCAAACCACTGCCAGCCGTGCGCGAAGCCGTGGAGGCGGGCCGTTTCGACGACGCGGACCGGTACGCGGCGGGAGTGGCGGACGCACTGCGAACGCTGGATTCACAAATTCGGACGGCGACTGAGCGGTTGAAAGATCTGTAGCGTCATGAATCGCAGGGGGTCTGGGGATGTCGTGTTTTCGGGCGGACGCTCTATCGGGGCAGCACATCGTCATCTCGGGCGGTTGCGGCGCGCTTGGTGTGCCGGTCATCCGCGCACTGGTGGAACACGGCGCGCGGATGTCGGTGAACGACCTGCTGGCTGAGTCCGAAGCGGAAAGCCGTCTGAGCGCGGCGGCAATTCCCGCGGGCAGTGTACGGTACTTCCGCGGCGACATCGCCGAAGCGGATACGGCGGAGCGCTTCGTGGTGTATGCGCGCGAGGCATTCGGTCCTATCCACACCGCTCTGTGTCATGCCGGCATGGTCGTGCCGGGTTCTTTGGTCGATTTCAGCGAGAAAGACTGGGACCGGACGATGTCCGTGAACGTGAAGAGCGCCTTCCTGCTCGCACGGGCGGCGGCGCGGACGATGATCGAAGACGGCATTGCGGGACACTTGATCTTCACCACGTCGTGGGTGTCCGACGTGCCTTGGCCGGATATTGGCGCCTACAACGCGAGCAAGGCGGCGATGAAGCAGCTCATGCGGTCGTTCGCGCGGGAGCTCGCACCCCGAAAGATCCGCGCCAACGCCGTCGCCCCAGGCATCGTCGGCGCGGGAATGGCCAGGCGCCAGTGGGACGCGGACGCGGAATACCAGGCGCGGGCGCAAAAGGCGATCCCGCTCGGCGAACTTCAGTCGCCGGAGTCGGTCGCCGACGCATTTTTGTTCCTTTCGAGCGCCGCAGCGGCCTATATGACGGGCTCGGTTCTGCTGGTGGACGGCGGGTGCAGTCTTTACCCCATGGACTAATTCGACAGCGCTTCTCCAAAATCGTGTTAAGTCCCCTGTCTTGTTGTATTTTCTGATAAAATAGAACTTTGACAGGCTTCCCTTTCGAGGGGAAGAAAAGACGAAGAAAATGAGTCTGTTCCGAGGAGGAATCTTTGGCCGATCGTGAGCAGCCGGGCGCCCCTCCAACGCCGCCCCCGCCACCGAGTCCGCCTCCGACCCAAATGCCCTTGGGCGGTGACGGAAGTCAGAACCTGGTGCCGATCAACATCGAAGACGAGATGCGCCGGTCGTATCTCGACTATGCGATGAGCGTGATCATCGGACGGGCGCTCCCCGATATTCGGGACGGGTTGAAGCCGGTGCATCGCCGGATTCTTTTCGGCATGCACGAGATGGGCCTGACGGCGAATCGCCCGACCCGCAAGTGCGCCAAGATCGTCGGTGAAGTGCTCGGCAAGTACCACCCGCACGGCGACACCGCGCTCTACGACGCACTGGTGCGCATGGCCCAGCCCTTCTCGATGCGCTACCCGCTCATCGACGGGCAGGGCAACTTCGGTTCCGTGGACGGCGATCCGCCCGCGGCGATGCGGTACACAGAGGCGCGCCTCTCGCGGATTGCCGCGACACTGCTAGAAGACATCGACAAAGAAACCGTTGATTTCCGGCCCAACTACGACGAGAGTGAGGAGGAACCCGAAGTCCTGCCGACGCGGATTCCCAATCTGCTCGTGAACGGCTCGTCCGGCATTGCGGTCGGCATGGCGACGAACATCCCGCCGCACAACCTCTCGGAAGTGATCGACGCGACGGTGGCGCTGATCCAGAACCCGCACATCCCGCTCGCCAAGATCATCGAGATGGTGCCCGGACCGGACTTTCCGACCGGCGGTTTCATTCTCGGCAGACAGGGGATACTGGACGCCTACACCAAGGGCCGCGGCCAGCTCAAACTCCGGGCGAAGGCCGGTATCGAGCGCACAGGGCGAGACCGAGAGTGCATAGTAGTGACCGAGATCCCGTATCAGGTAAACAAGGCGCGCCTGATTGAGCATGCCGCGAACCTCGTCAACGATAAAAAGCTGGAAGGCATCTCGGAGATTCGCGACGAGAGCGATCGCGAGGGCATGCGGATCGTTTTCGAATTGAAGCGCGGCGAGCAGTCCGAGGTTGTCCTCAACAACCTTTATAAACAGACGCAGCTCCAGATTGGCTTCGGCATTATCATGCTGTCGATCGTCAACGGCCAGCCCAGGGAACTCGGACTGGTCGACACGATCAGGCGGTTCGTCGACCACCGAACCGACGTCGTGCGGCGTCGGACGGAATACCTGCTCCGGAAAGCTCGCGAGCGCGAGCATATCCTGCTCGGTTTCAAGAAGGCGCTCGACAACCTCGATGCGGTCATCAATCTGATCCGCGCGTCGAGGACACCAAAAGAGGCTCGCGAGGGGTTGGTAGGGCGCTTCGAGTTCACCGAAAAGCAGGCGCAGGCGATCATCGAGCTTCAGCTCCAGCGTCTCACCGGCATGGAGCAGCAGAAGATTCTCGACGAACTGGTCGAGATCCAGAAGCGGATCGCCGAATACGAAGAGATTCTCGGATCGGACAAGGTCTTGCGCGGCGTACTGGTGAAGGAACTGCGCGAGGTCCAGAAGGAATTCGGAGACGACCGGCGAACGAGGATCGTCGAGGACCCGGGCGAGATCCGGCTCGAAGATCTCGTGGCGATGGAAGACGTCGCCGTTACCGTCACGCGCGGTGGTTACCTGAAGCGCACGCCGGTGGACACCTACCGCCGCCAGTCGCGCGGAGGGAAGGGCCGCATCGGCATGGGTACCCGTGCCGAGGATGTGGTGGAGTACCTGGCCATCGCCAATACGCACAGCTACCTGCTCGTGTTCACGAGCCGCGGGCGCGTGTACTGGCTGAAGGTTTGGGACATTCCGGATGCCGGTACCGCGGGCAAGGGTAAGCAGATCAACAACCTTGTCAATCTCCAGCCCGACGAGGTTGTGAAGGCGTTTCTGCCGGTTAAGGAGTTCGTCGCCGACCAGTACATCGTCATGGTGACCCGGGACGGTGTCATCAAGAAGAGCGAGCTGACCGAATTCGACAATCCGATGTCGCGCGGGATCATCGCCGTGTCGCTGGATGAGGGTGACGAACTGATCGCGGCCCGCCTGTCGAACGGGAAGAACTACATGTTCCTCGCTTCGCACCAGGGCAAAGCGATCCGCTTCCCCGAGGGAGAGGTCCGGCCGATGGGACGCCAGGCTCGCGGTGTGCGTGCGATGGATCTGGCGGAGGGAGATTTCCTGGTGGCGGCCGAGGTAGTCGAGGAAAACGGGCTGATGCTGTCCATTGCGGAGAACGGCTATGGGAAGCGGACTCCGCTCAAACACTACCGGCTGACGCGCCGCGGCGGCAAGGGTGTGATCAACATGAAGGTCACGCCGCGCACCGGCAAGGTAGTTGGAGTGCTGGCGGTCGCGGACGAAACCGACGTCATGATCATCACTCAGGACGGCAAACTGATTCGCATCGAAGCGGCGGCCATCCGGCAATCAGGCCGATCGGCGCAGGGCGTCCGCCTGGTGAAAATGGAGACAAGTGACCGGGTGGCGGCCGCATGCGTGGTCACCGAGGACGAGGCCAACGGCAAGAACGGGAACGAGCCGACGTTGCCGTTACAGTAATTTCGTCCGGTCCGATATAATTCAAGTTATGGCGACCCTAATGGGGCTGGGAACTACTCCTATGCTCGATCCAGCGGCGCTTCAAGAGAAGGAGCGCAAGCTGTTCGGGATTCTCAAGAGTCTCGGCAAGGTGATTGTCGCGTACTCGGGCGGCACGGACTCGGCGTATCTGGCCTGGGCTGCCGGGGTGGCGCTCGGGGAGAACGCTGCCGCGATCACGGCGGACTCTGCGTCGATTCCCGAATCGCACAAGCGCGACGCCGAGGAACTCGCCCGCCAGTGCGGATTCCGTCACGAGTACATTGACACGCGCGAGTTTGACAATCCGGACTACGTGGCCAACAACCCGGACCGCTGCTTCCACTGCAAAGACGAGTTGTTCAGCCGCCTCGAAGAGGTTGGGAAGCAGCGTGGCGTTGAGCACATCATCTACGGTGTCAATGTGGACGACCTCGGCGACTACCGCCCGGGACAAAACGCCGCGAAGAAACATGAGGTGAAAGCGCCCCTGGTGGAAGCAGGTCTCTCGAAAGCGGAGATCCGGGAGTTGTCCCGCCTGGCGGGCCTGCCCACGTGGAACCGTCCCGCTTCGGCCTGCCTGAGCTCACGCATCCCGTACGGCACGCCCGTGACTATCGAGAACGTCAAGACGGTGGAGAAGGGCGAGGACCAGATCCGCGCGCTGGGCTTCCGGCAATTCCGCGTGCGCTTCCACGGTGAGTTGGTGCGTCTGGAAATCGCCAAAGACGAAATGGAGAAGGCCCTGTCGCCCGAGATGGCCGGCTGTTTCGTCGAGATATTCAAGCCGCTGGGCTTCCACTATGTGACTCTGGACCTGGAAGGCTACCGCCAGGGCTCTCTCAACGAGACACTCGGACTCAAGAAGCAGGCAGGGTCGTAACTCACCCACCGGCACGAATCACGGAACGAGACGACGCAGCGTGAGGAAGGTAAGCTGCTTTTGCGCCTCCGTTGTCGCCAGTGGCGAGTAGTAATACCGTAGCTCGACGCGCACCTGCGCCTTGACTCCGGAAGGGACTGGGAACGAAAACGTCTCGGTGCGCGTTTCGTCCGGGGCCAGCCGGGTGTCGGAGACGACGCGGGCACCGCTCATGAAAGCCAACGGCTCCAAATCGACTGTTTTACCCTGCTGGTCCGCCACGGTCCTCGCGTAGCGGCGTTCTTCCTGAAAGTGCTTGCCGTCATAGGAGTCGGCATGCACGTCGAGCAAAAGTTGGCGCATCGGTGAGCCCGTCGGCACGTAATGACCCGCCGCGACATTGGACACAACCACCGTCAGTTTGAGACTGTCTCCTTCCCGAGACGTGGAAAGCCGGGCTTTGATGGTACTGTTCAACTGCTCCAGCGAGTGGCTGCCCGGCATCTGATGCAGGTTGACCTTGGCGGTGGCCGACTTGTGGACCTTCGGATCGACGACATCCCCCTTGACCCGATACATGTGGCACGATTGACACTGCTTTTCCGACTTCGCGTAGCGGCTATTTTTCCACTCCGAGTACGTGGTCAGTACCGGGAAGCCCTGCGGATTCCGATACTCGTGGCACGGAGCGCACGCCGCAGAGGATAAATGGACCGGCGAGAAGACTGTTCCATGGACCGGCGCTTCCGCGTCCTTGATAGGCCCACTCTTCACCAGCGAGAACTCCACCTTCGCCTTGGGGTTCTTCCCTGAGAACGATACGTCGCGAAGAGAATGACAGTAGTCGCAAGTCACTCCTTCCCAACTCACTTTCTGTCGCAGGGACGTGTCATTGGTCAGAACCGCGATCGGCGAGTGGCACTCCAGGCATACGGTTCGCGCCGAAGATCCGAACCGGGTCTCCGTCAGCTCGAGCGCATCCTGAAACAATGGGCTTTCCATCGCCTTGGCATGGACGGAGGTTTTCCATGCGTCCACGATGGCCCGGTGGCAGCGGCCGCAGAATTCCGCGCTGCTGAGCGGTTTGAGATCGGCAGCCGAAGTGGCGCCCGCGGTAAGAAAGACACAGACAACGGAAGCCAGCCGCATACGTCACAGTCCTCCCTGACGCGACGGTTTCTCGATGCGCCGGATGGCAAGCCAGAGGCCGGCCATGGTGATCACGATCGTGATCAGAGAAATCCCAAGCCCGACACGGCGCCGGTTCCCCTCGGCCAATGCGTCCACGCCGGAGCGGTACGTTGCCTCCGCCACCTTGAGGCCCTGGCTGACAGGCTCGTTGACCGCCGCCGGATCGAAGGCGTGGACGGCGACGCGCGCCTTCACCAGCGCCTCCCGTCCTTCCTGCTGCTGCAATTGCGCCTCGGACACCTCCAGTCCCAGACTGGCGGCCCGTTGCAGCGCTTCGTCGGAGCGGCGCAGAGCGCCGGCGAGACGCTCGATCGATTTCGCCATATCGGCTGCCGCGGCGCCACCCGCGGAGGCAGGCTCATGACACTGAGTGCAGACGGATTTTTCGCCGGCGAGGAACTTGTCCGACGCGGGGAGCACGGCGTGGTTGCTGTGGCAGACGACGCACCCCGCCACGCCCATCGACTGGAAAACCGGCTGGTGGGGGCTCTTGCTGTAAAGGTCTTCCATCAGCACGTGGCACGTTCCGCAGACTGCCGCCACGGAGTTCACACCGGGCGGCGTGGCTCCGTGATTGCCGTGGCAGGAAGCACAACTCGGCGCCGAAAGGTCTCCGCGCTGTTCGAGAGCGTTCCAATGCACACTCTTCCTGTACTCGTCGAACTGACTGGTCGGAATCTGGTACTTCGCCATGTGCGTCTTGTCGGCGTGACAATGCGCGCAGGTTTGCGGGAGCCGCAATGGGTGAACTGGCGAGAGGGGGCTTCTGACCCCACGGATGTCGTGCACGCTGTGGCAATCGACGCAATTGGCGGCAGCCGCGTCGCCTGCGGCTATCCGCTTGCCGTGAACGCTGGTCAGGTATTGAGCATACTGATCGATTCGCTGCTTCGGGTTGTACTTGTGCATCAGTGCCGCGTCGCTGTGGCAGCGCGCGCAGAGCTTCGGTACGGCGGTACGCGGGATCTTTCCGATGAACCCGCGCGCGCGGCTCATCGACGCCTCCGGGTCGTCCGCAGTGCGGTCACCGCCGTGGCAGTCGGTGCAATAAAAGCCTCGCTGCCGGTGAATGCTGTCACTGAAAAGGGTCGCCGGTTTCTGTAAGTTTCCGTCGAGGCCGGAGTGACACTCCACGCACGAATCCTTAGCGGCGCCGGCCAGACCAGCAAAGAGGAAAAGGCACCAGCATTTTCGCAGACTCAGTTTCATCGCCAGTACCCCAAGGCAGAAAAGGTCGCAAGGTAGGCTAGTAACGCCACCCCGGCGCCGGTCACAAGTTTCGTCCGCTCCATCCCTTCGCGATTTGTGGCCCAGAACGGGAGCGCCACCCAGAAGACGGCCAGCAGCCCAAATCCGATTAATCCAAGAAGCTCACCTTCGATAATCCAGATGTGGCTTGGCAGAAGCTTGAGCGTGTAAAACGGCGCGAGAAAATACCACTCCGGCCGGATTCCCGCTGGAGCGGCCGCGAAAGGATCCGCCTTCGCCCCGAGTTCCCACGGGAAGATGGCGGCCAGCGAGCCGAGCACCCCCAGAGCCGCATACCAGGCCATCAATTCACGCAGGAAAAAGTTCGGAAAGAACTGCATCTGAGGGATCCGGTCGCCGCGGCGCCGGTATTCCTCTTCGGTCTTCGGCGGCGAACTGATGCCGAACTTCTGGACGAGCAGAAGGTGGAGCATGAGCACTAACGTCGTCACTCCGGGAAGAACAGCGACGTGGAACCCGAAGAACCGGGTGAGAGTAGCTCCGCCCACATCGTCGCCGCCGCGGAGAAACCGGGCCAGAGGCGGGCCGATGACCGGGACGCTCGCCGCCATGTCGGTCCCCACCTTCGTGGCGAAGTAGGAGATGGTGTTCCAGGGGAGCAGATAGCCGCTGAATCCGAACGCGAGCGAGAGTCCCAGCAGCGTGATGCCGCTCAGCCACGTTACCTCGCGCGGCCTCCGGTACGACCGCAGGAAAACGACGCTGAACATGTGTATGAACGCCGCCAGAATCATCAGGTTGGCCGACCAACTGTGAATCGACCGCACCAGCCAGCCGAACTGGACCCGCGTCACGATAAACTGCACGCTTTCGTAGGCTTCCGAAGTCGTGGGTCGGTAGTAGAGAAGAAGCAAAATGCCGGTAAGGACCTGGATGACGAAAAGGAACAACGTGATACCGCCGAAGTAGTACCACATGGTCGCCGAATGCACCGGCACGGCCTTGTGCGCGATGAATTCCCTGACGCCACCCAGCCCCAGGCGTTCCTCGAACCACCTTGAGGCGCGCTTTGTTTTGTCGCTGAAGGTCACCGGTATGAGTCCTCCTGTCAGGTTCGCGAGATCACTACTTCTTCGCCGCGGATGTGGACAGTGTACTCATCCAGGGGTCTGGGAGGCGGTCCAGAAACAACCTGCCCATTCAGGTTATAGAACCCGTTGTGGCATGCGCACCAAATCTGGTGGCTCGACTGCTGAAACTGAACCGTGCAATTCAGGTGCGTGCAGATCGCGGAAAAGGCCTTCCACTCTGTATCGCTGACCCGAATCAGAAGGACCGGGCGGCTTCCGAATTTTACGATCTTGCCGCTGTTCGGCTTGAGGTCCTGTACCTTTCCGCCGGATGCCTCATTCACCGCCGCCTCCGGGATCGAGGGCGGGTTCATGAAACGAATGGCCGGGTACAGGAAGGAAAGAATGGAGGCGGTGAACCCGCCACCAAGCAACCAACCGACAATGCTGCGTCGTTCCGGATGCATAGATGCAAAACAGTATGTCAAGTGAAGTCGAAATGTCAAGGGAAAAGAACGTTACAGATGAAAAGATATTAGTATCTTAATAACTACTATGGACGGCAGCGCTGGAGTTTTCGTTTAAGGAACGGCGGGAGCCAGGGCTCCAGCTCGAGCTGCTCAGCCGGAGTCAGGTGCTTGAAACCTCGGATCGTTCCCTTGCAGCGAGGTGAGCCACAGCGGCAATGGAACGGGAAGTGGAGTTCATAGTCCGTCGTCAGGTAGTTGCAGGTGATCTCGGCGCCGGCGGGAATGGCCTTCACGGCGCGGAGGCAGACGGCGTCCCAATCCACATACGCGCTGGCCTCACAACTGTGGTTCAGGAAAGCGTTGGAATCCTCGGTGCCTTCGATGTGCTTGTCGTCGTCGATCTGGATGGACAGGCGGGTCGGATGGTCGATAATCGGACCGTCGTACTTGATCAGGATTTCATCGGGCTCCACGCTATGCGCCACAAACAAACCACGCTGGCCGTCCAGACGTCGTGCAACGATGACTTTCGATGAGAGTGCCACTTGGGCGGGACTCCCGGCGTCAAGACGCCTCCAAAGTCTGCGGGTCCCACTTGCAGACCCGCTCTTCGAAGTAGCTGACATTCGATAGCAGCGCCGGGCCGGCGGCGCGGAAGCCGAAGAGCGTGTCCTCAACTACAGGTTTGCGGCTTCGGACGGAGGACCAGAACACTTTGTGGTGTTCCAAGTGCGCGTTGTAGCCGGGCGGTGGAGCGTAGGTCAGTTCCTGGTCGGGGCTGAGGCTTTCCGCGGTCAGAGGCTTCTGTGGATACTTCTTCCGGTACTCTTTCAGGAACTCTTCCTGGACGGCTTTCGGGAAGGTCCCGATGGTGTAACCGGGTTCGCTCTCCGGCTGGGTCTTGGAAACAACCACGGAAGAACCCGCGGTGATCGTTCCTTCGCTTCCGACAAACCGGAACCCGAAACGCTCGTCCGGCAGGCCGCACTTGAAGTTGACCCGGAGCGCCAAGTTGAACGCCGGATGCCGCTCGCCCGCGGGGTAATCCAAGAGGGCGAGCATTACGTCTGGCACATCGCGGCCGTCCATCCAGTAACGCAGGCCACCGGTAGCGAAGACGCGGTTGGGTCCCAGCGAGCCGGTGGCGACGTGCAGGCCACTAAGCAGGTGCACGAACAGGTCGCCGGCGACAGCAGTTCCGTAGTCGCGGTAGTTTCGCCAGCGGAAGAGACGGATCGGTTCGAAGGGGTGCTTCGGAGCGTTGCCTAGGAACCTGTCCCAGTCAATATTCTCCGGCGACGCATCGGGCGGAATCGAATACTGCCAGGCGCCGGTCGCGGTGTTGCGGTCGAGCCATGCCTCGACCATGTTCAGTTCGCCGATGACACCCGCCTGGATCAGCTCTCTCGTTTTGGCATAGATGATCGAGCTGACGTATTGGCTTCCGACCTGGAGAATGCGCCCGCTCTTTTTCTCCGCCTCGATGAGCGGCCTTCCGTCCTCGACTTTCTGGACCATCGGCTTCTGGAGGTAGACGTCCTTGCCTGCGTTCAGCGCATCGATAGCAATCTGCGCGTGCCAGTGGTCGGGCGTGGCGATGATGACCGCGTCGACGTCTTTGCGGGAGAGGATTTCGCGGTGGTCGCGCGTGGTGAACAAATTGTTGCCGAAGACCTCCCGGGCGCGGGTGAGACGACCATCATAGACATCGCAAACGGCCACCAACTCGTTGCCGGGAATGGAGAGCGCGGTGCGCGTGTCTCCGGAGCCCATCCCGCCGATACCGATTGTGGCGAAGCGAATCTTGTCGTTCGGAGAGACCTGGTCTGCCTGTCCGGCGGCCGCCCGCTCGACCGCCACGCCGGCGGCGGCCGCTCCCTGAAGGAACTGTCTTCGTGTCGCGCGCATAAGAATGGAGTGATTCCTTTCTACTTTTACTCTAGCGTACCGGCGCAACCGTTCGGCGTAGAATGCCACAGTGAGCTTGCTGAGACGTTCTGAGTGGGTGCTGGTAACGTATTTCGCGTATGCGACGGTTCTGGCGCATCTGCTGCCGGTGCCGGAGGGAGTGGCAAAGGTGACGCTGCTGGTGAATGTGGCGGTCGTCGCCGGCCTGTTCCTACTGGCCTGGGTAGATTCGCTTCGGCGCCGCCGTTTCCTCGGAACGGTACGAGACTGGTTTCCTCCGCCGCTGCTGCTGCTGGCCTACCGTGAGATGGGCTGGTTTGCGCCGGCGACGCACAGTTTCCGGCTCGAGCGAGCGTGGGTAATCTGGGACCGGCTGTTTCTGAACGATCTGGGCGCCCGGGCTGTGATCGAGTCGCTGGGCCCGGTGCTGCCGTCTGTTCTGGAAATATCCTACTCGCTGGTTTACGCAATTCCGTACTTCTCACTGGCGCTGCTGATGGCAACCGGCCGGCGCGATCGGATTGACCGGTTTCTGTTCCCATTCGCGCTGGCGGTCCTGTGTGCGTATGCACTGTTCCCGTACTTTCCATCCGAGCCGCCCCGCACCGTTTTTCCGGGTGACAATCTACCCACGTGGAATACCGTGTTTCGACGGTTCAACCTGGGGCTTTTGGGAGGTTACGGAATTCACACCAGCGTATTCCCCAGCGCACATGTGTCAGGGGCTTTTTCAGCGGCGCTGGCAATGAGGCAAGTCTTGCCGGAGAGACCGTGGGCAGGACGGTTTCTACTGGTTCTCGCCGTCTCAATCGCGACGGCAACAGTGTATGGGCGGTACCACTACCTTGTAGACGCACTCGCAGGACTTGGGATCGCTCTGGTTGCGATAGTGACGGCTACTTCTCGCTTGTCGAAGCCTTAGCCGGGGCGGGTTCCGACTTCGGGGTGCTCTTGGACGCGTCTTTCCCGTCCTTACCCGAAGGGCTCCCGCTCGAAGATCCGCGGGCATAGTCGGTGACGTACCAGCCCGATCCCTTGAACTGAAGGGCTGAGGGAGACACAAGACGCTCGACCGTGCCGCCACACTTCTTGTGCACCGTCAGTGGCGCATCGGAGAGTTTCTGAATCACTTCAAACACGTCGCCGCATTCGGTACATCGGTATTCATACAAAGGCATAGTGCAAACAGACCCTTCCAACTACTGCCGGGCGGAAGCGGCTCCGCGCACGAGAGCTTGCTGAGGTTTGCCCTGAGTGAGGACTTCAATCGCCTTCTTCAGAAGCATGTCCTCTTCTGGTTTCTGCTGCTCCGGAGCGGGCTCCGGACGTTCCGCGGTTTCCTCATCCTCGATCTCGGTAAACGGCTCAGACTCGACGAAAGGAACCGATGGCACGACGCCCGTGTCCTGAATTGCTTTGCCCTGCGGAGTGTAATATTTCGCTACGGAAAGGATGATAGCCGACCCATCCTCCATGCTGATAGCCCGGCGGACGGAGGCATCGCCGAAGCTGCGTTCGCCGACCACTTCGGCACGCTTGTTCTCGATGAGAGCACTTGCGGCAAGTTCCGCTCCATCGGCCGTTCCGCGGTTCGTGGTCACGACCAGCGGCAGACGCGTGAGCGCCTTCTCGCTCTTGGCGTCGAAGTTCTGCCGGGGGACTCGCTGACCTTCCAGGTAGGCCATGAGGCCCTTCTCGAGGAATAAGTTGGCCAGGGCGAGGCCTTCCTCGGCAGTGCCCACGGCGCACTGACGAAGATCAAGAACCAATCCCTTCGCGCCTTGCTGCTGGAGAGTGCGTATCGCGGCCGCCACCTCGGCACTCTTGCCGGTCACCAGCGTCTCCGGACGGACGTAGCCGACCTGATCGGCCAGCATGCGCGAAGTCACCGGCGGTACCGAGACCAGAGCACGAGTCAACGTGATCTTCTGCGGCTCCGGACTCCGCATTCGGAGAATCGAAATCTCGACATCAGTGGCAGGTTCACCGTGCAGAAGCAACTCGGCATAGGCCAGAGGCATGTCCCGTGTCGCGACGCCATTGATGCTCTCAATCAGGTCCCCGGTCGTGAGCCCCGCCTTGGCCCCGGGCGAGTCGGGTAGCGCGCTGACGACACCGACGTAGCCGTAACGCTTGGAGAGGACCAATCCGACGTCACCCTTCTTCGCGTCTGAGTTCTTCAGATACTGTTTGTATTGCTCGGCGTTGAGATAGCTGGCGAATGGGTCGATCGATTCAAGCAGGCCATTCATCGCGCCGAGGGTGACGCTCTTGAGGTCGGGTTCCTCGACGTAGTCGCTCTTGATCTTGGAGAGTACCTCCATGTAGACCGACATCTGGCGGTAAGCGGGTACGTCGCTCGGAGCGCTCTTGCCGACGAGCGCGCCCACGAGAAGGAGAACCACCAGACACGCCGAAAAGCTCACGAACGCAAATTTGAAACGGCTGTTCATAGGTCTTGAAGCCTCGGGAAGAACGCCTGCCTCCCCCCCGGCCGTCATACGACCGGATCAGCCCACGCGTAATTCCAAGAGGGCAGCTATGCACAGTATAGCAAAGCCTAAGTGATTCTGGACGAACCCGTTACTGGACCGTCGGCTCGGCTGCGAGCCTCTTGTGACGGCGGATGACCTTCTCGACGAACCGCTGGGTCTCGGGATATGGAGGGATACCGTTATAGCGGTCTACGGCGCCGGGGCCGGCGTTATAGCCGGCCAGGGCCTTGCGCACCTGGTAGTCGTCGTTTTGATACTTGACCAGGAGGTCACGGAGATAGCGGACACCGGCGTCGATG
Source organism: Bryobacteraceae bacterium (assembly GCA_035455185.1). Lineage (GTDB taxonomy): Bacteria > Acidobacteriota > Terriglobia > Bryobacterales > Bryobacteraceae > JAEHDI01. Next base: position 17,407 of record DATIFQ010000252.1, on the reverse strand, counting down.
TTCTGCCCGACATCCGAAGGATCGGCCTGAAGCTCCCTGGCTGTAGCCGGCATCAACTGCATGACGCCCACCGCGCCTTTCGGAGACACTGCCTGCTGCCGGTAAGACGACTCGGTGGCGGCTACGCTGTGGACGAACTCAGGCGGCAGTCCGTGCCGGAGGGCGGCCTGTGTGACCAACTCCTTCGGCGAAGGGCTCTCCTTCGGGGCTGCGGACGAGGGGGGCGGGGGGATGGCGTCCTCCGGTTCGAACGCTAACACCTGCGAGACGGGCAGCTCGGTAACTCCCTGACCGGTATAGAGTCGCACCCGGTCGCCGGCGGTTTCGTGGCGTTCGACATAGAGGCAAAAGCCGGTCGAAAGTGTGGCATACTCTCCCGCGAGGGCAGGAATAGCGATCGAAACCCAGATCAGCAAGCGGCGAAGGTACACAACACCCATCAAACTATCATGACGCAATTCAAGTGCTGGACGTTTAGGGCAAGAAGAAACGGAATCGTTGTCACTTTGCTAGCGTGCACGATTCTCGCGGGGTGCCAGCGGCGCGAAACGGCGCCGGCGGCCATTGTGCACTGGAACCGTAATCCGTTGACACCAAACGCGATGGCGCCGCTGCCGCTGGGCTCCGTCAAGCCGCAAGGATGGCTGCGGCAGCAGCTCCAGATCCAGGCTAACGGACTGAGCGGGCACCTCGACGAGTTCTGGCCCGATCTCGGCCCGAACAGCGGTTGGCTCGGCGGCTCCGGCGAGAGTTGGGAACGGGGCCCTTATTTTCTGGACGGTCTGGTTCCACTGGCGTACCTGCTCGAGGACCAGAGGCTGATCGCAAAAGCTAAGAAGTGGGTCGACTGGACCTTGGAGAATCAGCGTGAGACCGGCGCGATCGGTCCCGATCCCCGAAAGGGAAAGTACGCGCGCGAGTGGCAGGCGACGGACTGGTGGCCGAACATGGTGATGCTGAAGGTGCTCACGCAGTACCAGGAGGCCACGGGCGACCCGCGGGTCGTCCCCCTGATGCATAAGTACCTCCGGTATCACTTGGAACATGCTGCGGAGAGACCGCTGGTTCAGTGGGCATCGTACCGGTGGGCGGAAGAGATTCTCAGCATCATCTGGTTGTACAACCGCACTGGCGACAAGGAACTGCTGGAGCTTGCGCGCGCACTCCGTCCACAGGCCTTCGACTGGAAAACGCACTTTGCCGACTTCCGGTATCCGGCGAAGGTCACTAAGGGACAGATCAGCCTCAAGACGCACGTTGTCAACAATGCAATGGCGTTGAAAACGTCCGCGGTCTGGTGGCAAATTTCGGGCGACGAGACAGACCGGAACGCGATCTACACACTGCTCGATCATATGGACCGGAGTCATGGGCAGGCCAACGGCGTCCACAGCGGCGACGAGCACTATGCAGGGCTCGACCCGACGCAGGGAACGGAGTTGTGCGCCGTGGTCGAGGGGATGTTCTCGCTTGAACAACTGCTGGCAATCCTCGGCGACCCGGCGTTTGGAGACCGGCTGGAACGCATCGCCTTCAACGCGCTGCCGGCGACCTTCAAGCCGGATATGTGGGCCCACCAGTACGACCAGCAGGTGAACCAGGTGATGTGCAGCATCGATAAGAAGCGAAACTGGACCAACAACGGGCCGGACGCGAACATCTACGGACTGGAGCCGAATTTCGGTTGCTGTACGTCGAATATGCACCAGGGGTGGCCGAAATTCGCCGCACACCTTTGGATGGCGACGCGCAAGGAAGGGCTGGCCGCGGTGGCCTATGCGCCGTCGCGTGTGGAGGCGCGTGTGCGGGGCGGAGTCGCGGTGGTGATCGAGGAGGACACGGAGTATCCGTTCCGCGAGGCGATCCGCCTGACGGTCCGTCCCGCGAAGCCGGTCGCGTTCCCGCTGACGCTACGCATCCCGGGCTGGGCGAAGGACGCCGCAATCACTGTCGCGGGAAAGCGCACCAACGGCGTGAAGCCGGGTACCTTCCACACCATCGAGCGGCGCTGGCAGGCTGGCGACACGGTTGAGATCCTTTTTCCGATGCCAGTGCGCACCGAGACACGATATCGGGGTACCGTCGCAGTGCTGAGAGGACCATTGGTGTTCTCGCTGAAGATCGGCGAGGAATGGCGGAAGGTCAAAGGCCAGGAGCCGCACGCCGACTGGGAGGTCCACCCGACGACTGCGTGGAATTACGGGCTGGCCGTGGACCCTGAGAACCCCGCCGCCTCGATCTCGATGGAGGAACGGCCGGTGGGCCCTCTGCCCCTGTCGCCGGACGGCGCGCCGGTGGTGCTTTCTGCGAAAGGCCGCCGGATTCCGGAATGGAAGCTAATAGCCGGTTCTGCCGGACCCATGCCCGAAAGCCCAGCGCGTTCCGCCCAAACCGAAGAAACGGTGACGCTGATCCCATATGGCAGCACGAATCTGCGGCTGACGCTGTTCCCGAGGGTCGCCTCGGGCAAATAATGGAGTGCTGACACCATGTTTCCGCGCACCATTCTTGCTCTGCTTGTGCTGGCGCCCCTGCTGATTGCACAAGACTGGCGCGACGCCGGCGTGTTGGACCTCCGCAAGTCGCCGCACGCGCGACTGCACAGCGTGCCGGTGCGAGCCGTGACCATCGAGGACGGATTCTGGTCGAGGCGGCGTCAGGTGAACGTCGAGAGGAGCATCCCCAGTCTGCTCGCGCTGCTCGAAGAGAACGGAGTGGTGGACAATTTCCGGCGGCTTTCGGGACGTAAGAACGTCACCCGGCGCGGACCGCTGTACACGGATTCGGACCTCTACAAGTGGATGGAGGCGGTGGCGTTCGTGCTGCAATCGGTCGACAATCCGAAGCTTCGCGCGCAGTTCGATCAACTGACGGACGAGATCCTGGCGGCGCAGGAGGCAAGCGGTTACCTGAACACGTACTTCGTCGAAGACCGCGTGCCGCTGCGGTTCCAGCAGATGCAGAGCGGTCATGAACTGTATTGCCTCGGTCACCTGTTGCAGGCGGCGGTCGCGTATCACCGGGCTACGGGGAATCGCAGGCTTCTGGACGGGGCGCTGCGGTTCGTCGAATATCTCATTCGGGATTTCGGGCCGAATAAGAGGCCGCTGCTCACTGGCCATCCGGAGCTGGAGCTGGCGCTGGTGGAGTTGTACCGGACAACCGGCGACCGCCGGCATCTGGACCTCGCCGGGTATCTCGTACGGGGGGACGGCGAGCGCCTGAAGCTGAGTCGCCGGGACATTGTGTACCTGTTCAGCGGCAAGCCGTTCACCGAGCGGACGAAGCTCGAAGGCCACGCTGTGCGGGCCATGTACGCTGTGAGCGGGGCGACGGACTACTTCATCGAGACCGGGGACGAGGCGTACCGGCGGACGCTGGACCGCCTGTGGCAGGACATGACGCGCGGCAAGATGTACATCACCGGCGGCGTCGGTTCCCGGGCGCAGGGCGAAGCGTTCGGCGAGCCGTACGAGCTGCCGAACAGACTCGCGTACACGGAAAGCTGTGCGGCGATCGGCAACATGATCTGGAACTGGCGGCTGCTGGCGGCGACCGGCGAGGCGCGATTCGCCGATGAGATCGAGCGAGCGCTGTACAACGGAGTCAACTCCGGCATGTCGCTGGACGGTACACTCTACTGCTATCGGAATCCGCTCGAGCTCACCGGCGACCCGGAGGACAAAATCCGCAACCCCTGGTACAGTACCACCTGCTGTCCTCCGAATCTCCAGCGGGTACTGGCGTCGCTGCCTGGCTACTTCTACAGCACCAGCCGCGAGGGTCTCCACATTCATCTCTACGACAACAACACGCTCGATTGGCGGCTGGAGGACGGAACCGGATTGCGATTGAAGCAGACTACGAAGTATCCGTGGGAGGGCAAAGTCGAGATTGCGATGCGGCTGGAGCGCGCAGTGGAGTTCACGCTGTTTCTGCGCGTCCCCGGCTGGGCAAGCCCCGCGCGGGCAGCGGTAAATGGCCGGCCGGTGCGCGATCCGATGAAGGCCGGCACATATCTCGCAATCCGGCGGAAGTGGCAACCGAACGATCGAGTGGTGCTGGATCTCGGGATCGCCCCGCGGCTGACGTCCGCGAATCCCTTGGTACGGGAGAACGCTGGCCGTGTGGCGGTGGAGCGCGGACCTCTGGTTTATTGCATGGAGCAGGCCGATCAGTATGGCGTAGCGTCGATCTTTGACGTGAAGCTCTTGCGCGAGGGCGGGCGAGCCAAGGGGTTCACCGGCGAATACCGGCGCGACAAGCTCGGGGGGATTGTGGAGTTATGGCACGCAGGCGTAGCGGAGGAGCCACCGCTCACCGAGCGGTGGCTCTATGAGGCACTGCGGGACGTGCGCAGCAGGGTGGGGAGGCCGGTGACCGTTTCTTTTATCCCGTATTACGCGTTCTCGAACCGGGGGCCATCGGCGATGCAGGTTTGGATTCCCTACGAGCAGTGATAGGAGAAGCGGCAGGAAATACATGACGACAATCACGCATCTCGAATGCAGCCTGTGCGGTAAGCAGCTTGAGGCTGGACGCGTTCACAACGTGTGCGAGTGCGGCGGGCCTCTTTCGGTCCGCTACGATCTTGTGCAGGTGCGGCAAGGCTGGAGCCGGGAATGGCTCAACAACGCACCACCCACGATGTGGCGCTATGCCGCCGTGCTGCCGGTTGGGAAGCCCGGTTCGATCGTATCGCTCGGCGAGGGCATGTCCCCGCTGGTCCGGTGTAGAAATGCCGGGGCGCGCCTGGGGCTTGAAGATCTGTGGGTGAAGGACGACGGGGTGAACCCGACGGGGTCATTCAAGGCGCGCGGGCTATCGTGCGCGGTTTCGATGGCTGTCGAGCTCGGCATCCGCAAACTGGCGATTCCATCGGCGGGAAACGCCGCGAGCGCCCTGGCGGCCTACGGGGCGGCGGCGGGGATTGAGGCCCACATCTTCATGCCGCGCGACGTCCCGCAGTCCAACTACGTGGAGTGCATGGCGTTCGGCGCGCACGTGACGCTCGTGGACGGCCTCATCAGCGACTGCGCCCGTTTGGTCGCCGAAGGTCGTTCCACCGAGGGCTGGTTCGACATGTCGACCCTCCGGGAGCCCTATCGCGTCGAGGGCAAGAAGACGATGGGCTACGAAATCGCCGAGCAGTTTCACTGGGAACTCCCGGACGTCATTCTGTACCCGACGGGCGGTGGAGTCGGGCTGCTCGGAATGTGGAAGGCGTTCGAGGAGATGGAAGCGTTCGGCTGGGTCTCCGGCAAGCGGCCGAGGATGGTCGCGGTTCAGGCCGAGGGTTGCCGTCCCGTTGTCGAAGCGTTCGAGCGGGGCGAATCGCGTTGCCGCTTTTGGGAGAACGCCTGTACAGCAGCCAGCGGCCTGCGTGTGCCGAAGCCGCTCGGCGACTTTCTAATTCTCGACATTCTGCGCGCAAGCGGCGGTACGGCTGTTTCCGTCACCGACGCCGAACTGCTCGACGAGGGGATACGGTTCGCTGCGGAGGAGGGATTGTTCATGGCCCCCGAAGGCGCAGCGTGCATTGCGGCGCTCGAGAAGCTGATCAAGGCAGGCGCGGTGAAGCCAAACGAGAAGATTCTCGTGTATAACACGGGCGCGGGCCTCAAATATCTCGAAGCGTACTCAACCCGCTTCCCGCGTTCGGCTGCGGCGGAGCAGGACAAACTGGGCGGGCTGATCACACCTCGGTAGGGTAGGTTTCTTTCGCGTTCCTACGCCAGCATCTCCGCGATACGGTCCGGGTCATTCGGGACGACAACCGGCTGATTACCGAAGGTGGATTCCAGTTTTTGGCCGCTCGGCCCCACAAGCTGACCCGTGTGATAGCGGTAGATGTAGTCGGGGTCTTTGAGGAGATTGCCGGTCAGCACCGCGACCACGTCCACATTCCGCGCGATGACGCCGGCCGCGCGAAGCTTTCGGATGCCGGCAAGGGTCGCCGCGGAGGCAGGTTCGCAGCCGATGCCGCAGAGTCCGATCTGCGCCTTAGCGTCGGCAATCTCCTGTTCGGTCACTTTTTCTACGATGCCGCCCGAGGTCTCCACCTCGTGCAGGGCCTTTGGCCAGGAAACAGGATCGCCGATACGAATGGCGGTCGCGAGGGTCTCCGGGTTCTCGACCTTCGGAAGGTCTGAGCGATCGGACGAGTGCATCAACCCGTAGAACGGCGCGGCTCCTTCGGCTTGAATGACCGCCAGGCGGGGGCTTCGCGATATGAGGCCAAGGTCCAGCATCTCACGCAACGCTTTGCCGAACGCCGAAGTGTTGCCTAAGTTGCCGCCGGGGAGGACAATCCAGTCGGGCGGGTTCCAGTCCCGCTGGTCCATCAGCTCAACCATGATCGTCTTCTGCCCTTCGATGCGGAACGGGTTGATGGAGTTGAGCAGGTAGATGCCGAGCCGCTCGGCGAGAACCCGCACGAGGGCAAGAATTTGATCGAAGTTCGCCTCTACTTGCAAGGTTTTGGCGCCATATTCGAGCGCCTGCGCAAGCTTTCCGTACGAGATGTTGCCGTGCGGGATGAAGATGAACGGCTGCAATCCCGCCGCGCTCGCATACGCGGCCATGGACGCGGACGTGTTGCCGGTGGAAACACAGGCAACACGTTTCATTCCGAGTCGGAGAGCCTGCGCCACGCCGCAGGTCATCCCGTTGTCCTTGAACGAACCCGTCGGGTTGAAACCTTGGTGCTTGAAGGCGATCTGCTCAAGTCCGACCCAGGCGGCCGCGTGGGGTGCGTTGAGGACGGGTGTGTTGCCCTCGCTTAACGTGACGACCTTGTCGTACGACTCGAGAAACGGGATCATCTCGCGGTACCGCCAAACCCCGCTGCGGTCGAGCGGAGCGTTGCTCATCCGCCGTTCTCGCCACGTACGCTTTAGCGCGAGCGTGTCAACGGCGCGGCCGGGATAGTCGCATTCGAGGAGGCCGCCGCATCGCGGGCAGTTGTAGATTACCTCTGTGAGTGGTAAGCGCGCACGGCAGCCGGCGCTAAAACAGACCAGTTCAGCTTGCATGGAAGCCTTGATTATAACGGGCGGGTGCGCGTCGACGCCGCCGGTTCTGCTATTCTCATCGATCTGTTCCATGGGCGCTCCTGAAACTACAACGAAGTCCAGGTACCCTGTGCGCGTCCTCTCTGGCGTAGGACTGGTCGCGGTGCTGTCGCTTGCGGCGTCGCTAGAGTACTACAGGACGACGACGCTCACAAACCGCACAGCCGGCGATCCGTACGCGGTGGAGATACAGGTCCAGCGATTGCGCGAAGCGGCAACGATCCTTCCGCGAGACGTGCTGGTCGGCTATGTGTCCGACGTGCCTTTCGAACAAGTCCGCGGAAGCGCGGCGTTCTTCGGCGCACAGTACGCACTTGCGCCCCGGATTCTCGTAGAGTTGCCGGCCCGCGAGTCGACCGACTGGGTGCTCGGGAACTTCTCGAAGCCGGCCGAAGTAAGCGCCGTCGAGCGACGCCATCAACTGAAGCTCGCACGGGATCTCGGCAGCGGGGTGCTGATATTCCGGAGGATCGGCCGTTAGGATGATGGCCGCGGTCGCCTTTCTCGTTTCCATTGCCACAGGCTGGCTGGTGGTAGACACGCTGCTGCGGCCAGTCTCCCTGCGGCCCCGCTGGGCGGCACGTGTTCTCACGATCGCGCTCGGCGCCGGTATTGGAGCAGGAGCCACCTCAGTCCTTTACTTCCTGGTCCGATCTGCCGGCTTAGCGGGGAGGGGGCTTCTCTTTGCGGCCGACCTTATGTTGTTTCTGGCAGGAGGCGCGGTGTGGCTGGTTTTCCGGGACACAGCGCGGCCAGTGGAATCTCCCGAGAAGCCAGGATTTCGGTGGAACGCCGCGCTCGCAGGAGCGCTGACTGTTGGATTTCTGCTGGTAGTCCTCGCCTTCCTCAGCAATACTGAGGCGAGGATCCACGGCGATTGGGACGCGTGGAGTACTTGGAACGTAAGGGCGAAGTTTCTCGCCGCGGACGGCGAGGAGTGGAGAAACGCGTGGAGTCCACTGCTGGCTAAGACTCATCCCGATTACCCGCTGCTCCTTCCGGGTTTCGTTGCTCGCGCGTGGAGGTACGGAGGTAAGGAAACACCACCCGCCGTGCCCGCAGCCGCGGCGTTTCTGTTTTTTGCGGGCACTTTTGCGGTACTGGTCTCCGGATTTGCGGTGTTACGATCCACGAGCCTAGGTCTGCTCGCTGGATGCATACTGCTGGCAAGCACCGGGTTTCTCTCACAAGGGACATCGCAGTATGCCGATGTTCCAATGGGCTTCTACATTTTGGGCACGGTGGTCCTGTTGAGTCTGACGCACGAAGCGGCAGAGTGCCGTGCCAACGTGCTGGCGCTCGCGGGAGCGACGGCCAGCCTAGCGGCGTGGACGAAGAACGAAGGGCTGCTCTTCCTTGCGTGTTCGGTGGCGGGAATATGCATCGCCCAACCCCGGAGCCGCCGCGTGAGAACCACGGCACGGTTGCTAGCATGGTTCATCTTCGGTTCGCTGCCGGGTTTGCTTGTAACGCTGTGGTTCAAACTCGCGCTTGCCCCGAACGTCAATCCGCTGACGAAGCAGTCAGTCTTCGAAGCAATGAGCAGGCTCGCCGAGGCAGACCGCTATTTCACGATAGCCCGTGCTTTGCTTTCGGAATTGCTGATGCTGGGCGACCCGTGGACCCATCCGCTGTTGCTCCTGGCGATTTTGGCTGCAACTCTCCGGTTCATTCCCGAGCCGGAGCGGCGTGGGTATCCGCTGGTGGCTGAGGTGACACTGGCACTGTTGGTCGCGGGGTCCGCGGGGGCGTACCTGACTACACCGTCGAGGCTCAGCATCTCGCTGGGGCGCATCTTTGCGCAGGTGTGGCCGGCGGCAATCTTGCTGGTACTGGCCGCGCTCCGGCCACCCGAGGCGACTACTACCACTACGTAGTTATTCCGAAAGGCGTGTGCCAGCCTCCGTTATACTGAACCTCTGCCATGCTCGCAGTCCACATCAAAGACGGCAAGGTGGATGTCGTCCGGAAGCCGCGCCCACGGCGCCGGGAAGGACACGCGCTGATCCGCCTGGTCTGCGGTGGCATCTGCAATACCGACATCGAACTGAGGCGCGGCTACTACGACTTTCGCGGGACGCCCGGTCACGAATTTGTCGGCGAGGTGATCGAGACGGACAACCCGGCGCTCGCCGGTCGGCGAGTGGTGGGCGAGATCAACCTGGCTTGCGGGCGCTGCGATTGGTGCCGGCGGGGGTTGGGCCGGCATTGCCCGAACCGCACTGTGCTCGGGATCGTGAGACATCCTGGGGCTTTCAGCGAGTTCTTCACGCTGCCGGAAGGAAACCTACGCGTGGTTCCCAGCTCCGTATCCACCCAGGAAGCGGTGTTCACGGAGCCCGTCGCCGCTGCTTGTGAGATCCTCGACCAGGTGCGAGTCCCGCGGGACAGTGAGGTCGCGGTGCTCGGCGACGGCAAACTTGGACTGCTGGTCGCACAAGTGCTCCAGGCGCACGGCGCAGCGGTGCATCTCTACGGCCGCCATCCGGTCAAGATGAAGATCGCAGAGGCGGCGGGCGTGGAGGCTCGGCGGGCAGGAGCAAAACCGCCGAGGGCACGGTACGCCTGGGTGGTGGAGGCAACGGGCTCGCCGGAAGGGCTGACCGAAGCGGTTCGAATGACGAGGCCTCGCGGCGTTGTGATCATGAAGTCGACGGTGCATGGGACCGTCTCAGTGGACACCGCGCCGGTCGTGGTGAACGAGATTACGCTGATCGGTTCTCGTTGCGGACGCTTCGAGCCGGCGCTTCGACTGCTCAAGAGCCGGAAGCTTCGCTTGTCGGAGATGATCTCAGACTGCTTTCCGCTGTCCGAGGCCCCGCGCGCGTTCGACCGCGCCGAGGAGAAAGAAATTCTGAAGGTGCTGCTCGTATGCGAATAACTGCATTGCTTCTGTTCTGTTCCATGTTTCTCGGTGCACAGGAGGCCCGGCGCCCGCGCATCCTTGGGGTGGCGCACATCGGCGTCTACGTGAGCGACATCGAGAAGTCCCGGGGCTTCTATAAGGATTTTCTCGGCTTCGGCGAGCCATTCGGCATCAATAATCCCGATGGCTCCGTGATGTTCACATTCATCAAGGTGAATGACTACCAGTACATCGAGTTGTTTCCGGGACTGAAGCCCGATCAAGACCGTCTGTCCCATATCGCCCTTCACACGGATGACGCGGAAGCCATGCGAGCATATCTCGCTTCCCGCGGCTTCAAGGTCCCAGACAAGGTGCCCAAGGGACGCACCGGCAACTCCAACTTCTCCGTGCGCGACCCCGATGGGCACGATGTGGAGTTCGTTGAGTATGAACCCGACGGAATGGCGATGCGAACAAAAGGGCAGTTCCTCGGCGATGAGCGCATCTCTCCACGGATGAGGCATCTCGGGATCCTCGCCGGGGATCTCGAGGCATCAGCCGGGTTCTACCGTGACGTGCTCGGATTCACCGAAACGTGGCGGGGGAGCGGGAACGGGAAGGTGCTTTCCTGGGTGAACATGAAAGTTCCTGAGGGCGACGACTACATCGAACTGATGCTGTACGAGAAGCTTCCGGAGCCGGACCTGCGCGGCAGTGCGCATCACATTTGTCTGGAGACGACGGATATCCCGAAGTCGCTCGGCGTGCTTCGGGGGCGGGCGCCCCGCGCGGGTTACTTGCGCGCCTTGGAGCCACGCGTGGGCACGAACCGGAAGCGACAGCTCAATCTGTTCGATCCGGACGGCACTCGTACGGAGCTGATGGAACCGGTCACCGTGGACGGCAAGCCGACGCCACCCTCGGATGCGCCGCCGCCGAAACGCTAGCGGTCGCGGCCCGGCATTGGAAGCGCAATGCGGCCTTCCCCGCGCGAGCGAGGAGATGCGGGTACGTCGAGCCTTATGTGCCGGTGGTAAATGCGCGACGGGTCCCACTCGCCGAGCCCCATCATTCCCGCGATTTCGATGTGTTCCGGCTGACGGTTTTGCCAGTGACTATATTCATCCGCGGGGGCCAGTTGAACAGGTTTCATTCCAACGGAGACTCGCTTCTGGTCGATCACAGTCCAGCCGACACGATCGAGGGCGACTGGGTCGGTGGCGAAGTAGAGAGTGCAGTTTTCCCACAAGAATTGCGGCTGTGCGTGTGGGCCGCTGTGATACAAGCCCTTGACGCCGTCGATGATGTGTAACACTGCCTTGTTCCGGATCGCCGGAATGGACACAGCGGCTGGAATGAACGCCCCGGTGTAATTGCGGGTGTAGTCGGGGTGGGAGCGGTTGACGTTGTTCACGAATCCGTGAGAAAGGTTTTTCAGAGCCAGAGTGACTCCAGCGGCCTGGTGGTCCTTAAGAGTTGTCAGGTTTACCAGTTTGTTGACTGCCTTGGTTATGAATCGCGCGGCATACGAGCGGCGTACGGCAGAATCGTTGACGTTCTGCCCGGGCATGCCAATGGCCATCTCCATGAAGTGGTCAGGGTCATACCCGTCGATCGTCTGCTGAATATCGTCCCAATGCGCGGTGGCGAACATCGTCCGAACGCCCTGAGGAACCCAGCGATCCATGCCGGCGGACAAAAACTCCTCGCGGTATCGGTCGTAGACAACGACATCATTCCGATTGATTCCGGCCGCCTCGAGGCCTTGAACAATCTGCCAGAGCACTTCGGGTGAAGAAATGATGTGGGGCTGCCCCGCTGGATTCACCTTGATCCCGACTACGTCTCCGGGTTGGAAAAAAAGACGCCACGCCTCCTGCCACGCTGGTGTCCCGGTGAGCTCCGTCATCCCGCGCCGAAACATCTGTTCGATCACCGGGCCGTGATAATTTCCGGACAGCAACGAGCCACGATGCTCAACCCCGATCACTCTTCCCGGAAACAAACCCGGTAGCCCGAGTGCGCCCGCCGAAAGCGATGGCGAATATCCAGCCGCCTTTGCAAGAGGCAAGCCGCCCAGCGAAACGCCGAGCACCCGAACGAGGTCGCGCCGGGTCAGACGCTCGCCAGGCTCCATGCAGACAACTGTAGCATCCGCTACCGTGCACCGTCGAAGACCTGGAAACCGCGAATCCGGGGCGTCTCCGTGGCCTGAAGGATGCGGACTCGCATCCGGATGGCGGTGGTGCGCGGGAAGATGTCGATCTTCTTATGACCGATGGTTGTCCCTTCGTGCACGGTCTCCCAACGGCTCCCATCCCACCTTTGAATATCGTAGCGTTGCACGTGCTGACCGAGATGGATCCACTCAGCCAGAACGGTCCGATCGAACCTGACGGGGACTCGGAAATCGACTTCACCAGTGATCGTGTGCATGTCGGAAGGAGGCGTCCAGACCGTCTTGCCACGCGCCAAGTCAGTCGAGTAGATGCGGCCGATGGCGTCGCCGAATTCGCGAAGGTGGGCCACATCGGCGTCGGGCATCAACCCCCGGTTATCCGGTGCAAGGCCGAGAACAAGTTGGGCTCCCCGGCCGACGCTCTTGTGGTAGACATCAAGCAGTTTGTCGAGTGGCTTGAGACTCTTCTCGTCGTTCGGGTGCCAGAACCAGTGCCCCTCTCGCAGCGGGGTGTCCGCCTCCGCGGGGCGCCAGCGCAGGTGGCCGCGGAGATCGATAACGTTCCAGTTGTCCTCGAATGCCGAGCCGTCCTCGTTACCGACCCATCGGATATCAGCCCAAGGAAGAAAGCCGACACCGGCGAAGAACAGCGTGTTCGGCTGGAAGGTGCGGAGCGTACCGGCGTAACTTTCGAAATCGTAGACGTGCCCCTCGCTGCCGGCGCCATCGAGCCAGAATTCGACCACCTCGCCGTACCCTGTCGCCAGTTCGAGCACCTGGGCCTCGTAGTACCTGTCGTAGGCCTTGTTGTCCCTGTAGGACGGCTCGTGACGGTCCCATGGCGAGAGGTAGATGCCAAACTTCAGCCCCTGCCTGTGGCAGGCGTCGGCGACTTCGCGGACGAGGTCGCCCTTGCCCCCGCGCCAGGGACTGCTCTTTATGCTGTAGTCCGTGTGGCGGCTCGGCCAGAGGCAAAAGCCATCGTGGTGTTTAGCGACCATGACGAAATACCGTGCGCCGCTGGCCTTGGCCGCCGTCGCCCACTGTTCGGCATCGAGTTGCAGCGGGTTGAAGATCTTCGGGTCAGCGGTCCCGTCTCCCCACTCGCGGTCCATGAAGGTGTTCGGGCCGAAGTGGATCAGTACCCCGATCTCAAGATCCTGCCACGCAACTTGTTGAGGACTGGGCTTGATGCCGGTGAAGTTCTCGGACAGAAGCGGCAGGACCTGGAGAGCGAGCACCAGCCACAGAATCGGGATGCGCGTCATTTCTGCTCCTTCGCAACGATAGTAGCGCCTCCGGACCATTTTTCCACTTGGGAGCAGGACGGACTATCCCTGTATTTGGTCGCCGACTATACCCGCCAGGCGGTATTTCCATGATCGGCGGCGGAGCTTATTCTGTTTACCAACAGGGAGAACTGGGATGAGCGAGAGCGAGTTGAAGCGAATCGTCGAAATGCTGCGCGGCAAGCAACGGGAATTGAGGTTGGAAGCCCCCCGAATCGACGACATTGCTGTGGAGAGGGTGCCGGATGAAATCGATGCCATCCAGTTCGCGGTGGACCGGGAGATGGCGATCGGCGGCCTCGAACGTCGCACGGAGCTGTCACACGAGGTTGACGCGGCTCTCAAGCGGATTGCGGAGGGTACGTACGGCCGGTGCGAAGGGTGCGGCGGCGCAATAAGCCTTGGGAGAATGCTCGTAGTTCCATGGGCCTCGCTGTGCATCCACTGCCAGGAGGAAGAGGACAGCAGCCAGGGTGGCCGCTGGTACCGCGAGCGAGGACGCGTACTCGACGACGCGGCGTGAAGCCGAATGCTTGACACGACCCGGAGGAAAGCCGCAACGCCGATTCCAGCGCGCGAGCTTGGCGGCTCGGCGTATGGCGCGAAGATCGATTGCGTGTTTGTCACACCGTGGGCCCGGTCGGTTGCCGAGGCTACGAGGGCGCTGAGAAGGTCTGGAATATGGGTTCACCACGCGGACACCATCGAACGCGCCCGCGCGATGCTGGGTTTGACTGGGGCGAAGGTTCTGCTCGCGGAGGCGTCCTTCCGTGATGGTAACTGGCAAGATGCAGTCGCGCTCTCGGAGGAGTTCGCGCCGCCAGTTTCGGTTGTGGTCGTCACGACCGTCGTTGATGAACGGTTCTGGATCACCGCGATCGAGAATGGCGCCTACGACTTGGTCTCGCGGCCGTTCTCGTCGATAGAATTCGCGCACATTGTCGAGAACGCATATAGTCATGCATGGGCCTTGCGCGGCGTGCACCGGAGTGGGTCTGCCTGATCTCGAATTGTCGGCTCGAACTGTATCCGGGCGGCGGAATGGGGAGCTCGGAAAAGATTAAAGGGAGTAAGGAAACGCCGGACGAGGATCAGCCTTCACGGTCCGGCGTCAGGCTCGTTTCTCTTGTCGGATTCGGAGCGGTTCTCGCGCTCATGGGCATCATCGGAGCGGAGTCCGTTCGCGTCCTGCACAGCATCGAGAGCGAGAATGTTGAGGTCACCAGGGACTATCTGTCGCGGCATCATGCTCTCGATCGCGTCCGCTCCAGCTTGTACTTGTCCGGAACGCTGGTGCGCGACTACCTCCTGGACCCCGACCAGGGCAGGGCACGGTCCCGCCTGGCGGAATTGCAGGAGGTCCGAGCACAAACGAATGCGGCGCTCGACGAGTATCGCGGAGACGGACTTTCGGAAGACGTCCCGCAACTCGCGACTTTACGCGCCGAGCTTGCCGAGTATTGGAAGACCATCAGCCCGAGCTTCGACTGGGACGCGGGGCAACGGCGATCGCTGAGCTATCGCTTCCTGGAGCAACTGGTTTTGCCTCGCCGGGACGCGATGCTGCGGTTAGCCGACAGGGTGGATGGCATGAACGAAGCCGTCCTGAAAGCGGGTGGCCTACGTTCAGCGGAAATCTACCGGAGCTTTCGCAGTCGCATCGTGGCCATACTGACGATCACGCTCGGGCTCGGCATCGGCGTGGCCGGGCTGAGCATCATGCAGATCTTGCGGTTAGAACGGGACGCACGTCTGCGATATCAGGAAACAGTCCGGGCGCGCTCGGAATTGGAGAACCTGTCGGCCAAGCTTGTGGACGCTCAGGAGGAGGAACGCCGAACCATCTCGCGCGAGCTTCACGATGAGGTCGGCCAGTCTCTGAGCGCCCTTCTGGTGGACCTCGGCAATGTTGTGGCCACTGTTCCGGAAGAGAACGTCCCCGCGCGCAGACTGCTGGATACGGTCAAGAAGCTCGCCGAGCAAAGCCTTCAATCCGTGCGAAACAGGGCACTGCTACTTCGGCCATCGATGCTCGACGATTTCGGTTTGGTCCCCGCGTTGCGCTGGCAGACCCGTGAAGCCTCCCGGCGGACGGGAACGATCATCGAGCTTGCCGCCGAGGAGACGGCGGACGAGCTGCCGGACGACTACAAGACCTGCGTGTACCGAGTCGTGCAGGAAGCGTTGAACAACGTATCAAAGCACTCCAACGCCCAGTCGGTCCAGATCGTCGTGCGCCAGGAGAAGAACCGGCTGCTGCTGTCAATTCAGGACGACGGCAAAGGCTTCGATGCCCTGCACACCCGAGGACTGGGCCTGGTCGGCATGGAGGAGCGGGTGCGCCACTTGGGTGGTGTGTTTGTCATCCAGTCGAAACCTGGACAGGGGACTCATCTCCGGGTTGACCTGCCGTTGAGGGGAGAGTCCAGCGGGCTGTATGGGTGACGGCATGGCATCGATTCGAATCCTTCTGGCGGATGATCACACCGTGATGAGAGCGGGACTCCGGCTCCTGCTGGAACGGCAGCCCGATTTTGAAGTCGTCGCGGAAGCTGAAGACGGCCGCCGGGGAGTTGAACTCGCGGATGTCCACGCGCCGGATGTCGTGGTTATGGACATTGCCATGCCGAGACTTAACGGCATCGAGGCCACCCGCCAGATCGCTATCCGACACCCACAGACAGCCGTTGTCATCCTCAGCATGCACGTCGATGAGAGTTACGTGATGCGAGCTCTCAAAGCTGGCGCCCGGGCATATTTATTGAAAGACTCGGCCGAGGTCGATCTCATTGGCGCCGTTCGCGCAGTGGCGTTAGGAAAGTCTTTCTTCAGCCCTGCAGTGAGCAAGCTCCTTGCCGAAGATTACGTGCGTCAGCTCGAGCGGAAGGGCGAAGTGGACAGCTATGAGTTGTTGACCGCCCGCGAGCGGGAGATTCTTCAGCTTCTGGCAGAGGGACAAAGCAACAAGGACGTGGCCAACCTACTGAACCTCAGTCTGTATACGGTGGAAACACATCGTTCCCACATTCTTCAAAAGCTAGGCCTTCATACAATCCCGGACCTGATTCTGTACGCGGTCCGCAAACGAATTATTCGGTAGCCTTTCCATCGAAACGAGATTCTCCGCTCCGATATACCTTCCCAACAGTAGTAATCCGCCTGTGCTTGAAACTCGTCTTCCAGTATGGGGCGAAGATCCGGTAGGCGAAAGCCGATGCCGGAGTGAAAGGAGCTAAAGGAAGCATGAAGGGAAGAACTCTGAGTAGGGTCGGATATCTGCTGGGGGTCCTCCTCGCAGTATCCGCGATGTCCTTTGCCGGGACGTCAAAGGCGACTGTGCAAGCGCGCCCGGCCAAGGCGTCCTCAACCTGGGACATTCACAAAGAGGCCACCGATCTGCTGAGTGGCATCGAAACCGATTCGCAGCACGTCAGGAGCCTGGCAGATGAATTGGAGGTGCTGCGATTGCATCTCACGGTTGGCTGGGATGTCCACGGTCAGAAACTTGAGGAGATCAGGCAGGCGGTCAACGACATGGGGACGAAGCTTAGCCGTCTCGAAACCATTCGATCGTCGGCGTTCCCCTGGCAACAGCGCGTCATCGATCACGTCGCGCCGCTGGTTCAACTCATGGCGGACAACGCCCAGGACGCGATTCTCTTTCTGAACGCTAACCAACAGGGCCTGTGGAAGCCGGAGTACGGGAAGTACACCCGGAATATGGTCGCGGAGGCGGATCAGATCGCAACGTCCGTACACGAGTTCGAGACTTACGCCAGTGCCCGCCAGACGGAGATGCAACTCGGGAAGGACCTGGGGATGAACAGCGGGTCCTGACAGACGCGATTTCCTTCGTCGCGGGAGGAGGCCCCCGTCCTCCCGCGACCCTTTTTGTGCGGCTCAACGGTCCAGCCAGCGGTTGAGAATCGGTGCGTAGGCGTCGATGCGGCGGTCCCGGAGGAAGGGCCACTGGCAACGAACCTCGTCGACCCGCGCGGGGTCGCACTCGGCGATCAGT
>DATIFQ010000251.1:0-3069 GCA_035455185.1 Bryobacteraceae bacterium | reverse complement strand
AGCGCCGCCTGCCGCCGCAGTCCTTCCGATGCCGCCACACGCCCGGCGCCCGCGGAGAGCAGCGGATGAATCGAAAGGGCCTGCGATACCGCGTCCCTCAGCGAGAGCGGCGTTTGTGCCGCAGCAGAAAGGGCAAAAAGCAGAAGGAGAGTGAAACGTCTCATCGGAACACGACCGCCGTATCCAAATTAACATGGGGATATGCGGATACCGCTTTACCAGATCGACGCCTTCACCAGCCGTCTCTTCTCCGGCAACCCGGCGGCTGTTTGCCCGCTCGAGGCGTGGCTCGATGATTCCGTACTCCAGTCCATCGCCGCCGAGAACAATCTGTCCGAGACTGCATACTTCGTTCGAAACGGGGGCCGCTACGACCTGCGGTGGTTCACCCCGACGGTCGAGGTGGACCTCTGCGGCCACGCCACCCTCGCCTCGGCCTTCGTCATCCTGAACTACATCGATTCCTCCGCCGCCACCGTAGCGTTCGACACTCGCAGCGGCGAGTTGATCGTCCGCCGCCAGGACGACCGCCTATCAATGGATTTCCCGTCGCGTCCGCCAGAACCGTGCGAAACGCCCGGCAAATTGGCCGAGGCCCTCGGGCGCCAGCCCGCGGAGATCTTGGCTTCGCGGGACTATCTCGCGGTCTTCGAAACCGAAGCCGACGTGCGCGCCGTGCGGCCGGACATGGACCTGCTCGCGCAACTCGAGCAGTTCGCCGTGATCATCACCGCACCCGGCAAGGAAGTCGACTTCGTTTCCCGCTTCTTCGCGCCCCGCGGCGGCGTCCCGGAGGATCCCGTCACCGGTTCCGCACACTGCACGCTGGTCCCTTACTGGACGAAGCGTCTCGGCAAGAAGAAGCACCACGCCTGGCAGGTCTCGGCCCGCGGGGGGGAGTTGTGGTGCGAGGACCGCGGGGATCGCGTCACCATCGCGGGTTACGCTGTCCGCTACCTCGAAGGCTTCATACACCTGTAGGGGTACGACGACGACACGAGACGAATTGACTCCCACACCCCGTCCGTGATAGCCTGCTGCAACTCAGTGGCGGGCGATCCCCTGTGGAACCGGGCATGATTCTCATTAAGGAGGGGATCCATGAAACGCTGGGTGTTTTGTATTGCTGTTGTTCTGGGGTTGTTCACGACTGGTGCTGAAGCTCAGGACCAGCCAAGTGGCTATCACAGAGTCGCCTGCATCAAAGTAAGACCGGGGAAGGGAGCCGAGTTCAGACAGTTCAACGCCGATGCCGTGCGAAGATTCTTCCAGGCGAGCGCCGATAGCGGTGAGATCGCCGGCTGGTACCTGTTGCGCACCGTAATTCCCGCTGGCAGCGAGGCGGCATGCGATTACGTCGCTGTGACCTTATTCACCGGTCTGCCTCGCCCTCCTTTGGGCCTGGAGGAGATCGACAAAGGGTTGAAGCGCGCGGGAGTCGCGATGTCTGGAAGCGAATTCGTCGCGAAGCGCGAAGAGGTGTCGAGCCTCGTTTCAATGAACCTCTCTCGGCAAACGGTTCGCGCTGGCGCGCCACCAGAGAAGGGCGACTACGCGTACGTGAACTTCATGAAGGTTCACAGCATGCAGGATTGGATGGACATGGAAAACAACGTGTGGAAGCCCATGGCCGCTTCGTTCGCGAAGGACGGAGGCCTGCGAGGGTGGAGTGTGAACGTTCTGGTGCTGCCGTCCGGAACCGACACGAAGTTTCAGGCGGTCACGCTGGATGTGTTTCCAAGTTGGGAGGCGGTGTTTAAGCCCCTGCCGGTCGAAGACACGTTCAAGCAGGTACACCCCGACAAAGATGCCGAGCAAACGTTCGAGAAACTCCTCAAGTCTCGTGACCTGGCCCGGCGGGAGCTTCTCGTGTTCGAAGAGAAGGTCGTTCCCGCACGGTAGTTCCAAGGTCAGCGGATCACCGGCAGTTCGATATACGACGGCCGCCGCGCATCGTGATACACCACGTTGCGCGCCTTCCGGGTCAGCGACTCGAAGCGCGGGAAGTTGCTGCTCGAAATATCGACGCGAATCCGGTGCCCTGGCGCGAACAGGTTGCTTGTCGGCCCGAGGTCGATCGTTACCTCGTACACTTTGCCCGGCTTCAGCGGCGCCGGCCGCTCAAAGCTCTTCCGGAATCGCGCACGGATCTGTCCGTCGGTCAGGATGAGAGCGTAGCCGCTGGGGTAGACGTCGACCAGCTTCGCGGTGAAATCCGTATCTTCCGCGTCGGAGGAGATCCACAGCTTTGCGCGAATGGTGCCTGTCGCCTCGACCGGCGATTCGAGCGGCGGTGTCGAGAAGGACAACACGTCCGGCCTTTCCTTCAGCGGCTTTGAATCGCTGCATCCGAGAATCGTCGGCGAACACACCTGATTCTGCGCGCACAACGGCGTCACCGCCCCAAGCGCATAACGGCCGCCGATCGTCGGCACGGGATTTGCGGGATCGAAGACGAAACTCGAGGGCGCGGCGGTTCCTGCTGGCGCCTCCGTGCCCAATCCTCCGCCTGTCTGAAGGTGATAACGGACCGGTGACGCCGCCGGCGGAGGCCACGCGGCCGCGGTGCGCCACTCGCCGCCATGATTCAGCTTTCCCGACGCCGTCCGCGCGCCGTCGCCACCACCCATGCGAAAGATCCGCACGGGCTCCGTGCCCGCAGCCGGAGGATCTCCCCGCAGCCACTGGCCGAACCAGGCCGCCATCATCGCGCGCATGTCGAACCCGGCCGAATCACCAAACGACGCGTCCCCGCACTCGCGCCCTCCGATGCCGTGCGGCCACGGCCCCACGATCAGCTTCTTCGGCGTCTTCTGTATCCGCGAGAGCGCTGCGAAACTCCCGATCGAACCCGGCCCGAAGTAGTCGTACCAGCCGGTCAGGAACAGCATCGGGACGTCCTTCATCTCGCGGTAGTAACCCGCCGTGTAGAAGCCCCGCTGCTTCCAGTAATTATCAAAGTTCGGGTGGCTGTAAAGGTCGTTGTACATTCGCCGGTGTGGCGGAAATTCGCGGAAGATCTCTCCCCGTTTTCGGGGCTCCTCGCGCAGCCAGGGCCCCGGATCCTTC
>DATIFQ010000250.1:0-3525 GCA_035455185.1 Bryobacteraceae bacterium | reverse complement strand
AACGTGATGCCGGACCGTCACGTCGGCGGCACGTCGCTCCCGTCCGCGCGCGCCACCGGCTCCGAGCTTGCGCTTACCGTGCTCGCGGCCGCTTCAGCCTCCGGACGCGCGGCGCTCTATTCCGAGTACACCGTTGCGAGCCAGGACTGGAGCCTGATCGGCGCGGCGTTGGCCCATCGGGCGCGCATCGAGACCCGGGGCGGTGGCTGGGAAGTGGAAAGCCCCACCCCCTTGCGTCTGGTCGCGTACGAAGACCGCGACTACTATCGGGGCGGCCGGCTGTGGCCCGCTGTTTGGGTGGATGGCGTGATCGCGCCGCCCGGCCGCTACCGGCTGGCGTCGCAGCGGCCGTGGTACCAGTTTCTCGACCGCGGAGAACTGCCCGCGCGGCTGCTCCACCTTAGCGCGGATCTTCTGGAGGCGAGCGTGAAATCCACCGGTCTCGACGTTCGCTACCGCAGCCCTGGCCGCGCGGTACTCGTGATGAACCAAAAGCCGATTGCCATCCGCATCAACGGCCGGGACGCCGAGGCGCCGGTCGAAGAGGGGGAGGGCCGGTGGGCGCTCCTGCTGCCGCGCGGCGAGCAGGAAGTCGAAATCGAGACAGCCAGCCGCGCCGGCGTGTTCGTCAATGTCTGGAGTTACGTTTCCGCCTCGGCGATTACGGCGTTCGGCGCGCTCACCACCGTGCTGATGGCGGCCATCTATCTGCGCCTGCGCTTCCGCCGCGGAGGCGCGTCTTGAGAAAAATGGGGACTGACACCATTTCGCCGAAAAATGGGGACAGACTCCATTTCGCCGTCGTTGCGAAATGGCTGTCTGTCCCCATTTTTCTCACATCTCTCTCCCCATCTTTCCCGCTGTTCCTGGTCTGCCTCCTCTCCGTCTCCGTCCAAGCTCAGCAGAAGCGCCGGGTCTCCGCTCCCATCTCCTTTTATGATGACGCCGAGATCTCAATGCCCGGCGTGCTCAACGTAAGCGAATACTTCTCCTACACCAAGGTGCCGGCGGGACGCGACCTCTCTTTTCCCTCCACCTACCTCGCCCTCGGACTGAACAGGCGCGTCGGCGTCGAGGGCAGTTTTTCTTACGCCAGCTCGCAGTTCGAGGAGAGCCGGATCAACGCGCTCGGGGATTCTTCCGTTGCGGTGAAGCTACTGGTGTTTCCGGAGGGCAAGCGGTGGCCCGCGCTGGCTCTGAATCCCATGCTTGAGGTGCTCGGCGACGCCAGCATCGCCGACAATCCGTTAGCGCCCGGCCGCGTGAACTACGTCCTTCCTCTGGTGTTCCAGAAGTCCTTCGACTACTATCGGATCTACTCGATGGCCGGCTACCTGACGCGCGGGATCGTCTTCGACTCGACGGTATTCGAGCTCAACCGCTGGAGCCGGGTCACGCCGTTGGTGATCGTCTCCGGTTCGCGGCTCACGCACGAGTTGAAACTGATCAGCGACCTCGGGCTGAACCGTTCCCGCATGGATGTGACCGGCGGCGTGGCGGTCGCTCTCAAACCGGGAGTGGCCGTGTTTGTGAACACGGGCCGCAGCCTGGGACGTGTGGACCTGAACAGCACCCGCTACCAGGTGACGTTTGGACTGAGTTTCAATGTGCGCTTGTGGGGTGAAAAATGAAGTACGGCTTTCTGGTGTTCCTACTCCCGGTCGTGATGCACGCCCAGAACACCGGCTTCGTGGTTGACAACGACGCCACTGAGGGACGGGTTCAAGTGATCGATCTTGCCTCGAATCCCAGGAAGGTGATCGCATCGATTCCTGCCGGCCGCCAGCCGTCTGAGTTGCTGATCCTGCCGGACAACCGGTTCGGCCTTGTTACCACCTACCTCGACAATAACGTGACTCTGTTGGACCTTCGCGAGAACAAACCGTTGGCGACAATGGCGACGGGCGAAGGCCCCGGAAGCCTCACGTGTTCCCCCGATGGGCGGTTCGTCTATGTCGCCAACGACACGAGCAACGACGTTACCGTCATCGACGTCGCCGCGCGCGCCGCCATGGCGACGATTCCCGTCGGTGTTACGCCGGTGCAGGTGAACATCTCCGCGAATGGGCGTTTTGCTTACGCTGTGAACCAGGATGACGGCACCGTCAGCGTCATCGACACCAACCGGAACACCGTGGTCAAGACGCTCACTGTCGGCACGAAGCCGAACCAGTTCGCTATCCTCCCTGGGCTGGGCAACGCCTACGTCGTCAACACCGGCTCGAACGACGTGTCCGTCGTGAACCTGACCACCAATGAGGTGGTTGGTGATCCCATCCGCGTCGGCCAGGCGCCGGTGACGGTGGCGTTCTCCTCGGACAGCAAGAAGCTGTATGTGGTGAACCGCGACTCGAATGGCGTCTCGGTGATTGACACCGTGCAGAATAAAGTGACTGCGACTATCCCCGTCGGCACGCAGCCGGTGGCGATGGTGGTGACGTTCGACAACCAGTATGGGTACGTCAGCAACCAGGGGTCAAACGACGTCAGCGTGCTCGATCTTGGCTCGGAGGTGCGCACGAACGACTCGATTATCGCCGTTGGGACCAAGCCGTTCAGCCTCATGCTGGATCCCAACGAAGAGTATCTTTATGTGGCCAACCTGGGGCCGCTGGGGACCGTCAGCGTGATAGACATCAATGTGGACAAGGTTGTCAACACCATCCAGGTCGGCGGCACGCCGGTGCAATTCACCATGCGGAACGCGCCGACGCTGCTCGAAATCGCGCCGAATCCGGCCCCTGCCGGCAGCACGATCACGCTGAGCGGCGAGTCGTTCGTTGATGGTTCGCTCGTGCGGTTCTTCGTGGGAAACCGTACGGTAACGGCGTCTCCCTCGTTTTTGGACAGCCAGGGCCTGACCGTTACCGTACCGGCGGGTGCCTCGAACGCGGTCGTTGACGTGCTTCATCCGGACGGCAACTCCTCCGAGCGGCTAACGCTGCGGCTTGGAACGGCCGCGGCATCCATCTTCGCGGGCGGAGTCGTCGAGGGCGCCGGCTTCGCGAAGGCTCCTGAACCAATCAGCGGCGGTGCGTTCGTCTCGGTCTTTGGGACATTTCCAGGAATGGAGGATGCCACGGCCGGCGCCTTCCCGCTTCCCACCTTGCTCGGCAATACTGTCGTTACGTTCAACGGCGTCCCCGCGCCGCTGTTCGCCACCGTCCCCGCGGCTGGTCAGATCAACCTCGTCGCGCCGATCCGGCTGCTCGCGCGGAGTCAGGTGCGGGTGGCGGCGACGGTCAGCGGCCAGACCTCCGCGGCGGAGACGGTGAACGTAGCGCCACTGTCTCCTGGCGTCTTTTTCGATCCTGCCTCGGGTGACGGCGCGTTTCTTCATGCCGACTACTCGCTCGTGACGCCCGCGAACCCAGTACGGAAGGAGGCAAAAGAGCCACCCGATACAATCCTGCTGTACATGACCGGCCTCGGCAACACCGCACCGCCGTGGACCGACGGCGAAATGCCGGCCCAGGATGTCCTCACAACCACGGTTGCCGCTCCGGAAGTGACAGTAGGTGGGCA
>DATIFQ010000249.1:0-3207 GCA_035455185.1 Bryobacteraceae bacterium | reverse complement strand
GTTTATCGGCGCTATACCGATGGTTTCTGAATACCGGGCTTCCACCCGGGGCCGTACTCAGCTGCTCCAAGAATATGCCTGGGCGCTGCACGTGTCAATCCGCAACATAGGACAGCAAGCGTCTGGATTGTCGCGGCATTTTCGCCTAAATCGTATAGAGGGGAGCGGGTCCGATTGTTTGGGGATTTACCTTCGTCGATGGCTTACAGAGGCTCGCCCGTGCAAGCGCAGAATGAAGGTAGGGCGTCGATCACGGTCGTAAGCAGGAAATCACCAATAACATTGTTAGCTCGCTCTGTCGATATCGCGCTTGAACACAATGCAAAATTGTTGGCACCGCTGCGATCCAGAGATCCGGGCCGAACGCTAGTGATCCTACAAGTACCGGCTATGTTCTCGCTGAATCCTCACAGTCGACTTTATGGGTGGCTTTTCGAATCGTACAAGAAGGACCCGACCACTTTGGCCCGAGATTTGCCTCATCGAACCGATGGTGTCCCCGATCACCAACGCGATCGGGGAGTACAGGAGACCGATCGCGCCTAGCCGCCTAATGGGAAGAAGGACGAAAAAAGGGATTCTTCTTGCACGATAGAGGCGGAACTCTCCGGATTCGAAGGGTTGCGCAATGAAGGAACAAAGACTCCGGCAGCGTGCCCTCACCTGGCCGGAAGTCAAGCCTATTTTGGCGCCAGTTATTGCGGCACTTGAGCTGGCTGTCCGGGTTTCGAGCGCGCAGCTCAGCTAACCACAGAATCCGCGGTTTTTCAGGACCATTAGCCTAGCAGAGCTGAGGGAACCATCGAACCGTGACGTACTGACCTAATGGAATGGACCCCATCCCGGTGGAAGAATGAGGGCAGCAGCGTTGCAGCTGCAACTCATTGCCATCGAGAGGAGGGCTGTTCATGAAGGTCACGACGATTGGGCTGGACATCGCCAAGCATGTGTTTCAGTTGCACGGGGTCGACGAGCAAGGGAACGTGGTGCTGCGACGGAGACTCCGGCGAGACGAAGTGGCGCCTTATTTTGCCAACCTGCCTGCGTGCCGAGTCGGTCTTGAAGCGTGCGGTGGAGCCCATTACTGGGCGCGCCGACTCAGCACACTCGGCCATACGGTTCGCCTGATCGCTCCTCAGTTCGTAAAGCCCTACGTGAAGTCCAACAAGAATGATGCCAACGATGCCGAGGCCATCTGCGAGGCGGTCAGCCGGCCTCACATGCGCTTCGTGCCTGCAAAATCCGTCGAGCAGCAAGACATCCAGTGCCTACACCGGGTGCGAAGCCGGTTGGTAGGCACACGCACCCAACTGGCGAACCAGGTGCGCGGCCTGCTGATGGAGTTTGGAATCGTGCTGCCGCAGCAGATCCAGAATCTGAGGGGCCGATTGCCATCGATCCTGGAAGAAGATAACGAGCTGACTCCCTTCACGCGCCGCCTACTGGCTTCCCTGTACGACGAACTGGTGGAACTGGACGAGAAGCTCGCTGTCATCAAGCAGCAGGTGAGGGCCGCATACAAGGCCAGCGAGTCGAGTCAGCGCATTGCAGCAGTCGAGGGGATCGGTCCGCTTACGGCTACGGCGCTGGTGGCGGCACTCAGCGACGGGAAAGCTTTCCAGAACGGGCGGCAGTTCGCCGCCTGGCTGGGCCTCGTACCTCGACAGCACTCCAGCGGCGGCAAGCCGCGGCTGTTCGGCATTAGCAAACGCGGCGATCCCTATCTACGAACACTGCTCATCCACGGAGCACGCTCGGTGGTGTATCGGGCCGCCGGAAAAAGCGATGACCGCAGCCGCTGGATCGTCGACAAGCAACAACGGCTGGGGACCACCAAGGCGTGCGTCGCCGTAGCCAACAAGAATGCGCGTATCGTCTGGGCACTGATCGCGCACAACGAAGCCTACGAGAGAACAGTTTAGGACCACTGTCTTCCAACGAGATGCTTGAGCCGCCGACGATGGCGCTATGGCTGAGACCAGCTTCTTCAGAACCTGCGGGGGGCAGGGCCGTCAAAGGCCGTTGACCTGATTAGGAGAAGAAGCGCGCGGAGTCCATCAGGGCCCGAGGAGCCGTGAGCTCCTCCGAGTAAGAGGCCGGATATATGCACGCGTCTCTCTTCCACCGCGCAGGAATCGGAGGGCTCTTGCAATCGGGATGGGTCCATATATGCCCCCCATTTTTAGTCCACGGATAATGAGACTTTCTCCGGGTTTGGGTTCTCCAACACTACACCAGTAGTCACCTTCTCGCAGCCGTCGAGGCGGTGGGAAAGTGGGAAACGCGAAGCGTTTTCCAAGGCGGCTCCGCCGCCGTCTTTTCCACGGCCTGTTGCCGCCCACGATGTTGCGAACTCTATAGGCGTCTGGTAGCCGAGCGCCGAGTGTGGGCGGACGTGGTTGTAGTCCCACTTCCAGTCGGCGATCTTGCGCCGCGCATCGGCTAGGTCCAGGAACCAGTTCTCGTTCAGACACTCATCCCGGAACTTGCCGTTGAAGCTCTCGATGTAGCCGTTCTCCATCGGCCGACCCGGCGTGATGAAGTGCAGCTGCACCCCGTTCTCGTACGCCCACCGATCCACCACCTGACTGGTGAACTCAGTGCCGTTGTCGATGGTCATGTGCTTCGGTTTCCGTCCTTGTGCTTTCAGTCCTTCCAGCACACGCACCACGCGCAGCCCCGGCAACGAGGTGTCCACCTCGATCTCCAGCGCCTCGCGCGTGCAGCCGTCCATCAAGTTCAGCGTTCGGAACCGCCGTCCGCTGGCGAAGGCGTCCTGGGTGAAGTCCATCGTCCACACCTGGTCCGGTTCGGTGGGCTCCGCTAACACCACCCGCGCCGCGGCTGGCGCCCGCCGGCGTCCGCGCTTCCGACGGATGCTCAGCTTCTCCTCCACGTACAGTCGGTACACGCGCTTGTGGTTCACCTCCCACCCTTCGCGCACCAGCAGCACCTGCAACCTTCGGTAGCCGAACCGGCGTCGTTCTTCGGCCAGCTGGCGCAGCCGCACCCGCAGCCGGCCATCCTCCGGCCGCCGCCTGTACCGATACGTTCCACGATGGATCTGAATCAGCCCGCAGGCGCGTCGCTCCGAGACCGCTACTTCCGAGCGCATCACTACGACCGCCTGCTTCCGCAGCCGCGGGCTCACCATTTTTTTGCAACCACCGCCTGCAACGCTCGTTTGTCCAGCAGCAGCTCGGCGAC
>DATIFQ010000248.1:0-7632 GCA_035455185.1 Bryobacteraceae bacterium | reverse complement strand
CCCGCTTTTGGCCGCCTCTTTCACGAACAACCTGATCTCGTCGGCGGTGTAGCCGTACGTCTTGGAATCCACCATGATCTTGATCACCTTCGCGCCGAACAGAATGTTGCGCCGAATCGCTTTGACGATCTCGTCGGGCGTATCGGCATCGAGGTATTCCGGATACACGAGTTCCGCCCGCTCGGGGGTTGGATTAAACTGCCCGCCGAAACCGCCGATGATGATGCCGGAGTTGATCACTGTCGGCCCCGGCACCCAGCCCTGCTCGATTGCGACGCGCATTGCCGTGTCCGCGTACAGACCGGCATTTCCCATGTCGCGCACCACGGTGAAGCCCGCCGACAGCATGGTGACCCCATTCGCGATCGCCTGAATGGCTCGAATGGCGGTCGAGTCCATCACGTAAGTCAAGTAGAACTGGAGGTGCTCGGGCTCCATCTTGTATGTGAGGGCAAGGTGATTGTGAGCCTCGACCAGACCCGGGAGCACGGAGTACCCGGAGAGGTCGATCACCTCAAATCCCTTGGCCGCAGCTGCGTCAGCGGTGATGGACTTGATCCTGCCCGCCTCGACCAGAATCACTTGGTTCGGGGCTGCAGTTCCC
Organism: Bryobacteraceae bacterium; assembly: GCA_035455185.1. Taxonomy (GTDB): domain Bacteria; phylum Acidobacteriota; class Terriglobia; order Bryobacterales; family Bryobacteraceae; genus JAEHDI01. Next base: position 7,028 of record DATIFQ010000248.1, on the reverse strand, counting down.
GTCTCTGGATCGATGAGCCGACCGGCTTTGATCGCGATCGTATCCGCACTAACAAGTAAGGGCGCCAGGAACAGAAACGTCCTGGATACAAACCTGTGCATTTGGCCTCCTTGAGCGACCGAATGGACGAAATCCCGTCACGAATCATAGTTTTAGCAACACCAGAATTCAAGTCTTCACAGTCAGGCGAAAACACCGCCGGGTGTTGCATTCCACCGCGCAGCAGAATATCCTCGCTCCGAGGTGAAATCATGAACGAACTCAGCCGAAGGGGCTTTCTCGCCGGAGCCACCACGGCGACGCTATCCCGTTCCGCGAATGCGCAAGCTGATGCGGAGCCGGTCAACGTCGGTGTCATCGGCAACGGTATTCGCGGGACATTCCTGGTGGAGTCCCTCCTCAAGCTGCCGGCTGTCAAGGTGAAGGCGCTTTGCGACATCAAGGCCGACCGCCTGGACAGAGTAGCCACGCTGGCGGCCCGGGATAACCCTGCCACCTTTTCCGACTACCGGGCGTTGCTGGAGAGGAAAGATATACAGGCAGTCTGGATCGCCGTGCCCTGCGATCTGCACGTCGAGATGGCAATCGCCGCTTTGCGGGCAGGCAAGCACATCTACCTTGAGAAACCCGTCGGTATTACTCCGGAATCTGTTCGTGAGTTGCTGAAGGCTGCCAAGGGCTCGAAGAAAGTTTTTCAGACGGGCCAGGTAATGCGTTCTTACCCCTATCTGAAGACGGCTGTCGAGCGCCTGCGCGAAGGAATTGCGGGAGAGGTCATCATGCTAAGGGCTTGGCGGCACTCGAGCGACGACATGGATCACAACAGTTCCTCTGCCGACTGGTTTTTCAACGCCAAGCGCTCCGGCGATCTGATCGTCGAAAATGCGATTCACAACCTGGATGTATGCAACTGGCTTGTCGACAGCCGTCCCGAGCGGGCGGCCGGCTTCGGCGGCACGCTGCTCTGGAAGAACGACCCTCCAGGGCGCACCAACATGGACGGCTACACGCTGAGTTACGAGTATAAGAACGGCGTGAAGATGTCGTTTACCCAGCTCGCCTTTCATCCAACGGGCCTGCCTCACGGAGGATGGGGTTTCCAGGTGTACGGCACCAAGGGCGCTGTGGACGTGGTGTACGGCAGAGAGGGGAAGGTCTCCTACTACAAGCGCGAAAGAGGCGCACAGCCGATCGTGCTGTCACAGTCAGCAGACTCCGCGCCGCAGGACCTGCACTTCGAGGCTTTCTTCGAGGCAGTCCGTACGGGCAAGACAGACGTGCCGGGCGGCCTGGAGGTCGGCGTCGTCGCCGCACTGACTTCCATCATGGGCCGGGAAGCGATTTACCGCAAAAAGGTGATGACCTGGAGCGAGATGGGAGTGGAGATTTAGCTTGAAGTTCTCCCAGGGCCGCTCTCAAACCGGAGAACGCGCTCCGAAACCGCTACAATCGAGATTCGCACCGCATCATGCGAGTCTTACCTGTTCTACTCCTCGTTTTTTTCCCAGGCCTGTGCCCAGCGCAGAAAAAGCCTGTCACCGTCGACGCCGTTGTCGCCGCGCGCGAGGCCGCGGAGCAGATACCCGAGATCGTCTGGGCGCCCGCGGGCGACCGCTTCGCCGTGAAACAGGGCGATGAGCTGTCGCTCTTCGATACGTCCTCCAAGAACACGCGCCGCCTCCTTTCTCTGAGCGATCTCGAAGCGCCGACCGCCGCAGCCGCCGCCGAACGGTGGAAGAACCGCCATGTCAAGGAACAGACCTTCCAGTGGTTCCCTGACGGGCGCAGTCTGCTCGTCCTTGCCGGAGGCGACCTCTTCATCTGCCCGATCGACGGGGGCAACCGCCGGCAGCTTACAAAAACGAGTGAAGCTGAGCACGAGCCGCGGCTCTCCCCTGACGGCCGCCGCGTCTCCCTCCGAAAAGGCAACGAACTCCACGTACTTGACATCGCGTCGAGGCGCGTGATCCGTCTTACGCACGACGCCACAGAAACGCGCTGGAATGCCCGCCTCGACTGGGTCTACCCCGAGGAGCTCGACCTCTCCACCGCGCACTGGTGGTCGCCCGATTCTCGCTTCATCGCTTACCTCCAGTTCGACGTCACCCGGCAGCCGCTGTATCCGCATGCCGACCTGCTCCCTCTGCGCCCCGTTTTCGAGCCGCAGCGCTATCCCAAAGCGGGCGACCCCAACGCGGACGTGCGCCTCGGCATCGTCCCGGCAGTCGGCGGCCACACCCGCTGGATCGCTCTGGGTGGTTCCCGCGACGACCTGCTCGCTCGCGTCTACTGGACGCCGGATTCGAAAAGCGTCTTCGTCGAGCGTCTGAACCGAATCCAAAACCGTCTCGAGCTCGTCCGCGCGGACATCGCCAACGGCCCGAGCCGCGTGATTTTGCGCGAAGAAGATTCCCACTGGGTCGATCTCGCCGGAGACCTCCGCTTTCTCCGCAACGGGCAGGAATTCCTTCGCACCAGCGAGCGCGACGGTTTCCGCCACATCTACATCCACTCTGAGGACGGCCATGACGTGCGCCGCCTCACCCAAGGCGACTGGGAAGTGACGGAGATCGCCGGAGTCGACGAATCGTCCGGCCGCGTGTACTTCGTGTCAACCTCGCCGACACCGCTGGAGCGCCACCTCTACAGCGTGCCCCTGAGCGGCGGCGAGACCAGGCGAATCACTTGGACCGCCGGCACCCACGCCATCCTCATGGCGCCCGGCTGCAAGAATTACCTCGATACGTTCTCGAGCTTCCAGTCGCCGCCGCGCCGCTCCGTCTTCCGGATGGATGGCGTCGAGCAGGCCGTATTTCTCGAAGCCGACCGCACTCCGATCGAGGAGTATGATCTGCAGCCGGAGCAGATCGTCGACGTCCGGACATCGGATGGCGCGTCTCTCCATGCCCGGCTGATCCGTCCCGTCGGCTTTCGTCCTGACCGGAAGTATCCGGTTGTCGTCATCGTCTATGGCGGCCCCCACGCGCAGGACGTCGTAAATGAGTGGATGGGACCCTCAACGGAACAACTCCTCGCGAGCCGCGGCTTCGTCGTCTGGCAGTTGGACAACCGCGGCTCAGCGGGTCGCGGTCATCGGTGGGAAACAGCGCTGTTCCGCAATCTCGGCGCGCGCGAATTGGAGGATCAGAAGGAAGGCATCGAGCGGCTCGTATCCATGGGCTTTGTCGACCCCACACGCCTCGGTATTCACGGCTGGAGCTATGGCGGCTACATGACCCTGTACTCGCTGCTCTACGCACCCGAATTGTTCCGCGCCGGCGTCGCTGGGGCGCCCGTCACCGACTGGCGCAACTACGACACCATCTACACCGAACGCTACATGGGCTTGCCCGCGGACAATCCGGACGGCTACCGCCGCAGTTCACCGCTCCACTTCGCCGCGCAGCTCAAGGCGAAGCTTCTGCTCGTTCACAACGTCGAGGACGACAACGTGCTCTACCAGAACACGCTGCAAATGGCGGACGCGCTCCAAAAGGCCGGCAAACCTTTCGAGCTAATGCACTACCCGCTCAAGACCCACGGGCTCTCCGGTCTCTACCGCCGCCATTTCCTGGAGACGCTCACGTCGTTCTTCGAACGTACGCTCAAGTAGTCCGGGTGACTGGCTTTCGTGTCCCAAGCGTTTTTTGCGCGTGGACACGATTGCCTGTCACCCGCTCGTTATTTACCGCAGCTTAACCGGCTTTCCTCCCTCTTCCTTGCTCCGCTTGGCGGCGTCCATGAACGCGAAGATCTCGATCGTCTCCGCGTTGGACACCGGCGGCTGCTTCGTCTGAAAGAACTTCACTACCTCTTCCAACAGACCCTCGTACCCGCCCTCCATTGAGGGATCGCTCTGCACCACCTGTTTCGGCCGGTAGACCACCGCGCCCGAAGAACCGGCCGCGCGTAGCGCGCGGACCGTGCCAATCCGCCCGTCTTTCCAGCGGCCGATCAGCACCTCCTCGGTGCTTCCGGAAATCCGCGTGACCTCCTCACAGCCCGGACCCATCAGCGAGTACAGCAGTTCGAGCGGGTGGATCGCGTACCATGCCAGATCGAGCGGCAGGTTGGAATCGAGAGGACCCGGCCCCCACGTCAGCACACCGGTCGCGTCCGCATGCTTCATCGCTTTGGCGATTCCACCAAACCGGGAGCTCGAGCTGCTGAACCAGGGCACCCCCGCCTCGGCCGCCAGCCGCGCGATCTCCCGAGCATCCTCGAGCGTCGCCGCCAGCGGCTTGTCGATGAACATCGGTTTCCGTGCGGCGATAATCTGTTTTGCCTCCTTGAGATGAATCCGCCCGTCCACGCTCTCGAGCAGAATGGCGTCCACTTTGCTGCACAGCGTGGGGATATCGGGCACAAACTCGACGTTCCACTTCGACTGGAGCTCGGCGGCGAACTTGTCGACGCGCGTCGCGCTCTGTGGCAGGTCGGTCCCTCCCTTGTACGCAGCGACCACCCGCGCTCCGGGCACGTGCCCCGGCGTGGAAGGATCGTTCAGGACTTTCGTGAAGGCGATCACGTGCGACGTATCGGTCCCCACGATGCCGAGCCGCAGGTCGGCCGCCATCGCCGGCATCGCCGCCAGCACGGACAAACAGAGCCATGTTCTCATGGACACTTACTATATCCGGAAAAGAGCCGCCACCAAAAGGAAGGGGCCACGCTTCTGGCAGCGGCATCTCCCCCGTTTCCTTCGCGAACTTCGCGCACTTTGCGGGAGACTCCTTGCCCACTCCTCTTTGGCCTTACTATCCCTCCCTCTCGGGCACGATCCGGAACCGGCGCCGCCCTTCGATCCTGTATGTCTCGAAGTCCACGCGATCGACGGTGAAAATCGTACTGATCGATTCACGTCCGGCAAGGTGCACCAGTGTGGCGTCGGCGAAATCCATTGGCCGGTCCGAGTATCGGGACATCAGCGCTTCGAGCGCGGGTAGTTCGCCATCCTCAATTCCGCCGAGCAGCAGCGCACCGGAACGAACGAATTTCCACGCGGCGTCGACTTCGCGCGAGCTGTCACCGACCAAATGAAACAATTCGGTCAGAACCGCTTCGGACGTCAAAAGTGGCAGCCGGAGGTTCTCAAAGGCCTCAACACAGGAGCGGTGCCAGCGGTCGTCGCGGTCGAGCAGCGCTAGAATCGCCCCTGTGTCCGCAAGTACGTTAGCGGACATGGCGCCGGGCCAGCCTTTTCCGGATCGCAACACGCGCTGTCTCGGCTCGTCGCGGCCGGCCGCCGGCGATCATGCCGATGCATCGGCCCGCGGCCGCGTGCAGGCGGGCCTGCGCCTCCACATCTCCCGGAGCTTCTCGCCGGCGCGCCTCCAGCCACTCTTCCGTCACCTGATCGAGCAGCGCCGACAGCGTCATGCCGGCCCGGCGGGCTTCGTCCTCCAGAGCCATCTTGGCCTCGCTGGAGAGCCGCCAGCTATAGACCTCGGTCTTCATGCACTACATTGTAGTACATGCTCCGCCGCAAAAACCATTCCGTTTAGAATGGGACCTTCTACACTTGTTATGAAACGTACATCCGCAATCTTCGCTTTACTCGTACTCGTCTTGATCGCCGGCACCCGCGACCGCAAGGGTCCTGCGCCCCGCTTCGATTCGTGGCGGATCATCGGCCCCGGCGGCGCCGGAGGCATGTTTCTTCCCACCGTCAGCCCGCACGACCCCAACATCGTGCTCGAGCACTGCGACATGACGGGCACCTACATCAGCCTCGATGGCGGCGAGTCGTGGCGTATGTTCAACTTGCGCAGCACCGTGTCCGCCCTGGCCTTCGATCAGAAAACACTCGGCGTGCTCTACGCAGGCAATGCCGTTCTCTGGCGGAGCGAGGACACGGGCAAGACCTGGAGCATGGTCTTCCCCGACCCGAAGAAGAACACGGTCGAACGCATGCGCGACGACCACGCGGCGCCGCTGTTCACCACCGACGATCCGGCGTTTCCGTCGCGGCATCAAGTCCGCTTCATCGCCGTCGATCCGAACGATTCGAACCGTATCTATGTCACCTTCGCCGGACGCGGGCAGGTCACCCGAACCGTCGCGCCTCCAACGACCGCCTTGTTCGAATCGCGCGACTACGGCAAGAGTTGGGCAAAGATCAAGGACTTTCCCGCCGAACAGGTGCACCTGGTCTACATGCTGCCCGGGTCGCCCGATCTGCGCGTCGTCGGCGAGTCCGGTGTGTATCGCCTGAGTGACAGGCAGTGGCGGCACTACCCCGCCCCGCCGGGAGTAAAGTTCATCTCGGCCAGCGCCGGCGCACAGAATGGCGTCGAATTGATCTATACGACCACCGGAAAGCGCGGCGGCGTCTACGTTTCCCGGGACGGGGGCCGCACCTGGGAGAATCCTCGCACCGCGCTGCCGGGCCAGCCGCTCTTCCTGTCCATTGCCTGCTCCTCCCGGAACGCCGGCACGGCGTACGTCGGCTTTGACACGCAGCGGACTTCGGGCGACGACGCGGAACATTACGGCGTCGCCAGGACGGCCGATGGCGGCAAAACCTGGTCGATCTGCTACAGGGAATCGAGCGAGCCGGCAGACAACGTCGAGCACTCCTGGGTCGCCGACTTTTACGGTGGCGCAGGTCCTATCCGTGACATTTTCGTCGCGCCCACCAACCCGAACATCGTTCACCTCACGGACTCCTGCCCGCGCGCGCTCCGTACGACCGACGGTGGCCGCACCTGGGAGGAAGAGATGGCCGCTTTCCGCGGTAAAGACCGCTGGGGGCGCGATAAGTGGGCCACCATCGGCTTCGACGTGACCACGTGCTACGGCGTCCATTTCGACCCCTTCCAGCCGAAGAACCTTCTGATCAGCTACACCGATATCGGCCTGTGGAAGAGCATTGACGGCGGCCAGTCCTGGATGAGTTCCATCTTTGGCGTCCCGCCGCACTGGTTCAACACGACTTATTGGGCGGAGTTCGATCCGAAAGTCCCCGGGCTCGTCTGGGGCGCGTTCTCCCGTACGCACGATTTGCCAAGGCCGAAGATGTGGCGGAG
>DATIFQ010000247.1:0-21144 GCA_035455185.1 Bryobacteraceae bacterium | reverse complement strand
CGGACGTTCGGCGACCGTGCCTCCCCTGACCGTTGAGGGTTCTTGGGGCGAATCGGGGGGAAGCTGCCGAACCACAGGTCCTCCTCGACCGCACCGAGATCGTACTAATCCGAGTTATGGAGCGGCTTTCCAGGCCGTAATGACCCGCAGAATGAGCGCTGGCATCGGGGACGGAGGCCGCTGGGTATATAATCGACCGTGGCCAGGCAGCCAGTGGGGAAATCCTGGGTAAAACAGAGCATGGACCTGATCCATGAGGTGCTGTGCAGCCGGAGGAGAAATCCGCCCATGCGCAATGTCTTCCGGTTCATTCTGACCACTGGTCTGCTTTCCCTTTCTGCCTCTGCGCGAACCTACACCACCAACTTCCCCCGTACGGAGAATCCCATTTCTGAGGGCGGCATGTGGATCAATGGGGGCACGGTTGGGCTAGATTGGAACAACGTGCAGACAACTCCAGGATTCGTCGGCGGCGTCGGACCGTCGTCAGTGAAATACTCTGATCCGACGGCGATTTTGGCTGGGAATTGGAGGCCGACTCAGACAGTAACAGCAACGGTTTACAGCGTGGGTGCATCGAACAGCTACTACCAAGAGGTAGAACTTCGGCTTCGGACTTCCATTTCGGCGCACAGCACCACCGGCTATGAGATCTTGTTTCGAACCCCGAACAACTCCATGGCTTACGTGCAGATTGTACGCTGGAACGGCCCGCTGGCCAGTTTTACCTACCTGGGAGGACGTTGTTCATATCCTGCGGTGTGCGGGGGCGTGAGCGGGATCGGAGTGGCCAACGGCGACGTGGTAAAGGCAACTATTGTCGGTAGTATGATCAATGCTTACATCAACGATGTCCTGATTGCGACGGCGACGGATACTACTTTCGCCACGGGTAGTCCGGGCGTGGGATTTAATTACGGATGCGGCAGCACCTATTCGGCTTTCGGGTTCACGAGTTTCACGGCCACGGACGATTCACGAACTTCACCCTCTCAGCAACGTCGGCCAGACAGCCACGGCGGGAATGAGTGCCGTTTACACCATGACTGCGGCGCCCGGGCTGGCCCCAGCCGTCCAGCGCTGGGGTTGAACGTCATCCCCCTGTGCCAGATAGTTCTGCGAGTGAACCCATGGGATCTTCTTCAGGATGAGGCCCAGTCGGTAGCCAGAGCCACAGTGAAAAGGATTTCCCAAGCCTGCCGACCCTGCGGCAAGAGGTTCCGGTTCTCGCACGGTCCAGAGCGGCTAGGATCTTTTTCTATTCAACGTCCATCGAGGCCTAGCCGGTGGAGTGTTTTTGGCGCGCCTGTTTCTGAGTAGGCCGTGATCGAGGAAGGGCGCTGCGTCGATCCCGGTCAGCGTTGTGCAACCTCTCAGAATCGAGTCGCAGCGGAGAGGACTCGATCCTGCCGGCGTTCAGCCTGGGAACGTGACCAGGGAGCCCTTGACTCGCGTGGCAACGCCGCCGGGGACCTTTGTCTCACCGGCCCTTTCCGCATGCGGGGCTGATGGAGACCTTGGAGATTCAACGGCTCCAAGACAGGCCGATTGTGGTAGCTTAATGTCGGCTGGAAGGCCGGTGTAGGAGGAAATCCTGGCTTATGTGTAAGAGCTGTTGTTCGCTTACGGTTCTGCTTGAGTTGGGGCTCTTTGTTTGCGGGTGTTCCCGACCCCGGCCGAAGACTGAGGCCGTCGCGCCCGAAAAATCGGCGTCCCTCATGACCCCCGGCTGGGTGAATGACGAACCGCTGGTTGTGGTAGGCAACTGGGACAGCATGCCTATCTTTCGCCGGCGCGTAGGCGGCAGCTCAACCTCTCAGGAAGAAGAATATCGCAAGGAGATGACCGAGGATGCCGTCAAGAGGCTCAAAGATCTGGGAGTGAATCTCGCGATCACCCATTTCTACAAGGGTTTCGGCTTGCAGGCCGAAAAAGAGCATCTCGAAGACACACGGAAGTACATAGCTTTGCTCAAGAAGTACGGCGTCCGTGCCGGAGTGTATATTGGCAGCACTGTCGCCTACGAGACATTCCTCGCGGAGAACCCAAAAGCAGAAGACTGGTTCGTTCCAGACTTTCTGGGCAGGCCGGTCTTCTATGACGACCAGACATTTCGCAAGAGAGTCTATTTCATGCATCCGGGGTACCGCGAATACATGAAACGTGTCTTGCGGCTGGCCGTGGAAGACTACAAGGTCGACGAGATCGACTTCGACAATACCAGCATGCAGGCGCAGCCGCCCATCTTCGAACACCCGATGGCAGTGCAGGATTTTCGCAACTGGCTCCAAAGCCGATACCCGCAGGAAGCCCTCGTCAAACGGTTCGGCTTCTCGAACATGCGGTACGTCCTGCCGCCGCGCTATGACCGGCCGTTGCGAGCCATCAACGATCCTCTGTTTCAGGAATGGGCTGATTTCCGCTGCTACCAGCTCAGCAGCTACTATGCGGAGCTGGCCCGGCACATTCGCCACATGAATCCGAACGCAGCCATCGCCACCAACCCTCATTCCGGAATCTCCGGGCGAAACACGGTCTGGGAGCAGGGTGTCGACTACCCGACCTTCCTGCCCCACATGGACATCGTCTGGACGGAGGAGGGCAATGAGGCCACCGTCACTCCGGACGGCATCCTGGTCTCCAAGATCCGAACCTACAAGATGGCCACCAGCTTGAAGAAACGAGTCATCACTTACACCGCGGGGACACGCGGCGGCAAGATTCAGATGGCTGAGTCCATGGCCTACAACCGCCAGAGCCTGGGGATGGTGGGTGGAGCGCTCGCCGGTTACCAGTTGCCCGAGGATCAGCGTAAGTACATCAGGTTTTTCATTGACAACTTCCAGCATTTTCGCGATGTAGACAATGTCGCGGACGTCGCCGTGCTTCAGTCTCACGCCAGCATGGCGTTCAACAACGACCGGCCCTGGCAGAGCGCCATGCTCTTTGAGCAGGCCCTCATTCAGGCGAAAGCGCCCTTCGATATCATCTTCGACCAGCAACTAAACGATCTTGGCAAATATCGCGTCCTGGTGCTGCCGGACCAGGAGTGTCTCAGCGACGCGGAACTAGATCTGATCCGCAAGTTCGTGAGCCGGGGCGGCGGTCTTGTGGCGACCGAGCATAGTTCTCTTTACACGGAATGGCGGCGAAGGCGGCCCGACTTCGGGCTCAAGGAACTGTTCAGAGTTAGCGCGCCGCCATTGGAAGAAGGGGCTACGCCGGATGCGATCATGAAGGGCCCCGCGGTCAAGGGGCAGGCAGGCAACGGTCGCGTGGTCTATATCCCGGAAGTGAAGCCGGCCATGCTGAAGCCTCCCTCCGTATCGATGACCAGCGAGTATTGGAAGCTTCCGGTCAATGCGGAGGAGTTGATCGCCGCCGTCAGGTGGGCCGCGGGCGGCAACCTCTCTCTCGACGTGAAGGCGCCGCCCACCGTCACCGCCGAACTGCTGCGCCAGGAGAAGACCGGCGCGATGGTTGTTCATCTGATCAACTACGATGCGCTCCGGCATCCCGTCGTCAACGGCGTTGTGGTCAGCGTACAGATCCCGGACGGGAAAAAGGTAGAGCGAATCTCGCTGCGCTCACCGGATGAAGACAAGTCTTTGACCATTGCGCCCAGGCTGAAAGGCCAGCGCGCGGAGTTCACTGTGCCGAGGCTAAGTACGTACAGTCTCGTGGTAATCAATCTGGGGTGATGATTATGGAACGGCGTCTGATTTGCACCTTTGGGTGTGTTGCTCTGTTGCTCGCCGTAGTGTTCACTCTCGCATCGTGTATGACGCGGCCGGAACCGGTCGCGCCGAAGAAACAAGTAAGCGCCTCCCGGCCTTCCTGGCTCCACACCACCCCTCTGGTCATGGTGTCGAACCACGACAGCATGCCGATCTTCCAGCGCCGGCGTGGCGGGAGCCCGGTGGGGCAGGAGGAAGAATACATAAAGGGAGACTCCGAGGAAGCCATCCGCAAGCTGAAGGACATCGGGGTGACCCTGGTGATTCTCCACTTCTACAAGGGCTTTGGGCTTGAGGCCGAGAAGGACCACATGGAGAAGGCCAAGCAGACCGCTGCCCTCGTGCATAAGTACGGGATGCGCGTGGGGGTGTACGTGGGCAGCACCATCGCCTACGAGACATTCCTGGCCGAAAAGCCGCAGGCCGAGAAGTGGTTTGTGCCCGATTTCCTCGGGCGGCCTGTCTTCTATGACGACCAAACCTTTCGTAAACGGGTCTATTTCATGCACCCCGAATACCGCGAGTACATGAAACGGGTCCTCACCATCGCGGAAAAGGAGTTCAAGGCAGACCTGATCCATTTCGACAACACAAGTATGCAGGCCGAGCCTCCCATTTTTCAGCATCCGATGGCGATCGATGACTTTCGGAAGTTCCTCCAGACCAAGTACTCGCCGGAACAGTTGAAGCAGAGGTTCGGGTTTTCGGAGGTCCGGTACATGCTTCCCCCGAGGTATGACCGCCCGCTGACGGCGATCAACGATCCGCTCTTCCAGGAATGGACCGACTTTCGTTGCGTCCAGTTGACGGCTTACTACGCGGAACTCGAAGAACTGCTTCGCACACTTAACCCGGAGGTTGCGGTAGAGACCAACCCGCACTCGGGCATTTCGGGGCGCAACACGATCTGGGAGCAGGGCGTGGATTACCCGCGCCTGCTTGCCCACATGGACGCCGTGTGGACGGAAGAGGGCGATCCGGCAGGTGTCACCGAGGACGGGATCCTTGTCAGCAAGATTAGAACGTTCAAGATGGCTAGCATTCTGAAGAACACGCTGTTCGTTGCCAACGGGGGTGGGGGTGGAAGCACGCTTCAGCTTGCCGAATCGATGGCGTTTAACCGGCAGTGCCTGGGCGACGTTGGCGGCACCCTGGCAGGCTACGACCTGCCGCAAGATCAGCGGGACTACATCAACTTCTACCGCCGAAACTTCGATCATTACAGGGACGTGGACAACATCGCCGACGTTGCGGTGCTCCACTCTTACGCCAGCATGGGGTACAACAACGACCGCCCCGCCGTCAGCACGATGTTGTTCGAGCAGGCGCTTATTCAGGCCAGGATTCCATTCGACCTCATCTTCGACGACCATCTGAAGGATCTGTCGAAGTACCGTGTCCTTGTCCTGGCCGACCAGGAGTGCCTGAATGACGAAAAGCTGGACGTGATCCGGAAGTTCGTCGAGCAGGGTGGAGGCCTGGTGGCCACGGAGCTCTCGACGTTGTTCACGGAGTGGCGCCTGCGGAGGCCCGCATTCGGCTTGCAGGATCTTTTCCACGCTGAATCCCCCAGGCTGGTCAGGAGAGGCCAGGTGGCAGTGCAGGAGACGCCTCCGGTTCGGAACCAGGCCGGGAAGGGGCGGGTCGTCTACATTTCGGATGTCAAACCCTCGATACCGAAGCCACCAGGAGCCCGTATGACCAGCCAGTACTGGAAGCTGCCGGAGAACGCGAAGGACCTGATCGATGCCGTGCAGTGGGCGGCGGGGGCCCGTATGTCACTCGAGGTCAAGGCGCCGCCAAACGTGGTGGCGGAACTGATGGAGCAGAAACCGGCCGGAGAATTACTGATTCACCTTGTCAACTACGGCAGGGTGAAAACACCGTCGGTGAGCAATATCGAGGTGAGTGTGCGTATCCCTCAAGGGAAGAAGGCGTCCAAGGTGACGCTGATGTCGCCCGATGGGGGCGAAGACCGTCAAGTGAATTTCGTGGCGAAGGAAGACCGCATCACCTTCACCGTGCCGCGCTTGCAGACATACACGCTGGCGCTGGTGACGCTGGCTCCTAGGTAGAAAAGGAGCTAGGTCTTTGACCGCATGAAAAAGCTCTAAAAAACAATTCCAATTCGAAATGTTTTGGCGCATACTTGGGGTATGGGACGCCCATCCCTGAGTATCAAAGTCAAACCGAGGGACCAAGACGAACTGACGAAGCTGTTGAGCGGCGGCCTACAGCAGGTCCGTGTCGTCCTGCGAGCCCTGGCCCTCCTGCAGTTGGCCAAGGGTGTCAGTGCGCCGCGGATTTCCAGCGTGGTCCCACTCACTCCGCAGGCCATTCGGAAGGTCGGCCATCGTTACCAACAGGGAGGTCTTGAACCCGCTCTCTATGACAAGCCGCGCCCCGGCGCGGCGGCTGTGCTGGAACACAGCCAGAAGCAGCGGATCATCGCCATGGTGTGCAGCGACCCGCCCGAAGGCCGCGCCCGCTGGACCGTGCGACTGGTTGCGCAGGAAGCCGTAAAACGGCGGCTGGTTCCACGCGTGGGAAGGGAAACGATTCGGATTCTGCTCCTCGACCACGACCTCAAGCCGTGGCGGGAAAAAAATGTGGTGCGTGGCCGAACTCAACGACGAGTACATCGCCAAGATGGAGGACGTGCTGGAGACGTATGAAAAACCGTACGATCCCAAGGCGCCGGTGGTGTGTCTGGATGAGAAGCCGGTCACGCTACACGCTGACGTCCGCCCCGCCTCTCCGGCCGAGCCGGGACGGGAAGCGCGACGGGATAACGAGTACCAGCGGCGTGGCACAGCCAATGTTTTCTGTGCCGTAGAGCCGAAGGCGGGCCGGCATTTCACCTTTCCCACGCCCGATCGATCAGCCTTTGAGTTCGCCCAAGTCGCCTGCCGTCTGGCGATGCAGTATCCGGATGCGGAGACCATCCACCTGGTCATGGACAACCTCAACATCCACTGCTGCAAGTCGTTGACGGACGTCTTCGGGGTGGAGGTCGGCAGCGAGATCTGGGACCAGTTCATGGTTCACTTCACACCCACCCACGGAAGCTGGCTGAATCAGGCGGAAATCGAAATCGGCATCTTCTCGCGGCAATGCCTCGGTACCAGAAGAATCCCTGATCTTCAGACGCTGCGCCGCGAAAGCCGGGCCTGGAACCGCCGCATGAACCGCGACCGCATCAAGATCAACTGGAAATTCGACCGCCGCGCCGCCCGTCGCAAATTCGGCTATAAAAGAAAATCTTTCAAACGGTCATAGACCTAGTGCTGGCCTTCCTGGCAGAGGATACGGGTGAAGCCCCAAGCGCTGCCGAGGAAGGGACCGAATCGCTCGCGGCGAAGCGCAAGGCAGAAAGCCCGGCCATTGGCGAACAGTTGATGGAAGAAGTCTGCGAGCGGGAAAACTGCAAACAGGCACTGGCACGAATCAAGGCCAACAAGGGGAGCCCGGCGTGGACGGAATGACAGTTCACGAACTTGTGGGATACCTGAAACAGCAGTGGCCAGCCATCCGGGAACAGCTGTTGAGCGGGGCCTATGTGCCGCAGCCGGTAAAGCGGGTGGAAATCCCGAAGCCGGACGGAGGGGTGCGAAAGCTTGGCATCCCCACGGTGCTGGATCGATTCATCCAGCAAGCGGTGATGCAGGTTCTGCAACGCAGGTGGGACCGGACGTTCTCCGACCACAGCTACGGGTTTCGCCCTGGACGGTCAGCCCATCAGGCGGTGGAACAGGCGCAGCAATATATCGCCGCGGGATATCGCTGGTGCGTGGACCTCGATTTAGAGAAGTTCTTTGATCGGGTTTCGCATGACAAGCTGATGGCCAAGATCGCCGAACGGGTCAGCGACAAGCGAATGCTGAAGCTGATTCGGGCGTTTCTCACGGCTGGGGTGATGGAAAGCGGGCTGGTGAGTCCGGTGGATGAGGGGACGCCGCAAGGCGGACCGTTGTCGCCCTTGCTCAGTAATATCGTGCTCGACGAGTTCGACCGGGAGTTGGAGCGGAGAGGTCTCCGGTTCGCGCGGTACGCGGACGATAGCAACATCTATGTTCGCAGCCGGCGGGCAGGGGAGCGAGTGATGGCGAGCATTACACGGTTCATCACGACGAAACTCAAGCTCAAGGTGAACCAGCAGAAGAGTGCGGTGGCACGGCCATGGGAGCGAAAGTTTCTGGGCTTCAGTTTCACGGCGAATCGGGAACCAAAACGGCGGATCGCGCCCAAAGCGGTGCTCCGGTTCAAAGTGAAGCTCCGGGAACTGACGAGCCGGACGCGAGGCGTGAGCATCGAGAGGATGGCTGAGGAACTGGCCCGATACCTTCGCGGCTGGATCGGCTATTTCGGCAGGTGCCAAACGCCCTCGGTGTTGGAAGACCTTGAGAAGTGGTTCCGGCGCAGGCTCCGGTCTGCGATCTGGAAACAGTGGACGCGGGGATCGGTGCGGTTTACCGAACTGCGGAAACGGAATGTGGGCAAGGACCTCGCCGCGCAAACGGCGGGCAGCGCTCACGGTCCGTGGAGGCTGGCGAACAGCCCGGCACTCGCCTTTGCGCTGCCCAATGCCTACTTCGACTCGCTCGGGATTCCGAGATTGACTGCTGGCCGATAGCTCAACCCGCCGAACCGCCGTATACGGACCCGTACGTACGGTGGTGTGACAGGGAAAGCTGGCGACAGCCTACCTATGTCGATTGCCCCACCAGCCATCGCCGTATGGCCCCAGAATCCCCTTGACGCGAAAAAAGGATAGCCTTGTCTTAATCCCCGAGACGATTCGGCGTGCACCGATCCCCCTCAATCTGACTGACCCAGCTTGAGCATTGCACTGCAGGCCGGATCGTCTCCTTCATAGACCGCTGGGACGGGGCTCACTGCGCGCTTTCCCGGTAATTTTGCTGCCATTAGCCTCCGTCCGGTCCAACCGGCGCGTTTTTCAGCTACCTCGTCCAGTCCGGGCAGACCGTTACGCATCAATTCACGGCTGGCCTTCGACAGGATGCGGAGCGCCTCGGTGGAGGACACGACATAGGGCGCGCTCGCTAAAGCAGCCGGATGACGGCAGAGTCGAAGAGAGGTTCGTCCAGAACGGAAGCAACCGAATCAGAAACCACTGGGGCGGCGACGTTAGTTCGTGCAAACATAAAGAAATCCTGACGACTTCTTTACGAGTTTCTTATGGTCTGCCGTCCATGATGGAGAGGGAGTGCCCTTCGCAGAGAGCTCCACATGATGCGCGATTACACGATTCTGATTCCGCTTGCGACCCTGCTCCTCATCCTGTTCGGGATTATTCACGGCATTCGGTACGCGTATCTGGTAACGCAGGCCAAGAAGAGAGCTGCCGCACAGCCTTCCGCTCAGGCGGATGTACCTCCAGGCGGGACGGGCAACCGTGAAACGAGAGAGTCGATTTCGTCGCGTCCGTTAAGGCAATCCTGACAACGTCATCGGCATCAGGGCGGCGGCGGGATCCCCCGGCCCGTGCGCGCACGCCCTGTCGTACGTATGTCTGTCCGGGTGGACCGCAGCTCCGAGCACCCTTCTGGACAGCCTCTGACGGCCTACGTGCAATTCCCAGTAGCACAGCGTCGCCTCAACTAAGCGATTATGAGATCGGCTGAGCCGCAGCAAGCCTACAATCAGAAAGGAAGATGGTGCCTCACACATGGCAGCGAACGACACCCACCGCAAAGGGGTCAGGATGGCCTCCTACGCTGGCGCATTGGCGATCATCGGACTGCTCGCTGCCGTGTACTTCCTCTTTCTTCCCGTCAACGCAACCACTGTCGCGCTGACGTTTCTGCTGGCCGTACTCGCGGTTGCCACGACGTGGGGGCTGGGACAGGCAGTGACGGCTTCATTCGCCGCAATGTTCTGTTTCAACTACTTCTTTCTCCCGCCGATGGGAACCCTGACAATCGAGGACCCGCAGAACTGGGTTGCGCTGGCCGCTTTTCTCGTCACCGCGATCGTCGCCAGCCAGCTTTCCGCCGGCATCCGGAAACGCGCGACTGAGGCGATTCAGCGCCGGGCGGAGATGGAGCGCCTGTACACCCTCAGCCGGGCCATGATGCTGGCCGAAACCGGGCCGGAAGCGGCCAAGCGCGTCGCCGGGCTCATTGTACAGGTGTTTGAAAGCCCGGCCGTGATGATCTACGACAAGAGCCGGCGGTCATTCCATCGTGCTGGCCCACAAGATGTTCCGGTCACTGAGAGCCGCCTGCAAGACGTCGCTTTGCAGGACACGCCGTTTCACGACGCGGCCACAAACACATCGCTCGTCCCCATGCGGCTAGGCGGTGAGCCCTTAGGCGCGATGGCGATCTCCGTCACCGAGATCAGCGACACCGCGCTGAATGCTGTTGCAAATCTCGCCGCGATCGCACTCGAGCGCGCTCGGAGTCTGGAAGCCGCGAGCCAGGCCGAGGCGGCACGGCAGAGCGAGCAATTGAAATCGACGCTGCTCGACGCTCTGGCACACGAGTTCAAGACTCCGCTGACGGCAATCAAAGCAGCAGCCACCGGTCTCCTTACGGATGCCGAACTGAAGGAACCGCAGGTCGAGCTGCTCACCGTGATCGACGAGGAAACGGACCGGTTGAACTCCATGGTGACGGACGCTATCCGCGTGGCGCGAGTAGAAGCCGGGGACGTAAAGGTGGAGAAACAGCCTACGCAGATCGCGGAACTGATCGACCGGATCGTGCGCAGGCTGCCTGGCAGGGAAGAACGGGAGATCTCCGTGCACGGGCCGCCGGATCTGCCGCTCGTCGCGGCCGATCGCGAGTTGATCCCTGTCGTTATCGGACATCTGCTCGAAAACGCTCTCAAGTACTCGCCCGCCGGATCTCCGGTCTCGATCACCGCGCGCGCGGACGGCGGCGCGGTGATGGTTACCGTCTCGGATACAGGTCCGGGAATCGCACCCGAGGATCGTGAGCGCGTTTTTCAGCGGTTCTACCGAGGCCCATGGGCGAGAACGCAATCCTCCGGCACGGGGATGGGACTCGCCATTGCCAGGGAGATCGTCACGCTGCACGGGGGCCGGATCTGGGTGGAAGACTCGCCGGGACCCGGTGCGCGAGTCTCATTCTCACTGCCGATCATTGAAGACGGAGTGACCGAATGACGTCCGCGCGCATCCTCGTTGTCGATGACGAGCCGCAGATCCGCCGCGTGATGCGCACAACGCTCGTTGCCCAAGGCTACCAGGTAGATGATGCACGAACGGGCGAAGAGGCTCTGGAGAAGTTGCGCGCGGCAAAATTTGACCTCGTCCTGCTCGACCTCAACATGCCGGGAATCGGCGGTCTGGCAACATGTCGGTTGATTCGCGACACCTCGGATGCAGCCATCGTAGTGCTTTCGGTCCGCAGCTCGGAGAAGGACAAGGTGGACGCGCTCGACGCCGGCGCGGACGACTACGTTACGAAGCCGTTTGGAACCCCGGAGTTGCTGGCGAGGATTCGTGCCGCTCTCAGACGCGTGCCGCTTGCCGGTGATCCCGTGCATCGTGTGATCGAGCTCGCCGGGTTGGAGATCAACCTCGGAACGCGCCGCGTAGCGAAGGAAGGCAAAGAGGTCCGACTGACGCCCAAAGAGTTCGATCTCCTTCATTACCTGGTGACGAACCCGAACGTGCCCATCCCGCACGGCAAGCTGCTCCAGGCCGTGTGGGGACCGGATTACGGCCAGGAAGTCGAGTACCTGCGCGTCTTCATCAACCAACTGCGGAAGAAGATCGAGCCGGAACCCTCGAAGCCGCGCTATATCCTGACGGAGCCCTGGCTCGGCTATCGGTTCGTGATGCCCTCCCGCTCAGATTTAGAGAATCCTTAGCCTTCCTTTATCCCTTCTTTACGGCGGGGCTCCTATTCTCGGAATGGGTAGGCGCGCGTGAACGCAGGCGTCAAACGCAGGGGGGAGCAGCCGCAAGCCGCGGAGCGACACGATCGGGAACTGCGGGTGAACGTTGTGTTCACCGATCTTGCGGAGACGCTGCTAGCATTGCGAGCGGCTGCCCGACTCGCGGCTGATCTTCGCGCGCACATTGTCGTGGTAGTGCCGCAGGTCGTGCCTTATCCTGCGCCGATTGAAGCGCCGCCAATCTCAACCGCATTCCTGGTCCACCGTTTCCGGACGGTTGCGGACGACATGGCGATCGATCTGCACGTTCGAGTCTACATCTGTCGGGACCGGCGCACCGTGCTGGCGGTAGCTCTGGGGCCGCAATCGCTCGTTGTGATCGCCGGCCGGCGAAGCTGGTGGCCGACTCGAGAGCAACGGCTTGCGGCCGAGCTGGCCCATCTGGGGCACGACGTCGTATTTTGCACGCACGAATGGGGAAGCTGATGCTGGATTTCGCGTACGTTTTGGTAACACTTCTGTTCTTCGCGGCTTGTTGGGCCCTCGTCCGGGCGTGTGAGCGGCTGTAGAGAGGAGGCACATGGACTACCTGGTCGCGGGTCTCGCCACGGTTCTTCTGTTCGCCTATCTGCTCTACGCCCTGCTGAAGCCGGAGCGCTTTTAAGGAGATTGAGATGAGCCAGGCCGGAGTCGTTCAGATCGCCCTCTATTTCCTGATCCTGATTCTTGTGGTAAGGCCGATGGGAACGTACATGGCGCAGGTCTTTCAGGGCCAGCGGACGTTCCTCCATCCGGTGCTGCGGCCCTTGGAAGGGCTCATCTACCGGCTCTCGGGCGTCGGCGAACGTGCCGAGCAGAGGTGGACGCAATATGCCGGATCGCTGCTTGCGTTCAGTGCCGCGAGTTTCGTCCTGCTGTATGCGCTTCAGCGGCTACAGGGAGTGCTGCCGCTCAACCCGATGGGATTCGGTGAAAAGCAGGTCGCTCCCGACCTGGCGTTTAACACCGCCGTCAGCTTCATGACCAATACGAACTGGCAAGCCTATGGCGGGGAAACGACGCTGAGCTATTTCGTACAGATGGCAGGCCTCGCCGTCCAGAACTTCGTGTCGGCCGCCGCCGGCATGGCGGTCGCCGTCGCGCTGGTCCGAGGGTTCGCGAGAGAGCGGAGCGAGCACATTGGCAACTTCTGGGTGGATCTGACCCGGGCAACCGTGTACGTCCTGCTGCCGTTGTCGATCGTCGCCGCGCTGTTTCTCTGTTCGCAGGGGGTGATCCAGAATTTCAAGCCCTACGTCGTCGCGGAGACGATCGAGGGGCCACGGCAGACGATCGCGCAGGGACCCGTGGCATCGCAGGAAGCGATTAAAGAACTTGGCACGAACGGCGGCGGATTCTTCAACGCCAACTCGGCGCACCCTTACGAAAACCCGACCCCGCTGACAAACTTCGTCGAGATGCTCCTCATATTCCTGATTCCCGGCGGGCTCACGTACACGTTTGGACGGATGGCGGGTGACACGCGGCAGGGCTGGGCGCTGTTCGCCGCAATGAGCGTGCTCTTCCTGGCCGGGGCTTTCGTCGCTTACCGCGCCGAGGCATCCGGCAACCCGATGCTGGCCGCACTCGGCGCTGATGCACGAGCCGGAAACATGGAAGGCAAAGAGGTCCGGTTCGGCATCGCCGCCACGGCCCTCTTCGCCACCGTCACGACCGGCGCGAGTTGCGGCGCGGTGAACGGCATGCACGACAGCTTCACCCCGCTCGGCGGGCTGGTGCCGCTGTTCAATATCCAGGCCGGCGAGGTGATCTTCGGCGGCGTTGGCTCCGGGCTTTACGGCATGCTGCTGTTCGCCATTCTCGCGGTCTTCATCGCGGGCCTGATGGTCGGCCGGACACCCGAGTACCTTTGCAAGAAGATCGAACAGAAAGAAGTCAAGATGGCCATGCTGGCGCTGATCGCGACGGCCGCCAGTATCCTGCTCCTTACGTCCGCTTCTTCGGTCTTGGATTTCGAGAAGAACGGGTACTGGAATCCTCCTGGGCCGGCCACCGCAAACCTGAACAACGCCGGTCCGCATGGCTTCAGTGAAATCCTGTACGCCTATTCGAGCGGGACCGGGAACAACGGCAGCGCGTTCGCGGGTTTGAATGCCAACACGCCGTGGTACAACCTGACGATCGGCCTGGCAATGCTCGCCGGCCGGTTTCTGATGATCATCCCGCTGCTCGCGGTGGCCGGGAGCCTGGCCGGCAAGAAGCGGCTGCCCCTCTCGGCCGGCACGCTGCCGACACACGGCCCACTGTTCGTTGGGCTGCTGGCCGGCACCGTCATCATCGTTGGTGCGCTGACGTTCTTTCCGGCCCTGGCTCTCGGACCGGTCGTCGAACACTTCCTGATGCATAGCGGGAGGCTCTTTTAGCCATGACCACCGGCGATACGGACCTGCCTTCGCTTCTTCCCAAGAGACTTGCGCATTCCCGCCCGCTGTGGGACACGCGCATACTGAAGCGCGCTGCGCGCGAATCCTTCGCTAAGCTAAACCCTGCGCGGCTGATCCGGAATCCGGTGATCTTCGTGGTCGAGGCCGGGGCTACGCTCGTCACCGCGCAATTGATCCGTGACGCGGTTTCCAACTCCGGCGTGGCCGGTTTTTCGCTTCAGATCGCGCTCTGGTTGTGGTTCACCGTGCTGTTTGCAAACTTCGCCGAGGCCATGGCGGAGGCGCGCGGCAAGGCGCAAGCCGACGCGCTTCGCAAAACAAAAACCGACGCCGTGGCCAAGCGCGTTTCCGACAGCGGACGAGTCGAACGTGTGGCCGCCTCGCGTCTGCGTGCCGGAGACGTCGTCCTGTGCGAAGCCGGCGACATCATTGCCGGGGACGGCGAGGTGATTCAGGGAATTGCGACGGTGGACGAGTCCGTCATCACAGGCGAGAGCGCGCCAGTGATCCGCGAATCGGGCGGCGACCGCAGTGCTGTCACGGGCGGCACCAAGGTCCTCTCCGACAACATCCGCATCCGCATCACCTCGAACCCTGGCGAGACGTTTCTCGATCGCATGATCGCGCTGGTGGAGGGCGCCGAGCGGCAAAAGACGCCGAACGAGATCGCGCTGAATATCCTGATCGCGGGTCTGACCCTGATCTTCCTGCTGGCGGTCGCCACGCTCCACCCGTTCGCCGCCTACAGCGTCATTGCGGCGGGAGCAGGCAAGACACCGACAGTCGCTGTGCTCACAGCGCTGCTGGTGTGCCTGATCCCGACCACGATCGGCGGGCTGCTCTCCGCCATTGGCATCGCTGGCATGGATCGGGTCATGCAGCACAACGTGCTCGCAATGAGCGGAAGAGCGGTCGAAGCATCGGGCAATGTGAACACGCTGCTCCTCGACAAGACCGGAACGATTACGATGGGAAACCGGCAGGCCGTCGAGTTCACCCCTGCAGACGGCGTGACTGCGGCCGAACTCGCCGATGCCGCCCAACTGGCGAGCCTGGCCGACGAGACGCCGGAAGGCCGCTCCATCGTGGTGCTCGCGAAGCAGCAGTATCGCCTGCGCGGCCGCGATGTGGCCGAGCACCAGGCGCATTTCCTTCCGTTCTCAGCCTATACGCGCATGAGCGGCGTAGACCTGGACGGGCGTTCGCTTCGCAAGGGCGCGACCGACGCGATCGGCGCCTTCGTCCGGCAGTTCGGGGGCGCCGTCCCGGCAGGCTTCACCGAGACCGCCGAGCGTATCTCGCGTTCTGGCGGCACCCCTCTGGCTGTGGCCGACTGCTCGCGGGTGCTTGGCCTCGTGCACCTGAAAGACATCGTCAAGGGCGGCTTGCGGGAACGCATCGCACAGCTTCGGGCGATGGGCATTCGCTCGGTCATGATCACCGGCGACAATCCGCTCACCGCCGCGGCCATCGCGCAGGAAGCAGGCGTGGACGATTTCCTGGCCCAGGCGACGCCGAAGGACAAACTCGAGTACATCCGGAAGGAACAGGCGGCCGGCCGCCTCGTGGCCATGACGGGCGACGGCACCAATGACGCGCCGGCATTGGCGCAGGCTGATGTTGGGCTCGCGATGAACACGGGCACTATGGCGGCCAAAGAGGCTGGCAACATGGTGGACCTCGACAGCAATCCGACCAAGCTCATCGAGGTGGTCGCGATCGGCAAGCAGTTGCTGATCACGCGCGGCGCGCTGACTACGTTTTCGATCGCCAACGATGTCGCCAAGTACTTCGCCATCATCCCGGCGATGTTCATGGGAACATATCCGTCGCTCGCGGCGCTTAACATCATGGGCTTGCACAGCCCGCAAAGCGCCGTGCTCTCGGCGGTGATCTTCAACGCTCTGATCATCGTAGCGCTCGTGCCGCTGGCGCTCCGCGGAGTGAAGTACCGGCCGGCGAGCGCGGCGGCGCTGCTGCGCCGGAATCTGCTCATCTACGGTCTCGGCGGCCTGATCGCGCCATTTCCCGGGATCTGGCTGATCGACCAGTTGCTCTACTTCTTGAGGCTTGCGTGAGGAGGTCAAGATGACGGCAGTTCGCATGATCTTGCTGATGACCTTGCTCACAGGTCTTCTCTACCCAGCGCTGGTGACCGCAATCTGCCAGGCCGTGTTCCCGCGGCAGGCCAACGGAAGCCTGGTGGAGCGGAACGGACGCGTGGTGGGATCGCGTCTCATCGGCCAGCCCTTCACCCGGCCCGAGTACTTCCACGGGCGCCCCTCCGCGGCCGGCGAGGGGTACGACGCTGCCCTGTCAGGCGGCTCCAACCTGGGTATGACCAGCCGCAAGCTCGTCGAGCGTGTCAGAGCATTTATCGATGAGTTCCAGAAGCAGAACCCCGAGCATCGCGGACCGGTTCCCGCCGACATGGTGACTGCTTCGGGCAGTGGTCTGGACCCGCACATCAGCCCTGCGGCGGCTCGTGCGCAAGCGCCCCGGGTCGCGCGCGCACGAGGAGTCAGCGTCGAGCAAGTGCTGTTGTTGACAAGGCAGTTCACCGTGGAATCGGCCGTCGGAGTGCTCGGCGACCCGGCGGTGAACGTTCTCGAGCTGAACCTGGCCCTCGACCAGGATTTCCCGGTGCGGAAATGACGGCCGTGCGACTGGCGGTGATGATTGTCGTGGCATCTGCCGCTCTCGCCCAGACTGCCAGCGAGGCTGAACTTCTTAACCGAATTCGGCAGCTGGAAGCGCGCCTCGCCGCCGTCGAAGCCAAGCTGAATGCTTCCGCAATACCGTCCCAACCCGCTCAACGTGCCTCGGCCGAGCCATCACCCGGGCCACCGCAAATCAGCGTGAACGCATATCTCGATGGCTATTTCAGCTACAACTTTAGCCGCCCTCTCGGTCGGATCAATCTGCTCCGCGCCTACGACGTCACTAGCAACAACTTCAGTTTGAACCAGGCCACACTCGTGCTGGAACGGCCTCCCGATACCGGGTCCGGCAGGCGCTTCGGTATTCGGCTTGATCTGATGTACGGGCAGGGGACGGAAACCTTGCAGGGTGGCGCGCAGAACGAGCCGCGTCCACAGGTGTTCAGGCCCGTGTTCCAGGCTTACGGCACGTATGTCTTCCCGCTCGGTAACGGCTTGAGGATCGATTTCGGAAAGTGGGCCAGTTCGCTTGGCTTCGAGGGCAACTACGCAAAGGACCAGATCAATTACTCGCGTTCCTACTGGTTCAACTTTCTGCCATTTTACCACTTCGGTTTCCGGTCGTCGTATCAGGTGAATGACCGGCTCATACTGACGCACTGGCTCGTCAACGGCGCCAATCAGACCGAGGACTTCAACGGCTTCAAGTCGCAGCACCTCTTGCTTTCGTGGAAGCCGGCGTCCTCCGTCACCTGGAGCATCGGATATTACGCCGGCCGCGAGCAACGGGATCTCGAGCCGCTTCTGAACCCCGGGCTGCCAGCCCTGCCAACGCAGCCCGGCCTCTCAACGGCACTGTTTCGACCGGTCCCGCGCGGCCGGCTGCACATTCTTGATTCCTATGCGGCCTGGGACGCCACACCGCGTCTGACCCTGGTGGGTGAGGCCGATTACGTGGTCAACCGCGTCGAAGCCGTTTCGCCTCCCGCTCTTGTCTACGGGGGCGCCGGCTACGCGCGCTACCAGTTCACGCCGAAGTTCTCGCTCGGGATGCGGTTCGGCTGGCTGAGGGACAGGGCCGGCCTGTTCAGCGGCACCGACCAGTTGCTGAAGGACACGACGTTGACCACGACCTATCAGGTTGACACCGGTTTTCAGCTTCGAGCCGAGATCCGCCGGGATTGGTCCAATATGCCCTTCTTTTTGACCGCCGAACCCGGCATACTGAAACCGGACCAGGCCACCGCCACACTCGGGCTGATCTGGTGGATCGGTTCCAAGGAAGGAGGCTGGTAGAGCAGCAGTGGCTTCGAACCCGGACAGCCGGCCCGATCCCGACCGGCTGCTGCGCCAGATCGAGTTCGACGAGCAGCGACGCAGGCTCGGCAGGCTCAAGGTCTTTCTCGGCTACGCGTCCGGCGTCGGCAAATCCTTCCGCATGCTCGATGAGGGTAGACGCAGAAAGGAGCGAGGCGAAGACGTAATCATCGGCGCGGTGCAGTCGAAACTCTCGCCGGACCTTATCAGTCTGCTCGACCGGTTCGAAATCATCTCGCAGATCTGCGCGGATCGCGGAGGTGCGATGGACGTTCCGGCTATCATCGCAAGGCGGCCGCAAGTCTGCCTGATCGACGAGCTCGCACACCGAAACCCCTCCGGCTGCGGAAACGCGCACCGCTGGCAGGACGTCGAGCAACTTCTCGAAGCCGGCATCGCCATCATTACCGCCGTCAATCTGAACCACATCGAAGAACTGCACGATACTACGCAGCAGATCACGGGCAAGGAGGTCCGCGAAACGGTTCCGAAGGCCTTCCTCATGCACGCGGAAGAGATCGCCATCGTCGATGCGCCTCCCGAGCAGATTCTCGAGCGCGTGGGAGTGCGCTCGGAAACCGACCGCCTCGTAACGGAGCGGCGACTCTCCGAGCTGCGGGAGATGGCGTTGCTGCTCGCTGCCGAGGTGGTGGACCGGCAGTTGGAATCCTATCTCGAAGCCCATGGAATCGGCCACTCGATCGGCGCTCACGAGAAGATTCTGGTGTGCATCACGCCGCGGGCGAATGCGCGGCTGATGATCGAAAGCGGCCGGCGCAACGCTCAGCGGTTTCACGGCGAGCTGATCGTGGCCTATGTCCAGCAATCTTCTCTTTCGGCAGCCGATCAGGAGCTTCTGGAATCCCACCTCGCCCTTGCCCGAGACGCCTCAGCCCGGGTGGAAGTGCTCGAAGACGGCGACCCGATCGAGGCCATACTCCGGTTCGCAAACCAAAACGGCGTGACGCAGATCTTCATCGGACACAGCCTGCGGCAGGACTGGTGGACCCGCCTGTTCGGGGGACCGGTCGACCGCCTGATCCGTCAGGCGGAGGGCATCGACGTCAGGATCTTCCCGCACTAGAGATGGCCGAAGCGACCAAAACCAGTGGGCGGCTCAAGACCTACCTGGGTTACGCGGCCGGTGTCGGCAAGACCTATCAGATGCTCGAAGAAGGGCAGCAACTCAAGGCCAAGGGCGTCGACGTGGTAATCGGGTACTTCGAACCCCACGGGCGCCAAGACACGATCGCGCGGACAGAGGGGCTCGAAATCGTGCCACGCCAGATCATCGAGTATCGCGGGGCGAGATTCGATGAGATGGATACGCCCGCGATCCTTTGGCGGAGACCCGAAGTCTGCCTCGTCGATGAGCTGGCGCACACTAATGTTCCCGGCTCGGAACGGGCCAAGCGATGGGAGGACGTAATCGTCCTTCTCGATGCCGGCATCGACATCATCACGACTATGAACGTACAGCATCTGGAGAGCCTTAACGACCAGGTATGGCAGATCACGGGCATCCGCGTTCGCGAGACTCTTCCGGATTGGGTTCTGAAACAGGCGGACGAGGTCGTGATGGTAGATCTGCCGCCGGCGGCTCTTCTGAACCGCCTGGCCCGGGGCGCCGTTTACGCGCCCGATAAGGCCGAGCGCGCGCTACAGTACTTCTTCAAGGAATCCAACCTCGTGGCGCTTCGCGAAATCGCGCTTCGCCAGACAGCCCACGAGGTGGACCTGCGCCAGCCGCAGGTGCCTGGGGTGCCGGACCACGACGCTCCGAAGGCGGCCCGCGCCGGCCCGGCTGCCGGGCCCGAACGGATTCTGGTCCATATCACACCGGATGCGAACACGGCCATTCTGCTGCGGCGCGCCCGCAGGGTGGCGGATTATCTGCGAGCGGATTGCCTGGCGGTTCACATCGCCGAGGCCGGCGACTCGAAGCGCTCCTCAGCCGCCGAACGCGAGGCGCTGGCAAAGCACTTGAACTTCGCCCGACACCTTCACGTCGAGACTCGAGTTCTCGACAGCGAGGATGCCGCTGAAGCGCTCGTGAATTTCGCGCGGTCCCGGAAGGTTACCCAGATCTACATGGCGCGCCCGCGCTACTCGCTGGCGAAGCGAATCGCGGGCAATTTCATTCACCGGGTTGTTCGCCTGGCCGGCGACATGCAGGTGATCATCGTGGCCGAGCACCGCGGCCGCTGACATATCGCGTCGTGGCGGTGGAGCGATCGCCAAGGAGCTATCGCGATGAAGAAACAGCGAGTCGTACGGGGCATTCCTGTCGAGGAAGGCTCCGGTAACGTGTACGCCGACCTCGGCTATGCGGACAGCGAGAGCATGCTGGTCAAGGCCCAACTGGCCGCCAAGATCGCCGAGATCATCCAGCGCCGGGCGCCCACGCAAGCCGGCGCTGCAGAGATCTGGGGTTAACACAGCCCAAGGTTTCCGCCCTCTTGAAAGGGCGGTTTCGCGGGATTTCGGAGCACCGCCTGTTGGAATGCCTGACCCGGCTGGGGTCGGGATGTCCACATTGTCATAAAGCCGACGCCCAGGAGTCGTTCGAACGGCCGGCTGACGCTTTGTGTGGCATAGGTTCGCCTGGAAAATGGCCGCGCGAACTGTGGAGGCACCTCCATCGCCCCCTCGCCGCAGGCCAGCGACGCGCTGTGATTCCGTCAGGAAGACGCGCACCTCGCCGCGCCTGATTTCATCTGGATGGCGCAGCAGGCGTTCAGCAAGCGGCGCACGAGGGCGCGCGGCGTTTCGCATCTCCACAGTTTTTTCGACCCCCCGTTGAGTGTGGACTTATGTTCGCGGGCTGAATTCTGCCCGAAGGAGCGAAAGCCCCGGTTACGGCTTGCCCACTTTGGGATCGTGTGGCTGAAGGCTGTGTCACCGAGCGGCTGACCATCTTGGAGTTGAGCGACTTCGGTCTACACTACGCCGTTTGAACGAAGCCGCTCGCGCGGCGGACGCTACGCGTGCGTAAAGAGAGCAGCATTCCCGTGTTGAGTGGAATAGTTTGGGTCACAAGGAAAGGAGGTCCTTGTGACCCCATTGCGAAGAATGATGCTGGAGGAACTCCAGCGT
>DATIFQ010000246.1:0-24122 GCA_035455185.1 Bryobacteraceae bacterium | reverse complement strand
AGTGCCGCGTGCCGCTGAGCGGGCAGTGATTCCACCAGACGTCTTCACGCTTCAATGGAGAGGCGAGACGGACGGCGGTAAAATCCTCTGAAGGATGAAAGTTCGGGAAGTCATCAGGCTGCTGGAATCGAATCAGTGGCGATTGGTCCGGCAGAAGCGAAGTCACCGGGCGTTCAGGCATCCGGTTAAGTAGTTACCGTGCCGGGGAACTGGAATGATGACCTTCCCGTCGGGACACTGAAGTCGATTCTCAGGAAAGCGGAGATCGGGGAGCCATGAAGCGATACGCGGTCGTATTTGAAAAGGCGGGGAACAACTGGGGAGCCTACATCCCCGACTTGCCTGGTTGCGTCACGACGGGAAAGACCCTCGAAGAAACGAAACGCAACATCCGCGAGGCAATTGAGCTTCACCTTGAAGCCATTCGCGAAGTCGGGGAACCGATCCCGGAGCCCACTTCCGATGTCGACTTCATTGAACTTCAGACCGTTGCGTGACGTTAGGCAACACGAATCTGTTTCTGGTGGAGGCGGCGGGAGTCGAACCCGCGTCCGAGAAAGCCTGCCATGAAGAGCCTACGTGCGTAGCCGCCTCGGTGTATTCGACTGCCGCCTCAGAAGCGGCCAGAATGACGACAGCCTAGCTCGATTGATCTCAGCCTGCGGCTACGAGCAGAAGCCCTCGGCCTATCCCGCAAAATGACGCTCGCTAACTCCCGCGCGGGCTCAGCAGCCGGAGCGGCCGCCTAACGAATTAGGCAGCGAATGCAAACTGCGTGTTGGCAGTTGTGTGTTTCCGATCGTTTAACGGGAGCTCGGAACCCGGCACGCCTCTCCATCACAATTCAATCCCGTCGAATCCGTTACGCCCCCTTTCCATCTCCATCGTAGCACCGCGCGCCGCCGGCCTCCACGTCAAGACAAAACGGCCGGTTTTACAGTACGCTTGAAAAGAAGACGCGCGCGAATGTCGAGACCCGCCGTTTCTCCGGACACAGAAACCACCCGCCGCGAGCAACTGATGCCGCTCTTCCACGTCGTGCTGCTCGACGATGACGACCACACGTACGACTATGTCATCGAGATGCTTCAGCGATTGTTTCTACTCTCTCAGTTCGAGGCTTTCCGGCACGCGGTGGAGGTCGATACCACCGGACGGACGATCGTGATCACCTGCGAGCTTCCCCAGGCGGAGTTCGCGCGCGACCAGATCCACGGCTATGGCCCGGACCCACGCATGCCGAAATCGAAGGGCTCGATGTCGGCTGTCCTCGAACCCGCAAGCGGAATCCCTCAGGCCACTGACTGAGAGTCTCTGCGTGCTCAGAAGAACCGCGCGCGTGAGCAAGCGGCAGATCTTCAGCAGATCCGCGGTAACTGCTCCCCGCTCAGCATGTCGAGCACGCGGTGGCCGCCGATCCGGCTGCGCAGTACCACGGTTCGCGGATGCTCCGCGCTTACTTCTCCGATGACCGCCGCACCCTCCGACACCCCCACCATCCGCAGCGTCTCGACCGCCAGTTCGGCCTGTGCCTTCGGCACAAAAGCCGCGAAACGGCCCTCGTTCGCGACGTAGAGCGGGTCGAGACCGAGGATCTCGCAGGCGCCCTTCACCGCTTCGCGGACCGGCACCAATGCCTCGTCAATGCCGATGCCGACGCCACCCGACCCGGCGATCTCGTTCAACGCTGAGGCCAGCCCGCCGCGCGTCAGGTCGCGCAGGCAATGCACTTCGATCCCCGAGCGCAACAGCGCCTCAACCGGCTCCCATAGCGGAGCCGCGTCGCTTTCCACCGGCGCCTCGAACTCGAGTCCCTCGCGCACCGACAGGACAGCCACGCCGTGCCTTCCGAGGTCGCCGGACACGATCACCGCGTCGCCCGGCTCGACGAACGCCGGTCCGATCCGGACGGCCTCTGACAGCGTGCCGACGCCCGCCGTCGTGATGAACATCTGGTCGCCCTTGCCCTTGTCCACCACCTTGGTGTCGCCCGTAACCAGCGTCACGCCCGCCCGCGCCGCCGCTTCGCGCATCGAAGCCGCCACCGCCCGCAGCGTTTCCATCGGCAAGCCCTCTTCGAGGATGAACGCGGCGCTCAGGTAGAGCGGGCGTGCGCCGCACATCGCGAGGTCGTTCGCCGTCCCGTAGACCGCCAGTTCGCCGATGTTTCCGCCCGGGAAAAATAGCGGCCGCACGACGTAGGAATCGGTAGTGAAGGCCAGCCGCGAACCGTTCACGTCCACCACTGCGCCGTCGTGCAGCGCCTCCAGGGCCGGGTTGCGGAACTCAGGCAGGAACACCTGCTCGATCAGCCGCTGCATCAGCCGGCCGCCGCCGCCGTGCGCGAGCAGCACGCGGTCTTCAGTGAACTTCGGCGCTGGACACGCCAGCTCGAACGGCGTCATGACGATGCCTCCCATACAGGTAATAGGCGGCGCAGGCGCCCTCGGAGGACACCATCGGAGCTCCGAGCGGCGTCTCCGGCGTGCACTGCTTGCCGAACGCCGCGCATTCGTACGGCTTCTTCAGGCCTTGCAGTACAAGCCCGGCAATGCATATCGCCGGCTCCTTGACATGCCCCACGCCAGTCGCGAACCGCTCCAATGCGTCGAGCTTGCGGAACCGCTCCCGCAGCCGCAGACCGCTCGCCGGAATCTCGCCGATGCCGCGCCACTGACGTGGGCCCACCTCGAAGACCTCGGCCACCCGGTCTCGCGCCGGCCGGTTTCCCTCGCGGCGCACCGCCCGGCTGTACTGGTTCTCCACCTCCGCGCGGCCCTCCTCGAGTTGTGCCACCGCCATGTGCACACCTTCGAGCAGGTCGAGCGGCTCAAAACCCGTCACGACGATGGGCGTACGGTAGCGCTTCGCCACCGGCTCGTACTCCTCGAAGCCCATCACCGTGCAGACGTGGCCCGCAGCCAGGAACGCCTGCACGCGGCAGTTCGGCGAGCTCAGGATCGCCTCGATCGCCGGCGGAACCAGCACATGCGCCACCAGGATCGAGAAGTTCGCGATACCTTCGCGTTCCGCTTGCCAGACGGCCATCGCGTTGGCCGGTGCGGTCGTTTCAAATCCTACCGCGAAGAAGACGACCTGCCGTTGCGGATTCGCGCGCGCCAGCTTCAGCGCATCCAGCGGCGAGTAGACGATGCGCACGTCGCCGCCCTCCGCTTTCACGTCGAAGAGACTCTTCGTGGAGCCCGGCACGCGCAGCATGTCGCCGAACGAACAGAACGTTACGTCCGGCCGCGAGGCGATCGCCACCGCGCTGTCGATCAGTTCGAGCGGCGTCACGCACACCGGGCACCCCGGCCCGTGCACGAGTGTCACTTCCTCAGGCAGTAATTCCTGAAGGCCGCTCTTGACGATGGTGTGCGTCTGCCCGCCGCAGACCTCCATAATGGTCCACGGGCGGGTAATCTTCCTCCGGATGGCGGCCGCAAGCTGCCGGACGCGCTCCGGGTCACGGTATTCGTCGATGTACTTCATGGCCCGCTCTCCGCTCTCTCCGCCTCGGCCAGCTCCTCCAGCCGCTGCATCTCGTCGAGCGTCTCGAAGATGCGCTGCGCCTCTTCCGCATCCACCACGTTCAGCGCGAAGCCGACGTGCACAAGCACGTAATCTCCGATTTTCGCCTCCGGCGTGTAGGCAAGGCAGACCTCTTTCTGCACGCCGGCGAAGTCCACCTTCCCGCGGCGCACTTCCGGCGGGTCATCCTCCATTACGCTGACGATCTTTCCCGGTACGGCCAGACACATAAAGTCAACCTCCCGCCCGAATCCCCGCGATCACCGCCTGCCCCAGTGCGATGCCTCCGTCGTTCGCCGGCGCCCGCTGGTGTGTGTACACGCGGAAGCCGCGTTCCTCGAGCAGCGAGGCGGCACGTTCCGTCAGGTAGGTGTTCTGGAAAACACCGCCGCTCAGAGCGACTTGGCCGACCCCCGTCTGCTCCGCGACTTCGACGATCCAGCGAGCCAGCGCATTGTGGAACTTCGCGGAGATCAGGGCCGGCGAGACATTCCGGGCGGCATCGGCCCCTACCTCTTCCACCAACGGCGCCCAGTCGCCCCCTTCACCTAAACGATAACACTCCGCTGTCACGGTGGCCCCGATCGCGCGCTCCAGTTGCATCGCCGCCTGGCCCTCGAACCGGTTCGCCTGCGCGATGCCGGCGATGGAAGCGACCGCGTCGAACAACCGCCCGACACTTGTCGTCAGCGGCGCATTCACGCCGCGCTCGAGCATCCGCAACAGGACCGGCTTCTGGGCCGACTCCGGCACACCCTCCGGCCCGAAAACCTCCCACAGCAAGCTGGCCGCCGGACGCCAGCCTTCGCGGATAGCCGCCTCGCCCCCCGGAAGCCGGAAGGGTCGCAGGTGCGCCACTCTTTCGAACTCCGCGTCCCTCACCAGAAAGAATTCGCCTCCCCATACAGTCGCGTCTAGCCCGTACCCGGTTCCGTCCCACGACACACCCAGGTAGTCCCCGCGGATGTCGTTCTCGGCGGCGCAGGCCGCGGCATGCGCATGGTGATGTTGCACCGCGATCACGGGCAGCCCCGATGCCCGCGCCCACTGCGTCGAAGCGTAGTCCGGATGGAGATCGCAAGCGGCCATTTGAGGCTCAAAACGGTAGAGCCGGCAAAGGTCTTCGATCGCCCTCTCGAAGGCCCCCCTTGCCTCTGCCGTGTCGAGATCGCCCACGTGCTGGCTCAGGTAGACGTCACGGCCGATCGCGATGGCAACCGTGTTCTTCAAATGGCCGCCCACCGCGAGTACCGGCGGCAATTCCCTCGCGACGCGCACCGGCAGCGGAGCATATCCGCGCGCCCGCCGCACCACGCTCTCGCGGCCTCGAGTGACGCGCGCCACGGAATCGTCGCACGGCCGCGCCACCGGACGGTCGTGCATCAGAAACACATCGGCGATTTCGCCAAGGCGATCCCGTGCTTCATCATTGTCGATCGCGATCGGTTCGTCGCTGCGGTTGCCGCTGGTGGCGACAACCGGGGCGGGGAACTCGCGCATCAGCAAGTGGTGCAGCGGAGAATAGGGGAGCATCACTCCGAGGTACGGCGAAGACTTCGCTACGCTTGGCGCGATGCCGGGCGTTCCGTTCGGTCTAAGTAGCACAATGGGCGCCGCCGCTGACTTGAGCAGCCGCTCTTCCGCCGGCGAGACCTCGCAGTACCGCCGCACCTCCTCGATCGACGGCAGCATCAGCGCGAACGGTTTTTCCTCGCGGTGCTTGCGCTGCCTCAGGCGCTCCACGGCCTGCTCATTCCGCGCGTCCGCGAGCAACTGGAATCCGCCGATCCCCTTCAGTGCGACGATCTCCCCCCGCTCCAGCGCCGCCGCGACGAAAATTGGGGAAAATGGGGACAGATTCCATTTCGCCGCTGTCGCGAAATGGCTGTCTGTCCCCATTCTCCCCTGCATCTCCATTCCCTGCGGCAATTCCACCCACACCTTCGGCCCGCACGCCGGGCACGCCACCGGCTGTGCATGGAACCGCCGGTCGCCGGGATCGCGGTATTCCCGGCCGCACTCGGCGCACAACCCGAACCCAAACATCGTCGTGTTTGTGCGGTCGTACGGAATGTCGAGAATGATCGTGTAGCGCGGCCCGCAGTTCGTGCAGTTGGTGAACGGATAGCCACAGCGGCGGTCGGCGGGATCGCGCATCTCCGCCAGGCAGTCGCCGCAGGTCGCGAGATCGGGCAGTACGCTTGCGGTCTTCCCTTCGCTTGCGTCGCTTGTGCGGATTTCGAACCCTGTAAACCCCACGGGTGCGAGGAAACTCGCCTCCTTCGTCAGGATGACCGCTGCTGGCGGTTTCTCCGATTCGAGGCGCGCGAGGAAGGTGTCCAGCCGGTCGCGAGGACCCTCCACTTCGAGTGACAGCCCCGCGCTCGAGTTGAGTACCCAGCCCGGCAGTCCCAATTCAGTTGCCAGCCGGTAGACAAAGGGCCGGAAACCGACGCCCTGCACCGCTCCATGCAGGGTCACGCGCAGCCGCTCGGCGGATGAAACGGTCACATTCAAGGCGAGATCCTAAGAAATCCGTGGAAAACAGGTCGTTATTCAGATGGTAACACGCGTCACCCGTCGCGCCCGAACGTCCCGCCCACCCACTTCGCGACAATCCTGCTGGCCGCGCTAACGAGCCGTGGGAGTGCTTCCTGCACCGCGGGTGTCAGTTCCAGGCCGTAGTCGATTCGGCCCGGCTCCACGCCGAGAATAGTGATCTCACGCGGCCGGCGCCGCGTCAGCGTAAGCGCCGACAACAGGTTCAATTCGTGTAACGAGGCCTCCGTGGGCCGCTGCTTGACGTCCTCCACCCCGAATGAGTAGATCGTGCCCGGAGCGCCTCCCGCCCGCATTGCGTCGATCGCAAGCAACCGGTCGGCCTTCTCGATCAGGTGAAGGGCGTCGAGCACCGCCGTGCCCACCTCCGCCACCATGACGCCACTCCCGGCGTGCCGTCTCAGCTCGCGGACTGCGTGCACCCCAACACCGTCATCCATCAGCAGCAGGTTGCCCAGCCCGGCGACAAGGATTCGGCGGCCCCTCCGCGGCGGCGCGGAGGGGCCGTTTCCGTCAGTGCGAGTGCGTGTGCTCATGGACCTCGTCTTCGCCGTGATAGTGTCCCAGCGCGAAGATCTTACTGCCCTCGGCCGGCCGCATCACGTGGACTGCGCACGAAAGGCATGGGTCGAAGGAATGGACCACACGCAGCACTTCGACGGGCTCATCCAAGTTCGCCACCGGAGTCCCGACCAGCGCCTGCTCGATCGGCCCGGGCACCCCGGCGCTGTCCCTCGGCGATGCGTTCCAGCACGTCGGTGTAAGCACCTGGTAGTTGCCGATCTTGCCGTTGCTGATATCAACCCAGTGGCCGAGAGCGCCGCGTGGCGCCTCGGTCAGTCCGAATCCGGACGCGCTGGTCGGCGTCACATACTGCTGATACACCGGCCCGCTCCCCAACTGGGTCGCCCAGACGTCCATCGCCTGCGCGACTTTGAGCGTCTCCTGCGCCCGGGACGCATGCCGGTCCATCACGGAGATGCCGCGCGTGTACTCGCCGTTCACCCACATTCTCGCGAGTGGGCCGGTCTCGTACGGCGCTCCCGGTGTCACCGTGACGCGCTTGCCCTTGCGCCTGCTGGCCCCGCCGTACCGTGGCGCCTTGAGCCACGAATACGCGCCGCCTTTTGGGTACACAGGCTGGGTCACGCCCGAGGACGGTGAGAGGTTGTTCGTGGTGTCGCTGTACCAGGAATATGTGACCGACTCAGTGATAGCCTTCGGGTCCACCGCCAGTGCCGATCCGGTGCCTCCAAGGATCCTCCCCCGGCGGAGCAACTTGCTCTGCCCGGCGCCGTCCAGGTCGAACACGCCGTATGCCAGCAGGTTGCCGTGACCCCGCCCGATGGAGTAGTAGTCCGCGTAGGCATTGGCGAGAGCTCCGACATCCGGAAGATAGACGTTGTTGATGAACGCGATCAGCTCGGCGAGGTAGGCCCTGAATTTCGTGATTCGTTCCGGACGGGGAGTAGTGGTGAAGCCTCCGGGGACGAACGCTGGAGGATGCGGTAAGCGCCCTCCGAACAGTGCTCCCATCTCGTGTGCCTTGCGTCGCATTTCGAGCGCTTGGACATAGTGACTGACTAGGACGCCGGACGTAGCCGCATCGAATCGCTTGTCGGCAGCCCAGTTCGGCTGCCATGGCGGCATATCGGGACCGCTGACAAAGTCCTGCACGGCGAGATGGTAGAAGTGCAGGATGTGTGACTGCACGAAGTTGGAGCCGAGTACCAGATTCCGCATGATCCTGGCGTTATCCGGCGCCGTTACCCCGGCCGCGTTTTCGAGCGTCATCGAAGCTGCCAGGCCGTGCGACACCGGGCAGACGCCACAGATTCGCTGCGTGATGTCGGGAGCGTCCAGAGGATTGCGGTTCTTCAGGATCGCCTCGAAGCCGCGGAATAGCGTGCCGGTCGCCTTGGCGTCCACGACCTTCTGTGCGCCCGCTACGCCGTCGACTGTGACTTCGATTTTGAGGTGGCCTTCCAGCCGGGTTACGGGGTCAATCTTAATCGTCGATGGCATAGGTTTTGCTCCTCAGGTTTGTGAATGGAAAAGCTGGGTCCGTGCACCCGATGCACAGCGTGTTGGAGTCACAGCACCAGTTGGCTCTGCCGTTCCACAAAGTGATCGGGCAGTTGCCCTTGGTGGACGGGCCTTTGCAGCCAAGTTCTTCCAGGCAGAGGTAATCCTGTCCGTAGGTCGAGGCTTCCTCCCGCTCCCGGCGCGGGCATAGCTCGTGCACTGTCTTGCCGAACAGCGCAGCCGGCCGTCCGTACGAGTCCACGCTGATCGGGGCGCCCGACACCAATTGCCCGATGGCCCAAACGATCCAGTCCGGGTGCGTCGGGCAACCCGCGATGTTCAGAGTCGGGCGGCCAGTGACCTCTCGGACGCTCCTGACGCCTGTCGGATTCGGAAGGGCCGCCGGGATACCGCCCCAGGCTGCGCATGTTCCGATGCACAGGATTTGGGCGGCATTCGCTGCCAGCATTGTCACTGCTTGCTGGAACGTGACGTCGGTGCCGTCCGCACGCGTCCAAGCCCAGCACGCGGCGCCGCCGAACGCCGTCGGCACACCTCCCTCAACCGCCAGAATGTGTCCACTTCCGCCGGCGATCTCCTCTGCGATGGCAGCCGCCGACTTTCCGGCTGCCGCCATCAGGTTCGGGTGATAGCGGAGGTTGATGATATTGATAAGCACGTCCGCGGTGGTGCTCGGCGAAGTGCTCGAGATTCTGTTCAACAGCGAGACCGAGCATCCGGTGCAGGCGCTGCCTTGGAGCCAGATGACCGTCGGACCACCTGGTTGTGCGAGCGCCTTCTCAAGAACCGACAGATTCACTGCGCCCACGCCGAGTGCTGCCGCGGAATTCCTAAACAACTCAAGGAATTGTCGACGAGAAATCGTCATGTGTTCCTCCCCATGGGGGTGAAATAGGATTTACACAACTGGACCGGGCACGAAGATGGTTGTGCCGGAAGGCCCGATCTTTTGCTTGTCGGAATGGTTGAGGCAAATCGGGTGCCAATATCCGGAAGTATCCTGAAGCCCTTGTGCCAGAGTGTGATTCGGAGCCTGATTCCCCATCGCCCTTGTGAAGATTCAACGTCCTACCTGTCGCAGTCGTTATAAACTCCCTATAACTTTCGTAGAGAGTGATCTATTTCACCTGTTGGAATTAACTGCAGACTATAACCCGGCGGAATTGAGTGGAAATTTCACAGTACTGCCTGATTTTGCAGCACCGAGCGTGGAGGAATTACGCACAACCAGAGCGGAAACACTTTTGGCGGCTTAACGCAGTCCCGAGTTAGCAAGCAGAGTCACGATCGAGGGGAGCGGAAGCCCCGGCTTGTTGAAAACCTACCCCATGTCAACGGAAGTCGTTGGCCTGCAACCTTAAAGGATCAGGCGGACCGCCTGATCTCCTTGATTCCGAGGCCAAGACGTCGCCGCAGCAGAACTCGCAGAATCGAGCCTTCCGTGTATCCGACACGCTCCGCGATCTCGTCGACGCTCGCGTTGCTGGTCTTCAGAAGATGCACCGCGCGCTCCACGCGCAAGCTTTGGAAGTAAGACAGCGGCGACTTTCCGAGCACTGTCTGCATGCGGCGCGCGAGCGTTCGCTTGCTCGAACCGACGGCCTCTGCTGCGTCGTCCAAAGAAAATCCGTGCTTCAACCGGGAGCGCGCCCAGCTTTCGAAGCGCTGAATCAGAGGATCGGAATGCACCAGATGATCCGTCAATGCATAGGCCGACTGTGATGGCCTGGAATCGACGATCAGATATTTTGCCGTCAAAGAAGCCAGCGTCGGGCTCACTCCTCGCACCAGCCACAACGCGAGATCCATGTGACTGAGAGCCGCTCCGGCCGTAACAAACTTGCCGGATTTCACAATCATATTCGATTCATCCAGCAGGACCTGGGGATATCGCTTCCGAAAGAGCGGCGCCAGCCACCATGTTGTGGTTGCGTGATGATGATCGAGCAGTCCGGACTCGGCCATCACAAAGGTTCCAATGCAGGCTGCGGTCATCGTTGCGCCGAGGCGAGCCCATTGCCGAAGCGAAGCGCCCGCATCTTGCACGTCCGGCCTTGCAAGTGCACTCTCCAACGGGCCCGGCATCTTGAACCCAATTGCCGGAACCACAACGCAATTGGGCGTGCGCCAACCCGTTGCGTTTACCGGCACCGTCAAACCCTGCGACGTCTTGACCGCCTTGCGGACCCCGGCGATCTTCACCTCGAAGCGAGGCACCGTAAGCCCCGAGATTCCGATCAACTCATTCGCAGTTTGGAACGCGTCCAGCACAGCAGATAATCCCAGGTCAAAAACTCCATCCAGAACCAGGACGTTTACTCTCATGGCAATAATGATACCAAATATGGCATTCTTGCCTCTAGTATAAAGACGAACTCGGACGTAGTCTGGGAACAGGCCGACACTTCGGCCTAAGGAGAATTGGAAATGCTTTCAGTTGGGTTGTTTGTACGACTTGAGGCGAAACCTGGGAAGGAAGAAGAGGTCGCCGCCTTCCTGAGACAAGGTCTTCAACTGGCAAATGAGGAAACGACCACTCCGCTGTGGTTCGCGCTGCGCCTGGGCCCATCCACGTTCGCCATAGTCGATGCGTTTCCCGATGAGTCGGGAAGGCAAGCTCACCTCAACGGGCCCATTGCCAAAGCACTGATGGCCCACGCCCCGCATCTCTTGGCCGTGCCGCCTTCCATAGAGAAGACAGAGATTCTGGGAGCCAAGCTTTCGCTGGAGGTTCGAAACGCCATGGCTGCGAGCAGAGCAGCCTTGTGAGACGCGGCTTCCAGCTTGCTGTTTGGGCCAGCTTTGCG
The DNA here is from genome assembly GCA_035455185.1 of Bryobacteraceae bacterium. GTDB lineage: Bacteria > Acidobacteriota > Terriglobia > Bryobacterales > Bryobacteraceae > JAEHDI01. The sequence continues at coordinate 13,179 of DATIFQ010000246.1, read as the reverse complement.
AAAAGTTCCACCGGTCGTCGGTCCTCCGATCTTGTCTCGACAACTCGATCATCGGCCCGGCGACCGGTGGAATCAAGATTTCAAATGCGTTTGGTTAGGAACTTGCCCATGAAGCCCGCGACATCGTCAAGGACGCTGCCGTCACGGTTCGTGTCCAGCATCGAAAGGAGGCCGCTGCCGGTGCTTCCCTGATTCGTGGCCTTGCTCATGGAACCCATGACCAGGGTGGCGACGACGGGGAGCATCTTCTTGAGCACGTCCACACCCAGCCCAGTTGAACCGGAAACTTGGCTGGCGAGGGCGCGGCTGGCGTCCTTACTTCCGAGCAGGTGGCCAAGGATGCCGTTACCGTCCTCGACGGTCTCCTGGCTGCCCAGCAAGGAGGGGTCCTCGATGTAGCGCTCGTGGCCGCCGCTGGACAGAGCGCCAAGCAGTCCGTCAAGACCGCCCTGGCGAACGTTGTTTTGGGCAGCGCCGGTGAGCGCCGGGAGCAACTGGCCAAGCGCGGAGCCCGCTTGGGATTCGTCGATGCCGAACTGGCCGGCGAGTTGCTTGACGAGTCCACCGCCCTGTGCCTGGAGAATGGTGTTGAGTAGCTCTTGCATGTGCCTTCCTCCCTCAGCCATGCTAACACCCGCCCCGAACGATATCATTGGGGGATGGACAAGCTAGATCAACTGAAGCTGAAATACCAGTCCGTAATCAACCTCGCCATACAGAAGGGGGTGAGGCTGTCGCACGTGCACGTGGAGAAAGACAAGCTGCTCATCCAGGGAGCGGCGCCCTCAGAGGCGGTAAAGAACGACGTCTGGAACCAAATCAAGCTGGTCGATGCGAGCTATTCGGATCTGACCTGCGATCTGAAGATCGACGCCAGCCTTGCGCCCGCGCCGAAGACGTACACGGTGGTGGCAGGCGACTCGCTCTGGAAGATCGCCGAAAAACAATGGGGCAAGGGTAAGGGAAACCTATACCCTGAAATCATCAAGGCGAACCCGGGCAAGCTGAAGGACGACAAGACCGTGATCCATCCCGGCGACGTCCTCGTGATCCCCGAGCTCTAGGCAGTGGCCGCCGACTCGCGAACCGCCGAGTCCAGCCACTCGGTCCAGGCATCCAGCCCTTCTCCTGTCCGGCAGGAGACGGGGAAAATCGTCGCCCTCGGGTTCACTTCAAGAACATTCTTCTTCAGGTCCTCAATCTCGACACCCGCGTAAGGCACAAGGTCCACCTTGTTCAGCAGTACCACGTCGGAGGTGTGAAACATCAGCGGATACTTCTTCGGCTTCTCCGCACCCTCGACGACGCTGTATACCATTACCCGCAGGTGTTCTCCGAGGTAAAACTCCGCCGGGCAGACAAGGTTGCCTACGTTCTCGATGAACAACACGCGCACGCCGTCCATCGGGAACTCCGCCACTGCCTTTGACACCATGCGAGCGTCCAAGTGGCAGACCGTGCCGGTTGTGATCTGGTGGGACGGTACGCCCGCCGCCCGGATCCGCTCGGCGTCGATGCTCGTCTGAAGGTCGCCCTCGATCACGGCGAGGCGGTAACGAGTGCCCAGGCGCCGGATGGTCTGCTCGAGTACCGACGTCTTGCCCGCGCCCGGAGCCGACATCAGGTTAATCGCCAGCATGCCCCCGCGATCGAAGAGCTCCCGGTTCGCCGCCGCCGCTTCCTCGTTGGCCTGCAACACGTTCCTCACCACCGGCACTCGTTCCATCATCCGCTCCTTCCGTTTGGCTCCCGCTCCTCTTTACTCCACCTCGATGTACTCGACCTGGAGCTCCCGCCCGCTTGTGATTTCCACCGGACTGCCGCATTCGGTGCACACGAAACACAAATCCGAGGCGGGCGGGCTGCTAACCTGCCCGCAGCGCGGGCAACGCACTTCAAGCGGTACCCGTTCGATTTCGAGACCGGCGCCGGCGGCGAGCGTCTCCACTTTCAGCGCATCGAAAGAGAACTCCAGCGCTTCACGGACCACTCCGGAAAAATCGCCCAGGCGAAGCTTGATCTTGTGGATCGCGCCCGCTTGCCGCTTTCTCGCCTCTTCTTCACAGATCTCGAGAATGCTCTGGGCGAGCGCCAGTTCGTGCATATACAACCAGAATAACTGAGGGGTGCGGAATCGCTCAGTTTCGCCCGGGGGCGACGCCGATCTCCGACCCGATGCGGTCAGTCACTTGCTCCACTGCCGCCAGGACCTCCGGAGAAGGTTCGCTGCCGATATCGAAACTGCCGGCCTCGATGCCGTAGATGAGCAGGTTCGGCGGGAGAAGGTCCAGAATGCGCGCTAGCTCGATCGCCTCGGCGACGCCGAATGCGTGCGTCGAGCAGCGGAAAAAGTCGCCGATCACGGGCGCCGTGCGTGCGTCCCATACGGTAACCGTCCCAGGAGGCGCCCCCGTTACCACCGCATCGACAAGAATGACTTCCTGCTCACCCGGTGCGTCCCGCCAACTCTCCATCAGCGCCAGCGCTTCGCCGCTCTGCTCGCGTGCCTCGATGCCTTGTGCGCGCAGGCGGCGCGCTACCAGGATTCCGGCAGCATCGTCGCCACGGTCTCCATTTCCGCAACCAATGACCAGCATTCCTCTCCCTTCCCCACAACCGTTGGGTTGTCGCGCGTGGGGCAGGTCTCGACCTGCCCCACACTACTACAGCTTGTACTCCGCCTTCAACACTGGATCTTCGATCGACCCTTCCATCGTGAAACCAAGCGTCTCGCAGATGTGCCGCATGACCGCGTTGTCCTGCAAGACGTCGCCGACAATCGCACTGAGCTTCTCGGCGCGAGCCACCTCGATCAGCCGGCGCACGAGCTCGATGCCCAGGCCGCGGCCCTGGTACTCGTCGCTCACGAGGACGGCGAACTCGCCGTCGTTGGTGCCATGGAGCTTCCGCAGCCGGCCGACCGCCAGAATGCGCGGCTCGCCGGTCTTCGGATCCTTCTGCTCCGCCACCAGCGCAATTTCGCGGTCGTAATCGATAAAGCAGATCCCTACCAGCCGCTCGTGGGCCACTCGCTGGCTGAGTTTCATCATATGCAGGTACCGCAGGTAGACTGTCCGCTCAGACAACGTCTCGTGAAACTTGACGATCAGCGGTTCGTCCTCGGGCCGGATCGGGCGGATGAGGACGTCACTGCCGTCCCTCGTCGTCCACGGCGACACGTATCGGGTCGGGTAAGGCCGGATCGGCAGGCGCGGAAGATCGCTCTCCTGAACCGTCGGCTCATGCACCACCACCCGCGCGTCGAGAGCGATCAGCCGCTCCGGTGACGCAAGCATTGGGTTGATGTCGATCTCTTTCACCCACCGCTGCTCCACCACCAGGCGGCTGAAGGCCACCATCAACTGTTCTAACGCGGCCAGATCCACCGGTTTGCGGCCGCGGACGCCTTTCAGTGCCGTGTAGATCTTCGTCCGTTCCATCATCCGCCGCGCTAGCGTGGTGTTCAGCGGCGGCAGCGCCAGCGCCCGGTCCTTGAATACCTCGACAAGCTGTCCTCCGAGGCCGAACAGAATCACCGGGCCGAACTGCGGGTCAAGACTGCTGCCTAGGATGATCTCGTAACCGTCCAGCTTGATCATCGGCTGCACGGTTACACCCAGGAAATGCTCGGCGCCGGCTTTCTCCGCGACCGAAGTCTGGATGCGTCGGAACGCCTCGCGGACCGCTCCGGCATCCTTGAGGTTCAGCTGCACACCGCCGACGTCGGTCTTATGCGTGATCGTTTCCGAGAACAGCTTCAACACTACCGGGTAGCCAATGGCGTCGGCCGCTGCCACTGCCTCCTGCTCGCTCCGGGCGACGCGCGTCTCCACCGTCGGGATGCCGTATGCCGCCAGCACCTGTTTGGATTCGAACTCGGTAAGAATCGTCCGGCCCTCCGCGCGTGCGCCGGCAATGATAGTCTCGGCTTTTCCGCGGCTGACCTCGACCTCCGGTGCTCCCGCCGGAAACACCGGCGTCTCGTAGAGCGCCCGCAGGTTTTCACTGTACTGCCACATGTAGTTGAACATGCGCGCGGCGGTATCGGGGTACGAAAACGTCGGGATACCGGCCGCGTTAAGAATGCGCTCGCCAGCCGCCACTTCCGGCCCTCCCATCCAGCTCGCCAGCACCGGCTTGCCGCCCATGTTGGCGTACGGCCGGAGTTGCTCGGCGATCTGAGTCGGGTCGGTCATGTCCTGGGGCGTCAGCACCACCAGCATGCCGTCCGCGTTCGGGTCTTTCGCCGCCGTGGCCAGCGCTTTGGCGTACCGTTCCGGCGTCGCGTCGCCGATGATGTCGACCGGATTGTTCCGGCTCCAGGTCGGCGGAAGAATCCTGTTGAACTCCTCGAAGGTTTCCGGGGACAGCTCGGTCAGCTCGCCGCCGCTGGTGATCAACGCGTCGGTGGCCAGCACCGCCGGACCGCCGGCGTTCGTGAGAATCGTCAGCTTCGGGCCCTTCGGAGGCGGCTGCTTCGCCAGCACTTCGGCCATGTAGAACAGGTCCGAGATCTGGTTCACCCGGAGCACGCCGCTGCGGCGGAACGCCGCCTCGAGCACATCGTCCGAGCCCGTCATCGAACCGGTGTGCGAGGCCGCCGCCTTGCCGCCCGCCGCCGTCCGTCCGGCCTTGATCACGATGATCGGCTTGGTCAGCGCCACCTCGCGCGCCGCCGACAGGAACGACCGGGCGTCGCCGATCGACTCCATGTAAATCAGGATGCTCTTCGTTTTCGGATCTTCGCCGAGGTAGTAGATCAGGTCGCCCCACCCGACGTCCACCATCGCCCCGATGGAGAGGAACGCACTGAAGCCGACCATTTCGCGGAAGCTCCAGTCGAGTACCGCCGTGCACAGCGCGCCGCTCTGGCTGATGAAGCCGACCGAGCCGGGCCTCGCCATGCCGCGGGCGAACGTCGCGTTCAGACCCGTCGGCGGGCTCATCACGCCGAGACAGTTCGGACCGATAATTCGCACCCCGCCCTTCTGCGCTTCCACAAGCACCTGGCGCTCGAGTTCGGCGCCCTGCGGGCCGAGTTCCTTGAACCCAGCCGAAATCACGATCGCGCCCTGCACTCCAGCCGCCGCGCAATCCCGGATCACGCCCGGGATCGCCGCCGCCGGGGTGATGATCACCGCCAGGTCCACTTCCCCGGGAACAGCGCCGATATTCGGATACGCCTTGATGCCCAGCACGCTCGACCGCTTCAGGTTTACCGGGTACACCGTCCCGCCGAACGGCGTGCTGATCAGGTTCCATAGCACTGTGCGGCCGACACTTCCCGGGGTCTCCGTCGCGCCGATCACGGCCACGTTCTCCGGCGAGAAAAAGACGTCCAGCGGCTGCTGCCGCCGTTGCAGAATCGTGGTTTCAGTTTCTGACTTCAGCTTTTTCATTTGTATGAGTCCCTTCGCGGAGACTGTTCACCACCGCGCCCATCTTCCTCTGGCCTGTAGCCATACGAGTCCCCGCTCGTACTGCTCCGCTAACCTACTTCCGTGTGCATCTCCTTTGCCAAACTTAATCCGTTGAAAACAAATCGGATAGCGTTCGCGATTCATCACAGTGGGTGAAACTACGCTCTTTTCAGAGTTAACGATCTGAAACTATCATAGACAGTGAGCGAAACTACGCAGAGCCAGTGTTCCTGTGCTGTGAGAGAATCGGGAAACCATGAGCCTGAAAGACCGGACCGCCCTCGTCACCGGAGGTTCCCGGGGCATCGGCAGCGCTATCTGCGTGCGGCTCGCCCGGAATGGCGCCGCCGTCGCAGTCAACTACCTTGAGCGCCGCCGCGAAGCCGAGGAACTCGCCGAGGAGATCAACTCCGAAGGTGGTCGCGCTTTCGCCATTCAGGCCGACGTCAGCGATCCGGCTGCGGTTCGCGAAATGGTCCGGACTGTTGCGTCGGAGCTCGGCCCGACTGACATCCTCGTCAACAACGCCGGCCTGTTCCGCCGCGGGGACCTGGATGACTTCTCCTCCTCCGCCCTCGAGGCCATGCGCCGGACCAATGTCGATGGGGTCGTTAACGTCACCCTCGCCGTCGCTGAGGGCATGAAGGCCCGGCGCTGGGGCCGCATCGTGAATCTCACTTCCATCGCGGCCCACGGCACCACCATGGCGGGAACTACCTTCTACGCTGCTACCAAGGCCGCTGTTGCCGTCCTGACCCGTCGCTTCGCACTGGAACTCGGCCCGGACGGCATCACCGTCAATGCCATCGCCCCCGGCTTCATTGTCACTGACATGGTGTACGCGGATCGTCCGCCCGATGAGGTCGAGCAGTTGCTCGCCGGCATCTCCAACAAAGCCATGGTTCGCCGCACCGGCCGTCCCGAGGACATCGCCCACGCCGTCGCTTTTCTGGTTTCGGAGGAGGCCAGCTTCATCACCGCGCAAATTCTGACCGTCGACGGCGGCCGGACCGACTACATCTGCCACCCGTAAGGGTCTTCCGATTTCGGGAACGGAGTTGCGTGCGCTACCGTAGTATTCGATAGACGCCCTGGAGGGGGCGATGCGGTGGTGGTTAAGTTCCTTCTTTTCTGTATCTTGTTGGTGCTGTGCTGGCCGCTGGCCATCCTTGCGCTGTTCCTCTTCCCGCTGGTGTGGCTGCTCCTGCTGCCCTTCCGGCTGGTTGGCCTCGTGGTGACGGGATTGTTCGAGTTCATTCGCGCGCTGTTCCTGCTGCCCGCGAGAATACTGCGCTAAAACGTGCTCAAACCGTCACTTTTTGACGCTTTTTTTGGTAGTTTTCGTACCGTTCGCGATATGTTTCGTAGCCCGCCCGTCCCATCAGGCCAAACGAAAACCGCTTGCCGAGTTCCACGCCGTCCTGGGTGAAGGCGTCGATGTTCAGCAGTTCTCCCGCAAAGGCCGTCTCGAATTCCAGAAGCTGCAGGAACGCCCCAAGGTGCGCTTCGTCGACGCGGTCGAGCGTGAACGTGCAGTTCGGCCGGCCGTTTTCGGTGAGCGCGGCGGCGGTCGAAACCCGTTCCGCCGTAATGAGCTCCATAAGCGACCGGCCCGCAAGATAGTCGAACGATTCGAGGCCCGTGCGGCTTCGCGGAATGTGGCCGGCCGCGCCGAAGTTCTTCACCGCCCAAAAGCTGAACAGCTTGTCGTTGGGACCTTCCATGTAAAGCTGCACTTGCGAATGCTGGTCGGTGGCGCCGAGCGCGGCCACCGGAGTCTGCCCGCTGTGGATCTCCTCGCCGCTGCGCGTCCGGGCCTTGCCGAGCGACTCCGCCCAGAGCTGGCGGAACCAGAAGGCCGTTCCCCAGAGGCGGTTCGAGTACGGGAAAGCCACTTGAATGGTCTTGCCTTTCTTCACCCAGGCCAGGTAGTGAAACAGCGCTGCGCGCAAGGCGATGTTCGCATCCAGGTTCTCCCGCCAGCACGAGTGCGTCATCTCGGCCGCGCCCTTCATGAGCTTGCGGATGTCGGCGCCGATGAGCGCCGCCGGCAGCAGGCCCACGGGCGAAAGCACGCTGAAGCGCCCGCCGACGTTGTCCGGGATGTGGAACACACGATAGTTCTCGCGGGCGGCGATCACTGCCAGTTCGCCCCGTTCCCGTGACGTCACCGCGGCGATGCGGCGTCCCGCTTTGTCGCCCAGCTTGCGGCGCATCCAGTCGCGGACGATGAGGAACGTGGACACGGTCTCGGCGGTGGAGCCGGACTTGGCGATGACGACCACCAAGGTCCTTTTCGGGTTCATCGACTCGATCGCGGCGCCCACGAACGAAGGGTCGACGTTGTCGAGAATGACGAGGCGCGGAAAGGTGGAGGAGAACTCTCCCTGGACGGGGTGCGGTCCGCGCAGGCCGCAATCGAGCGCCCAGGCGCCGAGGGCGCTGCCGCCGATGCCGACGATGCAAACGGTGTCGTACGACTTCCGCACCTCGGCCGCGTAGGCGGTGATCTCCTTCGCGACGGCGGTCTGAAAAGGAAGGTGGGGGAATCCGTACCGTCCGTCTTCGCTCAATTTCCGGAACCCACGGAGGGCGTCGAGCGCGCGGGGCGTGAACTCGCGGATCTCCGCCGTGGTGAGCCCGTGGGCTTCGCCCACCATTTCGGCGCGGAGGTTCGTATCGTCGAAGTGAATGCGCATACCAATATCTTGCGACAGATCGGCGCGGACAGGATAACGCTTCAGGAGGGGCGGCGCACAGCGGGCGTGACGAACGTCTTCGACATGTGGTCGTGCCAGGTGAGGCGCTCTTCGTCGACGATCGCCCAGAGAAGTCCGGCGCCGGCCGGTAGCAGGCTCAGGCAGCCGGCCGCGAGGCGATTCAGCCGGTCGCGCCTGGCCGGCGGCCGCCCGTCGAAGTCGAGCAACCGGAGACCCGCCCACCGGGTTCCAGGGGTGATTCCAGCCCAGCGGAAGGACGCATACTTGTAGAAAAGCAGAAGCAGGGCGAAGGCCAGGCCGTAGATAATGTACGCCGCGCGGCCGGCAACCAGCCCGCCGGTATGGTAGGCGAAGACCGACAGCATGAGGACGAAGCCAGCGAGGACCACGAACACGTCGAGGACCGCGGCCGAGATTCTCTGCCCCAGAGGCGCCACGCGGGCGTCGCAATAAATTGACGATTCGACGGACGTCCGGCGGGCGCTCGGCGCCGGCGGCGCGGGCGGGAGGAACTCCAGGCTTCGCTGCGCCTGGCTGGGCGGACGCGCCGGCGGACGCTTCGGCGCTTCTGTCCGCGGCGCGCGGGCGGCGGCCGGCAGCGGCGGGTTCCCAGGACGTGGCGCCTGCCTCGCTCCGGGGGCATGCGAATCGAACGGGATCACGCGTGGTCCGGCGGGTGCTGCGTCGGCGAACAGCGCCTGCTGATGGGGGACGGCGCGCCGAACCGGAGGTGGAGGAGATTGCAGCGGGCCGGGCGGCGCGGGTCTGGGGGCCGGTACGGCGGCGAAGCGTTGCGGCTCGGGAACTCCGGGCACGATGCGGCGGCCGCAGCGGCGGCAGCGGTGCTCGTCCTCCGTGTTCGACGCTCCACAGTACCGGCAGTTCATCCGGAGATCCGGGTCCGGGCGGCGGCTTGCGGGGACTTCTTTCTGCGTGCTACGGTTTTCGATTGATTCCTCTCTTCACATCGCGCCGCGTGTGCCCTTCCCATGTAAGTAACATAATTGGCGGACTTTGTCACGAAATTTCGCGCGTTTTTCCGCATCTTGGCCTGTTTTTTTTCTTTTCGGCCCTGTGGTGCACCGCCCAGACTCCGCCGCTCGCACGAAACGAATTGCTGGTCCGGGCCGTCACGCAGACAGCCGAAGGGCACGTCTACCGGCTCCGCGGCTCCGCCCAACTGGAGACCACGGAAGTGCAGCTCTGGGCCGACGAGATCGACTATGACGAAGACGCCGGCCAGGCCGAGGCCCGGGGGAACGTCCACTTCAAGCAACTCGAGCGCGGGGAGGAACTCTGGGCGGACACGGTCGAATACGACCTCAAGGAGGAGACCGGCAAATTCTACAACGTGCGCGGAACGTCGCCGCCGAAGATCGACCCGCGCCCCGGCCTTCTGACCACCTCGAGTCCGTTCTATTTCCAGGGAGACTGGGCGGAGCGGCTGAAGGACAAATACGTTCTCCATCACGGAATGATCACGAACTGCCGCCTGCCGAAGCCGTGGTGGACGCTCCGCGGGCCGAAGTTCGACATCGTTCCGAACGACCGCGCGCTGGCCCACAACTCCGTTTTCCGTCTCCGAGGCGTGCCGCTGTTTTACTTTCCGATGTTCTACAAGTCGCTCGAACCGCGTCCCCGCAAGAGCGGCTTGCTGACGCCGAACATCGGCAACAGCTCGCGGCGCGGCAAGATGGTGGGAGGCGGCTATTACTGGGTGATCAACCGCAGCTTCGACGCCGCTTATCGCGCGCAGTACTTCACGCAGCGCGGCGTCGCCCACCACGTGGACTTCCGCGGCAAGCCGACGCGCAGCTCGGACTTCAACGCGATCCTTTACGGGGTGAACGACCGCGGGCCGATCCTGCCGAATGGCAAGCGCGGCGCCAAAGAGGGCGGGTTCATCCTGTCGTTTGAGGGCCGTTCGGACTTCGGCCAAGGCTTCCAGGGGCAGGCGGAGGTGAACTACCTGACGTCGCTCCGGTTCCGGCAGTCGTTCACGGAATCCTTTAACGAGGCGATTCTGTCGGAGGTGCATTCCATTGGGTTCGTCGGCAAGCACTGGTCCAGCTACGGATTGAACCTTGTGCTGGCGCGCGGCGAAAACATCCAGCGCCTGGGCGACTATGACGCTGCGACCGGCAAGTTCAAACCCGACGACAAGATCACGATCCGCAAACTGCCGCAGATCGAGTTCAACTCGCGCGACCGGCAAGTGCGGGACGGCGCGCTGCCGGTCTGGGTATCGCTCGAATCGACGGCGGGCCTGGTGCGGCGCAACCAGCCGCTCTTCCAGACGCGGCATTTCCAGGAGCGGATGGACTTCCGGCCGCGCGTGATGACCGCGTTCCGATGGAAGGGTTTCAGCCTGCTGCCGAGCTTCTCCGTGCGCGAAACGCATTACGGCGAGCGGTTCGAGAACGGAAAGGTGCTCGACGAGAACATCAACCGGTTTTCACGTGAGGTGACGCTGGAGCTGATTCCTCCTTCTCTGGCGAGGACGTTCCACGGTCCGGGGTGGCTCGGCGAGCAGGTGAAGCACGTGATCGAGCCGCGGGTGGTGTTCCGGCACGCGGGCGGCATTGCCGATTTCGACAAGCTGATCCGGTTCGACGAGACCGAGCTGATTACGAACACCACCGAGGCCGAGTTCTCGCTGATCAACCGGCTCTACGCGAAGAAGGGCGGGCAGGTGAACGAGGTGCTGAGCCTGCAGGTGTGGCAGCGGCGGTATTTCGATCCGGACTTCGGCGGCGCGGTGGTGGAAGGGCGGCGCAACGTGGTGCAGAGCGCGGCCGAGCTGACGCCGTTCGCGTTCCTGGACCGGCCGCGGCATTACTCGCCGGTGGTGTCGGTGCTGCGGCTCAGCCCGGTCCCGCGGTTCGGTCTCGAGTGGCGGAGCGACTACGACCCGCTGCGCAGCAAGGTGACCAACAGCGGCCTGACGGCGGACTGGCGGTTTTCGAGCTACTTTGTCTCGATGGGGCACAACCAGGTGCGGAGCGTTCCGCTGCTGACGCCCTCGGCCAACCAGTTCCGTGGGCTGCTGGGGATCGGCAACGACAACCGGCGCGGCTGGAATGCGGCGTTCAGCGCGATTTACGATTACCGGCTCGGGGTGATGCAGTTCGCCACCACACAGGTGACCTACAACACCGACTGCTGCGGCTTCAGCGTTCAGTACCGGCGCTTCAGCTTTGGCACGCGCAACGAGAACCAGTTCCGCATTGCCTTCTCGGTGGCCAACATCGGCTCCTTCGGCACCCTCAAGCGCCAGGAGCGGATTTTCTGATGCCGAGGAACATCGTGAGGACCAAGGTGTTTACGCAAACTTAGCGATTGCGTAGCCGGCTTCGCGACTTGATTCGAGGATAAACAACACTGACTTGTGGACAGAGATACGGGAGATACGAGATACGGGGACAGGCTACGCAATTCCGAAACTCATCTGGCCGGATTCTACCGTTGTTTTCGGCTTGGGACCACGTTTCTGCGGCTTCAACGACCTTCCCGTCTCCGCCTCCAGCATTTTTGTGAATTCGCTCTCGCCACACGGACGCCCGGTCTGGGTCGCCTCGCGCAACCGCACTGCGAAGGCAGAGTCGCCAGATGCAGCTTCCAGCGCCTGTCGCCACGTTTCGCTTGTCCATCGCTCCCGCCACGGTATCAGATCCACAAGGTTCCATTCATCGCCCCCTCCAAGGTGCGCTTGCGCACTCGACCAGCGCCAGTCTCGGGCCGCGCAAACCACCCCGGCCCGCACCGGGTTGAGTTCCGTATACCGGACCGCCTCCCACAGGTGCCGGCCCTCGAGCGGGCAGGAATGAAATCGGTTCTGCCACAGGTGCCCGACGCGCCGCTGCCGCACATGGAGCCAGCGCGCGTACTCGTTATGCGTTCTGCCGAACGCCAGCGCGAAGGAGTCATCGCGCGAGGGTACGGCGACGATGTGCACATGGTTCGTCATCAGACACCATGCGAGGATACGCACGTTCTGACGGTGCACGTGATCTCGCAGGATGGCCAGGTACATGCGCCGGTCGTTGTCGCTGAAGAACACGTCCTGTCGGTGGTTGCCGCGCTGGGTGATGTGGTGGGGGAAGCCCGGTACGACAAGACGGGCGAAGCGAGCCATAGGAGAAACAGTGCTGCCGCCACGCCGCTTTTCTCCCCCGGGTTTCGGAATTTCGTAGCCTGTCCCCGTTTCAGGAAGCCGCTGGCCAGAGGACCATCACCTTTGACTATAATGTTCCCGATTCCGTGACTAGCAGCGACAGGAGGCGCGAGAAATGTTCCCGATCAATCGCAGAAAATGGATGACGCTTTCCGGTGCGGCGTTCGCGCTGCGCGGGGCGTCGGCCGGCGTGCGGCAAGCTCCGGCGCCGGGCGCGGCACAGGCTACGCCGGACGAACTCTTGCTCAAGGATTACCGCCCGAAGCCCATTTTCAGGATCCCGAAGACGGACATCAAGAAGGCGAAGTATCCCGTCATCGATGTTCATTCGCACGGACCGCGGCCCATCGAACAACTTCCCGAGTTTGTCAAAACGATGGACGCCGCCAACGTGGAAAAGACCGTGATTCTGACCGGCGCAAACTCGGTCGAGCGGTTCGCCGAAATCAGCCGGGTCTATTCCAGCTATCCCGGGCGTTTTGAGTTGTGGTGCGGTTTTGATTTGACGGGCTTCGGTGAGCAGGGATTCGGGCCGAACGCAGTCAAAGCGCTGGAAGAGTGCCATCGTCTGGGCGCCGTCGGGGTCGGGGAAGTCAGTGACAAAGGATGGGGCTTCCGGACTTCGGCGGCGCGTCGTAGCGCGGTTGGAGCCACGCCCGCCGGGCAGAAGCCGGCGCCGGGCCCCGGGCCGCACCCGGACGATCCGCGCATCGACGCTCTATGGGATAAGTGCGCGCAACTCGGGATGCCCGTCAACATTCACGTTTCGGACCCCATCTGGGCGTACGAGCCGATGGACAAGACCAACGACGGGCTTCCGAACGGCTACAAATGGCGCATCGACGACAAGCAGCCGGGGATTTTC
>DATIFQ010000245.1:0-11112 GCA_035455185.1 Bryobacteraceae bacterium | reverse complement strand
CCATAAACAATACCGATCGCGAGCCACACGGCGCCGGCGATCATCGCGGGAGTGCGCAGGTTCAGCCAGATGTACAGGCAGATAGTGAAGCCGACCAGCGGCGGCACGGCGTTGATCAGCTTCTTTTCGTTCGCACGAAGGTAGTACCGGGTAAAGGCAGCCAGGTTCACCCCCATGAAGGCGATGAATGCGCCGAAGTTCAACAGCTCCGCGGTGAGTTGGTAGCTCAGAACGAAGGCGCCACACAGGGCGAGCCCTCCGGTGAACAGCACGTTGTTGCGTGGAATTCCCCGCTTCGGCTCAATCGCACCGAAGAAGCGCTTTGGGATGGCATTGTCGCGGCCCATTCCGTAAAGCAGGCGAGCAGCCGCCAGTTGCGAGCCGGTCCCCGAACCGATCGTCGCTACCAGAAGAGTCAGATTGACCAACTGGAACAGCCACAGTCCGCCGGCGCGGCCCGCCACGTGAACGTAGGCCGTGTCGGCGTCGGGGAATGCCTGGCCAGCCGGCCAGATCAACTGGCCGGCATAGACTTCAATGCTCGCCAGAAAGCCAGTGATCAGGCAGGTGAGCACCGTCGCCAGCAGAATGTTTCGCCGCGGATTCTGGACCTCTTCGGAGAGGGTCGAAATCCCATCAAAGCCGATATAGGTCAAGGCTGCAATCGAAGTTCCCGTGAACACTGCCTTGATTGAGAAGGTTTCGGGATCGTAAAACGGCCGCGTGAAAAACTCCGTCTCCTGGGGACACAGTCGAAGAACGTAGCGTACCGCCGCAGCCAGGACAATCAGGATCACTACGCCCATCCCGGCAGCGAGCCACTCGTTGGTCCGCGCCGAGGATTTGATACCCCGCAGGTTCAATACAGTGAATAGCAGCGCGAAAAACACTACCCACGCATAGTAGGGGACCTCAGGCAGGATGTTGCCCGCCGCCTTCGAGCACCAGACGGTGCATAGGACGGGGTTGAGCATGTAATCCATGGCCATGCTCCAGCCACTCGCATAGCCGATGGAGGGATGGATCTCCCGCCCGACATAGACGAAGGCGGAGCCGGCGCTCGGATAGGCGCGCGCCATGCGGCCGTAACTGATGGCGGTGAAGAGCATGGCGACCATGGCGATGAGGATGGTGGTTACCACGTGCCCGCGGGCTTCCTGGTAAACGATGCCGAACAGCGGCATCGGGGCCGTTGGCTGGATGAGGATGATCCCGGTGAAAACGAGGTCCCAGAGACTCAGTGCCCGTTTTAGCCTCGGCCCTCCGTCCGGGGCCGCTGTTGGCGCTTCGGTCGACATGAATTCCTCAATTGTGCCATGATGCGGTCGTGCCGTTGAGCGCCCTCCGAAGCGGCTTTCAGAAATTCCTCCGCTATAGCGCGCAGCGAAGGACCACTCCCATAGGCTTGGTCTTTGCTGTCGCGGCGCTGCTCGTCGCCTTCACCGCGGTCGTCTCGGCCAACAACTTGTTGTTCCTGATTCTGGCGGCGATGATTTCGATCCTCATGATTTCCAATTTCATCTGCCGCCTGTCTCTGGCCGGCTTGGAACTCGACTTTCACCTGCCGGAACATCTCTCCGCGCGCCGGACGTTTCCAGCGCGGATTTTCGTCCGGAACGGGAAGCGCTGGATGCCGTCGTTCTCGGTCGAAGTGGCCGGTGTCGGGGAGAGCGCGTTTTCTACGCCGCTGTATTTTCCTGTCTTACCCGGCGGTTCGACGCTCGAGGAGACCGTTGAGGTGCGTTTTGACCGGCGCGGTCTGCATCGCGAGGATGGTTTCGAGTTTTCGACGTCGTTTCCATTTGGATTTCTCGAAAGACGCGCTAACGTCACATTGCGGCGAGACATTCTGGTGTATCCGTGCCTGGATCCCCAGCCCGGGTTCGAGGAACTGCTCGATACGCTGAGCGGCGAGATCGTAGCACACTACCGCGGCAGGGGTCATGACTTCTACCGCATCCGGCCGTACGTCGCTTTCGAGAGCGCCCGCCACGTCGACTGGAAGGCGACCGCGCACACCAACGAATTGCAGGTCCGGGAGTTCGCAAGAGAAGAGGAGCCGCTGGTTGAGATCCTCCTCGACCTCGACGTCCCGGATGCGCACCGCGAGTGGTTCGACCGGGCGGTGGACTGCTGTGCATACACCACATGGCACGTGGTCCGGCGCGAGGCGCGTGTGTGCTTCAGTACACAAGACTTCCGGCTAACGGTACCGGCAACAGGCGACATCTATACTATCCTGAAGTATCTGGCCATGGTCTCGCCCAAGGCGTCCAAACCGCCTGCAGGTCCTCATGAGGAGAATAGCTTTCAGATCGTTTTCAGCGCGTCGCCGGAGCGGTATCCCGTCGCACGCTGGCGCAGCGCCTGCGTTGTGGGTCCTGATCTGCTCCCCGCTCCTCCTCCTCGCCGGGACGCCACCAGAGCCGGTCAAGAGTTCGATCACGGTGGTCGGACGGATCACCGCTGACGCGCCCGCATCGATCACGGTCCTTGACGACTCCGATATTCGCGCGACACCAGGAGTGAACCTGGACGATCGCCTCCGCGACGTGCCCGGCTTCAGTCTTTTCCGGCGATCCTCCAGCGTGGTTGCGCATCCGACCACGCAGGGGGTCTCGCTGCGCGGCATCGGGTCCACCGGTGCCAGCCGGACGCTCGTCCTTTGGGACGGCTTCCCCGTGAACGATCCATTCGGGGGCTGGGTCCAGTGGTCTCGATTCGCTCCCGACGACATCGACCGTATAGAGATCTCGCGCGGCGCGTCCACCAGTGTATTCGGTGACAGGGCCATGGGCGGCGCCATTGCGCTGTTCTCGCGCCAGCCCGAGCCCCTTCACCTCACCGCCAGCTACTCAGGTGGAAATGCGGGGACCCATGAAGCCGGCGCTGGTTTCACTCACCTCGGCTCCCGTTGGTCCGCCTCTTTGCACGGCCGCACGTTTGCGACCGACGGCTACTATGTGGTCCCTGAGGGGATTCGGGGGACAGCCGATCGCCGAGCCGGCGCCGACTTTGTCGCTGCTAGTTCCCGGCTCGACTTTTTCGGTGCGGCAAGCCGGCTGTTCCTGAAGTTCGACATGCTCGCGGAGCGCCGGCGCAACGGCACCTCAATCCAGCAAAATTCGACCAGCCTCGGTTCGTTGTCCGCGCACTACTCGCTCGCACGCGGGGCGGATACCTTCTCTGTGCTTGCATCCCACACGCGCGAGGAGTTTCGTAGCGCGTTTTCCGCCATCGCAGCCGATAGGAATTCGGAGCGCCCGACGTTCAGGCAAAGCGTACCGACCGAGTCTGTCGGCGGCGCGGTTTACTGGAGCCGGAACGGAAGCCGGTGGGACGTCCTCGCCGGCGCCGACGTCAACCACGTCGAGGGCTACAGCAAAGACACGTTGTTTCCGGCCGGCCTGCGGGTCGGCGGCGGTACTCTGCTCCAGCACGGCACGTTCGTCCAGACGGACGCGGGAGCCGGACCGGTGAAGTTCCACCTCGGAGCTCGCCATGACTTTACCGGCAGGGACAGGCAGTTTTTCAGTCCGAGCGCCGGAGTCTCGGCGGGACGCGGGCGCTTGCGCGTCCGGACTTCAGCGTATCGCTCATTCCGCGCTCCCACGCTGAACGAACTGTTTCGTGAGTTCCGCGTGGGCAATGCCGTCACGCGCGCCAACGATGCGCTCCGGTCTGAGCGCCTGTTCGGTGCTGAGGCGGGTATTGACTACGCGGGCGAACGATCGCATATGAGTTTCACCCTGTATCGGAACTCGCTCTCGGACCTGATCACGAACGTAACGTTGACTTCATCGCCGAGCCTGATCGTGCGACAGAGGCGGAACGCCGCCTCCGCACTCGCTCGCGGCGTCGAGATGCACGCGGACCATCGCTGGAGAAATTGGTTCGGCGACGCTTCTTATCTCTATGCCGATTCGCGCTTTTCGACTGGCGAGCGCCTGCCGCAGGTTCCCAGCCACCAGGGTTCCGCGCGGCTCGGCTGGCAGCGCGGCGCGACGTTCGTCAGCGCCGGCCTGCGCAGCTACAGCCTTCAGTTCGAGGACGAGCTGAATCGCTTCCTGCTGCCGGGTTTCGGCGCCGTGCAAGTCGCCGTCCGGAGGCAGATCAACGCTCGTCTCAGTGCGTTCGCTTCGGTCGAGAATCTCTTCGACCGCGAATACCTCACCGGTTTTACCCCGACCCCCACGGTCGGAGCTCCCCGTCTCTGGCGCCTGGGACTCCGGTGGGAAGGGCGTGTACGATAAACTCTAATGCGCCCTGCCTTCCAGGTGCGGGTCGAGTGCTACGCCGGCTACAAGGCGGATGAGCGCCCGCTCCGCTTCTACATCGAAGACCGGCAGTTTGATGTGGTGGAGTTATTAGATCGTTGGTATGGACCCGGTGATACGTGGTTTCGCGTGCGCGCCGACGATGATAATCTTTACGTTCTGCGACATACCGAAACCGACACTTGGACGCTGGAATCGTTTCGCCGTTCCACTCGGGAGAAACTATGAATCGACGTGATGTTCTTCGAATGCTGTCCGCGGCGCCCGCTGCCGCACAGGCCGCCTCGACGGCCACCTCCGTGAAACCCGGAGCCTTCGCCGCTAGGGAAAAGCAGAAGATGGTGCTCATCGGCGCCGGCAGCGCCATGTTCACGCAGGGCATCGTGATCGACTGGCTCCAGCGGCGGCCGAAAGGCGACTGGGAGATTGCCCTTGTCGACATCAATCCGGTGATCCTCGAGGCTACCGAGAAATTGGTGCGCCGCTACATGATGACGAGCGACCAGCCCGCAAAGGTCACCGCGTCGACGGAACGGCGCGACGTTCTCGCCGGGGCGACGGTCGTGATCTCGACGATCGGCGTCGGCAGCCGGCGGGCGTGGGAGCAAGATGTGTTCGTGCCGCGCAAGTTCGGCGTCTACCAGCCGGTGGGCGACTCAGTGATGTCAGGCGGAGTGTCACGCGCGCAGCGGATGATCCCGCCGATGGTTGCCATCGCGAAAGACGTGGAACGTTTGTGTCCGTACGCAATCTTCATCAACTACTCGAACCCGATGACGGCGGTAGTCAGGGCTTTACGGCGTACCACTTCCCTCCCCGCATTCGGCCTCTGCATGGGGACGGAAGAAGGGATTGAAGTCCTGGCGGCGATGGCCGGCGCGCCCCGCAATCGTGTGACTGCCCGTTGGGTGGGATTGAATCATCTGACGTGGATCACAGATCTCCGGCTCGATGGCGAAGATCTGTGGCCGGTCATTCGCACGAAAGTCGCCGAGCGGCGTGCCAAGGGCCTCGACCGCGACAGTTGGGCCAGTTCGTTCGGACACGCCCCTGACACCGGCAAGCTGGCGTATCCCTTCGCCTGGGAGTTGTTCGACGAGTTCAATGCCTTCCCAGCGCCGATGGATCGTCACGTCACCGAGTTCTTCCCCGAGCGGTTCCCAGGCGGGAAGTATTACGGCAGCGTGCTGGGCGTGGATGCTTACTCATTTGAGGGCACCATCGCCCGGGGAGACAAGATTTACGACGACACGCTCAGTCTGGCGCAGGGCACGGGACCGATTGACTCGGCTCGGATCAAGTCTACAGGCGGCGAGCACATGCAGACCATGCAGATCCTCGACAGCTTCTGGCACGACCGCCGGCGATGGTATTCGGCGAATCTGCCGAATCACGGGATCGTCAGCAACCTGCCTAAGGACGTCATTCTCGAAGTGCCCGCGTTGGCCGCCCAGGACGGCATGCTGGCGCCGCCTATCGGCGAGATCCCGGTGCCGATCGCCGCAGTTTTGCTTCGCCGGATCGCCGCGGTGGAGGCCACGGTGGAAGCCGCGCTCACCGGGAACCGGAAGCTGTTCGTGGAGGCGCTCATTCTGGATGGCGGCGTGAGCGATTACGCCACCGCTTCCAAGATGGCGGACGCCCTCATCCAAGCCCACGCGAAGCACTTGCCTCAGTTTAGCTAGCTGGCTTCTTCCGTGTGCAAGCCCTTGTGAATGGCGTAGAGGGCGAGTTCGAGGCGATCCGAAACGCCGAGCTTGTCGAAGATGTTATGCAGATGGTTCTTCACCGTCTGCTCACTGATGAACATCTTCTCGGCCATTTCCTTGTTCTTGTATCCCTGCGCCACCAGCGCCACGATCTCGCGCTCGCGCTGGCTCAGCGGCGAACGGTCGCGCGGGCGGGCCGAGCCTTGAGGCACCGGATCGTTGGGCGAGGCGAACTGCCGCATCACCGCGGCAGTGGTGTGCGAATCCAGCCAGATCTCGCCGGCGTGCACTTTGCGGATGCTCTTGACGATCAGTTCCGCGGCCGTTTGCTTTAGCACGATCCCGGAGCAACCTAGCTTCATCGCCTGCACGAACTCGTTTTTGTCCTCGGAGGCTGTGAGCACGATGACTCTGGTTCGTTTGTTGACCCTCTGCAACCGCTGGAGCGCAGACAGACCGTCGATCCCTGGCATCCGGAGGTCGAGGAGCAAAATGTCCGGATTGACCTGGTCCACGATCGTCAGCGTGGACTCCCCATCACCCGCTTCACCGACGACGCTGATATCGGGTTCGAGGGCTAGCAGTCTCCGCAAACCCTCGCGAACAATCGGATGGTCGTCGGAAATGACAACTCGGATCGTGGAAGGTACGGCCTCTTCGGCGGATTCTGGCACGGTCTCGTCTTGGATGGGGGCGCCAGGGTTGCTCATAGCCTGATTAGGACGATTGTACGGCTAATTCTAGTACTGAGTCAACCCATCCATCTCAACCAAAGACGAATTTCCTTACGATGCGTGCTTAAAATTCAAACAAATTCAAACTTTTTCTATTCTTCAGCTCTGTGTCCTGCTGGAACGCATCAAACTGTTCACAACTTGAGGGCCAGTTTCGATATAATCCGGCTCTCGGTCTCATGCCGATTTCTCGAAAGGAGCACACGTTATGTCCAGAACGTCGTCTACCCGCGCGGACCGGCGCGGTTTTCTTCAGCGCGCCATGGCCTTGGCTGGTTTCACCGCAGCCGTCCCGGCCGCCGCTTCAGCGCAGGCCGCCGATGAATCCTCCCGCCGTTTCCTTCCACGCTATGCCCGTGCGCAGGACTACCGGTCCCTGAAGCAGTCGAGTCACGACATCACCGGCGGTAACCGAGATTACTGGCCAATCGCGCCCGGCGCCACACAGGAGGTTTTCAGCCAGGAAGGTCCCGGCGTGATCACTCACATATGGTTCACGATTGCGGCGCAAGGGATCCACCATCTGAAAGAGATTGTGCTCCGGATCTACTGGGACGGCGAGGGAAAGCCCAGCGTCGAGGCTCCTGTCGGAGACTTTTTCGGGCTCAACCTGGGCCAGTACGTTCATTACGAGTCCGCCTATCTCGCCTGCTCCCCCGGGCGCTCTTTGAACTGTTACTTTGCAATGCCGTACCGGAAATCGGCCCGCATTACCGTTACCAACGAAGGAACGCAGGGCGTGGGGGCGTTTTACTCGAATATCGATTTTCAGCGTGTCCCGGCGCTCCTCCCGGACGCCCTCTATTTCCACGCGCAATATCGCCAGGCGTCACCGTGCGTGCGTTCGACCGGCGACGCGGCGAAACTGAATCCCGACGGCAGCCTGAACTACGTTTATGCCGAGACGCGTGGGCGTGGTCACCTGATGGGCGTCACTCTCGGGGTTTTGATCAATGCTGACGGCTGGATGGGCGAAGGCGACGACATGATCTTCGTCGACGACAACAGCCGTCCGGTGATCATCGGGACAGGCTCGGAAGACTATTTCCTCGGCAGTTGGAACTTCGGCGGCCGGGACGGCGCGGTGCCGTTTGCTCATCACTATTACGGAGCGCCGCTGATCATCATGCCAGAGCGGACTGGCGGCCGGTACTGCTGCTATCGCTGGCATGGCGACAATCCAGTCACTTTCAACCGCTACATGAAGCACACGATGGAGCACGGGCACGCCAACGACCGCGGCGACAATTTCTTCTCGGTCTGCTATTGGTATCAGGACGCGCCTTACACCGAATTCCCGGCGTTACCCTCTGCGGAGGAGCGCATCCCCCGCGTGAAACTGCCGGGGTAGGAGAAATCCGCGGCATCGGGGATGAGGACATGAGTTATTGATTCTCAGTGGCCTGCCGGTCTTTCCAGAGCAGCTCCGCGTCGGAGTGGCGAACGTAATTGGCGTCGACCGTGGCTGGATCCTCGAAGCTCCCCGCGATGAAGCGACGAACCGCAATCGCACCGACGGCGGCGGCGAGGGACCGCGGAGTCTGGCGGACCGGCGCATTCTCGAACCGGGTTCCCGCCAGGGCATGCCGGAACGGGGCGAAGTCCGGAGAAAGGAATTCGAGGTCGCCGGCGGGAAGCGATTCGAGCCACGCCGGAAACTTCGTTACGATTTCCGGGCAGATCAGTTCTAACGAGCCCGAATAGACAGCGCCGTAGACCTCACCGCGACGCGCGTCCAGAACGGCGGCCCGCAACGGCGCACTTCCGAACGACGCCACCGCCGCCAAGTTCGACACCGCAACGACGGGCTTCCCCGCGGCCTCCGCAAACCCTTTCACTGCCGCCAGTCCCACCCGGGTGCCGGTGAAGGTGCCGGGCCCTGCGGCGGCGGCGAAACAGTCGATATCGAGCACCGCCCAGGCGTGCTTAGCCAGCAGCCGCTCGACGTTCGCGAACAGTATGTGGCCGAAGCCCTCGCTCGAATGCAGCAGGAGTTCCTCGACGACTTCGCTTCCGTAAAGTAGCGCGAGGCCGCCAAACTCTGTCGTTGTGTCAACCGCGAGGATTCGGGATGTCACTCGGTGAGCCTGTAGACCTTGTCGGAAAAGTAGACCTTTCCAACGGCATTCATCCCGGCGAGCCGGAGGTTGAGCACGGCCGGATACCGCTTCGCCAGGCCCGGAGGTATCTTCATCTCGCCGTCAGCTCCAGTCCCGAGCACCCGATAGCCCTGACCTCCCGCGGCAACCTCGCCTGTCCATAGCCACATCATCGAGCGCGTCGCCCGGGTGTCGCGCGTGACCTTGGCGGAGTACTTGACCGGCTTGCCCACCGGCAGGGAGTCCGCCGATGGCTCTTCGATCTGATACGGGACCTTCTGCGAACTCTGTTCCACTTCCTGCAACATGATCGCCCTGGACTCGAACTTGTACGAATTCAGCATGCCGCGTTTCCGGCCTTCCCGCGAGATGTGCAACACCCAGTCGTGGTCCTGGCTTGGCGGCTCGGCGCGGTAGCGCCTGTCTTTGAACTCCTTGAGTTTGATCCGTTCGCCGGTGATCGGATTGAACCACGCGGCGTCGTAGCTGTGGCGGGGAAGCACGATCTCCACGGGTCCCGGCTTTTCCACGTAGACGATGAATTCGATGCCTTCCATCTCCTCATCGTGAGGACGCTCCAGCGCCAGAGCGCGGCCACCGTCCACGTCAAAATAGGGTTCCAGCTCCCAGAATCGCGTTCCAGAGAAGAAGTCGTACCAGACCGTCATCTGCTTGGCTCCGGGCGAGTCGAGGTACTTCGGATCTACCGCGAACTTTCTGCCTCCGTAGGTGCCGGTGTTTCCAAACGTCGGATATTGCCCGCTCATCGTCGCGTTCCAGAGGCGTTTGCGAAAGGTGTCTGTGTCGACGTGATGCGGATGCGACTTGCCCGCGCCCGTATCCTCGTACGCGAACTCCGCATTGACGAACGGTGCGGCGAAGAGCTGGTGCTCGATCGAACCGAGATGGTTGTCCGAGGACTGATACACGATGTAACTCATCCAGCCGTCGCCGAACAGCGGCGCCGACGTCGCTACCGTGTGCGTCGAACGCGGATGGTTATATGGGTCGAGCTTCTTCAGGGATTCGCCGATTTCCTTGAGCAGCGCTCGCCCATCTTCGTACTCCTCGAATTCCTGCACGCCCTGCCAGGTGATGTGCATCGCCGAGTAACGTGCAACAAGGTACCGTATGTAGCGTTCGCGCTGCTGCCAGGTGGGGAACAGCTTCGCTAGTTCGTTCTGGTCGCCACCGATGATCAGATCGGCGACGATTCCTTTGCGATTCATCGCAAGGATGCGTCCGTCCAGCCGGCGGAAGTGCTCCGGATCAGGCTGTTCCGGTGAAGGAAAGGCCTTCGCGGCGTCCTGCTCCCGCCCGAGCACAAGGCCACGGATGTGGTTGAACTTCTGCTGCGCCCTTGCCTCGATGACCTTTTCGAATACCGCCTGATCCACGGTCGCGAAACTGTAAAGTGTGTCGCCCATCCACAGGTGCGGTTGATCGGTCTCCGTGTAGCCCCAATGGTGCACATTGCGGGGCCGGACGAAGCCCGGCGAGTCCGAGGGCGTGGCTTCCACCTGTCCGGTCTTCTCATCAAATCGGGCGATGTTGCTGGAAATGCGGAAGTCCCACTTGCCCGGGTCAGTCGGCGCGAACCGGATCACCAGGCGCCGGCCGCCATCCCAGAACGCCGGCATTAGGAAGGTGCGATAACGCGGCGAGCGAAACTCGGCCTGGAGCTGGACTGTCAGGTACGGGTTCGGATGCGCCCGAGCCTCTTCATCCGTCATGTCGAACACGATGTCGCAGGGCGTGTAGACCGCCGTCGGCTGACACGGAGTCTGGGCCGAACTGAGTGAGGCGAACAGGGACGCCAGAACCTGGACAGACAGCTTCATGAGAACAGTGTAGCGGGAGCAGCATCTCCACGGCGTCTTTAAGGCAGCTTTCGCACAAGGCGGACCGTGATGCCGGGAGGTGTAACTCGCTCAACCACAACGCCGGGTGGAACGTTCAACGCGTCGGGGCGAACCCGGACATCCTGCACGCCCTGGCCGGCCCGCCGCAGGTCGACCCGCGCCACCAGACCCGAATCGGTCACCGAGTCGATCAGCCACCGGCTACCCCTCACCTGGGCTTCAATGCGACTCGGCGACTGGCTCGAGATCGCCATTCCCGGCGGAACGTTCACAAACTCGACCGGAACACTGATCGCCCGTACCGTTGAGCCCGTCGAGAGAACCGACAGCGCGATGACCGCCGCGGCCATTCCCAGAGCGGCGAACTTGTAGCGTAAGTCCTGAAATAGTAGCCGTCGAATGGCCCCGGGCCGCCCCGCGGGCGGTTGGGT
>DATIFQ010000244.1:0-10665 GCA_035455185.1 Bryobacteraceae bacterium | reverse complement strand
CCGCCGAACTGCCGCAGCGAGACAAAGCGAAAGCCCGCCGACCGGACTCCGCGCACGACCTCGCCAAGCAGCGCCGGATCGAGGAACGCGTGGAAGTAGAACGACGCGATCGCGTCGCGCACCACGCGCATCGCGCGGGCGCGTTCGATGACCACCCGTGGGTCGGGGCTTTCGACCACGAGGTAGCCGAGGTTCTCCGGCACAACGTACCGGCCGAAGCGGTCCACCGTCGGATAGGGGAAAAATTGGATGGCGTTGATATCCGGCGTCGCCATCGTGCGTTCGTTGAAGAGCGGGAAAACATCCCGCATGACGCGGTAGTCCACTTCCGAGGCAGCGTAGTGTGGAGTTTCGAAGGCCACCGGGAAGATGTCGTTCCGCGCCAGTTCGCGCAGACCGAGATCGACCTTACGAAGGAACGCCTCCGCCGAGTCCCCGGCCACCGCACGGTTGCCCGCCGCGTCCCAGAACTCGTAGTCGTCAGCGCTGACTCCGCGGTACTGGTGGGTGACGCCGTGCAGCACGGGGGCGCCGCCGCGCTCTATGGCATAGCGCACGGCTTCGGCGAGCGCGGGCCGATCCGAGAGGTAGATCTCGTAGCCCTTCGCCGGGTTTCGGAAGATGGGGATGACACCGATCTGGAAGGGCACACCCAGGCCGGATAGTGTGTCGGCGAGAGCTCTCACGTCCGCCGGGTCGATGTCGGCGCTGACATCCTCCACCCGCGCCAGAGCCAGCGCCTGCGCGGGGTGGTCCACTTCAAGGATGTCGTGCAGCAGGTCGCAGAAGACGAGATAGCGCCCGCCTTCCTGGGCGTAGGAAAACGGCGTATCGGCGATGTACCAGAAGCGGCCCTGCCGGAGCGCGTAGGGGCGCCGGGTTTTCTCGTCGTTGACCGCCTCCGCCACGACCTGGACGCCCGGCCCGCCGGCCTCGACGATGCTCAGATCCGGATCTTCTTTCGGAAGCGCGATCCCTTTGTAGATGACCTGGCGGAATTCGAGGTCGTCCCGGTAGTCGATGTAGGTGAACCCGAAGCGGCCACGCGCCTCGGGGGCAGCGAGCAGGCTGCCCACGTGGCGGCCGATCCAGCAGAACGGACGGTTTGAGGCGGCGACATCGGCCAGAAAGCCCTTCGGGAAGACGGCCCCGCTGATGGTGCCGAGGAAGAAAGCGGCGCGGTAGCGGGCGAGCTGCCCCGGGCGGTAGTTCGCGATGGGGATGATCTCGCCGGAGAGCCCGAAGTGGCCCAGCAGGTTCTGGATCTGGTGGGCGTCGAGGAAGCCCTCGGCCAGCGGCTGGTCCGGCCCGTCGTAGTAGATCGCAACGGAGGCGGGGATCGCGGGTGTTTCCTGGCCGAAGAGAGAAGGCAGACTTAAAGCGGCCAGCACCAGCATCTTGCGGGCCGGCCCGATGCGCCGGTGTCGTCCCGTCCCTCGAGAAACGGCCAGAGGCATAGTGAGCCTGTCGGCACCGGTTCCATGTATTGTACACCGCTTTGACAGAAACGCCTAGAGATTTCTACAGGTTAGCCGATAAATCCTGCTAGACTCGCTCCAAAGGGCACGAGGTGACGGGCGTCGCCCGCACGGAGCAGAAAACTCGACAGCTCGAAGCGAAGGGCTTCCGGGTGGGTGTACGGGCGCGGTGGTGGGATTCTCGCTGGGCGGGCTGGCGGCTCTAAAAAGGTGTTTGGACTCTGAAAGTCTGGTGATATAGTGATCTCGGATCTGTCAAGTCGCCAGTGGATGCATCCCCGATGGGCGATCGCGGATGTGGAGCTCCCCGCCGCAGTGGGCTCCGGTTGCCCGAATCCCCTGGCGGTCCATCGAAGTTTGAGGGAGACCGCCGATGCCTCGTTGTTGGTTCATTCTTCCATACGCTCTGACTATTTCCATCGCGCTTCCTGCTGTCCTCCCGCGGAAGACGCCGGTGAACGCGGCTCGCGTCCGGCAGGCACGTGAGCGCGCCACGGCCGCGTTTGGCCGTAACTATGACGCACGTCGACTGGTCTTCGGGTCGCCGCAACAGCGGCTCGCACAGGCTGCCGACCCTGCGGTCCAACGGCGACGCCTCGTCGCCGAGTCCGGTGTAGCAGAACTCTCAGCCGCCATTGGCGACGAGGTCCGCGTCACGTGGAACGAATCCGGACTACCCCGCACGCTTCGGCCGGTTCAGGGTGCGCTGTCCTCGCCCTCCGGGAAGGGACCGAGGGCAGCCGCTCTCGACTTCCTGCGTTCTCAGCCTGCGTTGTTTCCTTTGAGCGGAGCCGCGATTGAGAGCTTGCAGGCGGTGCGGGAAAGCCCGATTGGTTCGGGTACGCAGATAACGTTTCAGCAAGGCATCCTTGGAGTGCCTGTGTTCCGCGGTCTGATCCAGGTAACTGTCGATGCATCAGGGCAGGTGCTCGGGATCGCATTTGGAGATGTACTCCTCAACACCGCCGTGGACACTACCCCGCAGCTCACACCGCAGCAGGCCATCGGAGCGGCGCTCCGCCGCCTCGGCAAGCCTGTTACGGAGGCCCTCGTGCCTCTGCCGGCCTCACCGGCCGGCCGGCTTCGCTTCCGCAATCCCGTGAAGCCCGCATGGTCTCCCGTTCTCGTGGAGCCCGCCGTTTTCCCGCTGTCCCCGGAATCCGGACACCTCGCCTATCGCATTTATCTGCAGCTCGAACGGGGCCGCCACTACGAATTGCTCGTTGACGCCGCTTCCGGAAAGCTTCTGTTCTCGCAGAATCTCGTCCACTCGGCAGGCAAGGCCCGCGTCTGGAAGGAATCGCCGGTGCAAGGTCCGCGGGAAATGGTTGACTTACCCGACTCGTGGCTGAGTCCTGGCACGACAGTCACAAAGGGTAACAACGTCGACGCCTATCTCGACACGGACTCCGATGACGAGCCCGATCCCGGAACCGATGCCGAGTTGTCGGACGGCAGGGCGTACAGCGCCACGCAGTTCTTCGTGTTCATGGCGGGCGAGGGATCCACAGGACAGGACCCGACGCAGTTCGGGCCCGCCTCGGTCACGAATCTCTTTTATTTGGTCAACATCGCTCATGACTATTTCTACGATCTTGGCTTCGACGAGATCGCCGGAAACTTTCAGACGCTCAACTTCAGCCGTGGGGGGTTGGGGAACGACCACGTGCTGGCGGAGGCGCAAGACTATTGGGCATCACTCGAAGGAGGCAACTTCGTAACGCTGCCCGACGGAGAGTCTCCCAGAATGGAGGTTGGCGTCGACTCCGGCGCTGACCCGACGGTGCCCACGGACGACCGGGACGGCTCCTACAGTGGCCAGCTTGTCACCCACGAGTACGCACATGGAGTCACGGACCGCCTCGTGGGAGGGCCAAACGAAGTTACTTGCATGTTCGCCTCGGTCCAGTCGGTCGCGTTATCCGAAGGGACCTCCGATTACTTCGCGGTGAGCTACTTCAATAACCCGGTTCTCGACGCGTACATGAGCCGAAACCCGGATTCGGGTTACCGCCGGCGCAGTTATGAGAACTACCCGCTCACCTACGAGCATTTCGGCAACGAGGGCTTTGAGGGACACAACGACGGAGAACTTTGGGCAGCCGCGTTATGGGATCTGAGAAAGCAGCTCGGCCAGCAGGTCACTGACAGGCTGGTAATGAACAGCTTCAAGACATTGCCCTGCACCCCCACCCTGATCGATGCGCGGGACGCCATCCTGAGCGCGGACGACCTCACCAACGGAGGTGCGAACCGCCGCAAGATTTGGGAGTCGTTCGCCCGGCACGGTTTTGGCAATTCCGCCCGCGCTCTCGGCAAACTCGCCGGAGCGGATCCCCTGGTTTTCGACGCCGCCTGGGACCTTCCACCCGACTACGTCACCACGAACCGCGGTCCCAAGGTCATCAGCCAGCCCCCCGAGTACGCGATGTATGGCGAGAAACTCACTTACTCCATCAAGGCGTCCGACCCGGATGGCGACAAACTGACGTACGAACTGGTCGAGGGTCCTTCCGGCATGACGGTCGATGCCAACACGGGTCTGCTCCAGTGGATGCCGACCTTCACGGCCCGGCGTGCCGTTATTCGCATCACGGACGGCAAAGACGGCAAGGTCACGCACGGCATTCTGGTCCCGGTCTTCACACCGCTCGAGGCGAACAGTCCGATCGGCATCGATGGTCCGAGGAACAGCTTTGGGGTCGCCGTGATGAACGTGCCGGCAAAGACCACCATCCTCCAGTTCACCCTGCGGGGCGGGAACGGAGATCCCGACATGACGGTGGTCGATCCGTTATTCGACATTTACGGGATGTCGTTCGAATCCGGGACGACGGAAACCATCTCGGTTGCCACGCCGGAAGCAGGCTTCTGGGGCGTGATCGTGGAGGCCAGTGGGGCATACCAAAACGTGACCTTGAAAGGGGCGTTACTGGGCGCCGAGGTTCTGACTCCGGGGATCCCGAAGTCCGGGCTTTCGGGCGACCGGACTTCGGAGACTTTCTACAAGGTCGTCGTACCCGAAGGCGCCAGCCGTTTGCGGGTGACGACCAGCGGTGGAACGGGCGATCTCGACCTGATGGCCCGTTTCGGCAAAGCGCCGGTCTGCTCCGGTATCCTCGCTCCGTGCGACTTCGATGAGGCCAGTTGGGAAAACGGGAATCAAGAATCGGTGGATATCGCCGACGTCTTGCCCGGTGAGTGGTTCATCAATCTGAGCGGGTACGAGGCCTATCAGGACGCCACTCTACTCGTTACCCTTATCGGACCAGACTTCAGCGCGGAGGGCGTCACCAACGGCGCTTCGTTCCTGCCGCCGGTCTCACCGGGTGGGATCTTCACCGTCTTCGGCAAGAAATTGGCCAGGGAGGAGGCGAAGGCGGGATCGGTGCCGTTGCCAAATACGCTCGGCGACACCTCGGTGACGGTCAATGGGACGCCTGCTCCGTTATTCTATGTCAGCCCCGCGCAGATCAATGCGCAGATCCCCTTCGAAACGAAGCCGGGCGAGGCCTCGGTGGTAGTCAAGTCGGGAGACATGCTGAGCGACACGGTGAAAATCTCGGTTCTGGCCTCGGCTCCCGGGATCTTTCTCTACGGAGGCGATAAGCCGATCGTCGTCAATCACGAGGACGGCAGTCTTAACGACGCCGCGCATCCGGTCAAGGCGGGTAAGTACATCATCGCGTACCTGACCGGCGTGAGCCCACTCGATAATCCGCTCCAGACCGGCGCCGCGGTTCCGTACCCGCCGCTGTTCCAGTGCACCGCACCATTCAGCGCGACACTGGGAGGAAAGCCTGCGGAAGTGGGCTTCCTCGGTTTGACGCCCAATTACGTCGGTCTCGGCCAGGCGAACATCAAGACGCCCGCGGACCTGGCGCCGGGCAACCACGCGTTGCGGATCACGATCGGAGGTGTCGAGAGCAACGGCCCGATCGTCGCCGTCGCGGCACCGTGATGCGGGTTGATATGGGGCAGACGATCAGCTTTTGTCGTCTGCCGCCCCCGCAGGCCACAGAAGACGATGGCCCGCGCCACTGCTAGGCGCGGAGCGACTTCGTCGCTCCGGCGAGGCTGCCGGCGAGACATTTGCGCACGGTCGCAAGCAGCACCGGCGGCTGTACCGGCTTCGGGACGTACTCGTTCATGCCGGCGGCGAGACAGCGTTCCCGATCCCCCTGCATCGCATGAGCGGTGAGGGCAATGATCGGCAGGTCGTGCCAGCGCGCGTCCTGGCGGATCAGCTTGGTCGCCTCGATGCCGTCGAGAACCGGCATCTGGAGATCCATTAGAACGAGGTCGAACTCCGCGCGCTCCAGTGCGTCAATGGCTTCGCGCCCGTGATTCACGACGGTCGTCTGGTAACCACGCTTGCCTAGCAGGACCGCAGCAACCTTTTGGTTGACGGGATTGTCCTCCGCAATGAGAATTCGCGCCGGCTGATGCGGGTGCGCCACGGTCTCCGCTGTATTCGGCGCCGCTTCGGTGGGCGCCGGTCCCGCTACCACCAAATCCAGCAAGACGTGGAACACGCTGCCCCGGCCAGGCTCGCTCTCAACATGGATACGGCCACCATGCAACTCGACAAGCTTTCTCGTAATCGACAGCCCCAGTCCCGTGCCACCGTACTTCCGCGTGGTGCTGCCGTCCACCTGCGTGAATTCATCGAAGATCGCGTGGACCTTCTGCTTTGGGATGCCGACGCCGGTATCCGCGATCGCGAAATGCAGTTCCGCGCGCTGCTGGTCCGGCAGGCGACGGCCCGTCAGGGAAAGCTTCACCGATCCGCGATCCGTGAATTTGACCGCGTTGCCGAGCAGGTTGATCAGGATCTGGCGCAACCTGAGCGGATCGCCGAGCAGGTAGTCCGGCACGTCGGGGGAAAGTTCCGACAGCAGATCCAGCCGCTTCTGACGGGTCCGCGGCAGGACCGATTTCAGACAATCGTCCAGCAACGGCCGGATGGGGAAACGGATCGATTCCAATTCCAGCTTGCCGGCCTCGATCTTCGAGAGGTCCAGGATGTCGTTGAGCAGGCCGAGTAGCGAGAAAGAGCAGTCCTTGGCAGTGGCCAGTTCCTCACGTTGCGCGTCCGTCAGCGGGCTATCGAGCACGATGTCGATCATTCCGAGGATGCCGTTCATCGGGGTCCGCAGCTCGTGCGACATGTTGGCGAGAAACTCGCTCTTTGCCCGGCTCGCCGCCTCCGCGCGCCGCGTCTCCTTCTCGAGCGCT
This sequence comes from Bryobacteraceae bacterium, assembly GCA_035455185.1. Lineage (GTDB taxonomy): Bacteria > Acidobacteriota > Terriglobia > Bryobacterales > Bryobacteraceae > JAEHDI01. Next base: position 3,949 of record DATIFQ010000244.1, on the reverse strand, counting down.
TGGGTACGGTCGCGGATTTTTCGCTCAAGCTGTTCCTGATGCTCGCGCACTTCCCGTCGCGACTCGGCCAGCGCCGCGATCATCCGGTTGAAGCTGTCGCCAAGGTTCTCGATCTCGTCGTGCGTCGGCGAAATCCGCACCGGCTCCAGCCTGCCCTGGACGACTGACGCCATGCCTCGTTGGAGCACGACAAGAGGCCGAACGAACACTCTGCTTGTGAAACGCGCCAGCAGGACCGCGAAGATGAGCAGCAGAATGCTGAGAGAAACGTGTTCCTGGATTGAGAAGTAGTCCTGCGTCCAGTGGTAGGCAACCTGGAGAGAAGTGATCCAGATCACCAACATCGCGGTGAAAACAGAAAACTTCGCGGCCAGCGAGTGGAATTTCTGCGGCTTCGACACGAACGACGGACTACCTCACGTTTATGGTCGGGCCTTTGCGGGTAGCTGGCCATCAGTCGAACAACTGAGCACCGGCTGAATTCCGCCTTATCGGGTTGCCCTGGCGCTCGGGACCGGCGGGCGTGCAGAATGGAGTGTGCGCCGCGCGTGATCAAACCGCGAGCCGCTCTCTGGAGGAAACGAAATGAAGACCATCATCGCGACGGACCGCGCACCGAAGGCGATCGGCCCTTACTCGCAGGCCGTCGTCGCCAACGGGCTGGTTTTTGCCAGCGGTCAGATTCCCCTCGACCCGACAACCGGAATCCTCATAGAAGGAGACATCGCCGCGCAGACGGAGCGCGTTCTGGAGAACTTGAAAGCCGTGCTCGAGGCCGCGGGTTCCTCGCTCGACAGGGTCCTCCGAGTGACCGTGTTTCTGAAAGATGTCAACGACTTCGCCGCGATGAACGATGTATACGGGCGGTACTTCGCAAACCAGCCACCCTCCCGGTCTACGATCGAGGCCGCGCGTCTTCCGCGCAACGCAAAGGTGGAGATGGATGCGATCGCTCTGGCGGGCTGACCGCCGGCTACTGGTGGGCCGAGAACTGCGGCTGCGGCGGGTTCAGCGTCACTTCGATCGTCTTCTCTTCTTCCTCGACGTCGAACTTCTGGCCGAACGTCTGGTAGCCCTTGGCAATCACCTGAACGGTGAGTTCCCCCTGCGGGATCGGCGGGATCGCGGCGATGCCGTCCTGGTTGGTGCGCATCTCCCAATGCTTTCGGACCTTCTTGCCCAACTTCATCGCCGAACGGCCCTTGACGAATCGGACGATCACGCTCGCCCGCTCCACTGGTTTATCGGTGTGGTTTTTTACCTCAATGCGAAGCTTGGTCATGGGCGGGTCGGCCGCGAGCGGAAACGTCGACGCCGCCAAAAGCGCGAACAGAGCCAGCACAAGACGCATAGTTCGATTATCCCAAAAGACCGGGCGGGGGATGTTCACGCCACGTCCGGCAACAGGAACCTTTTCGGATCGCCGGCCACGCGGGTTACGGCTTCGGCGGCGAGATACCCGCTGCGCACCGCGCCCTCCATGGTCGCCGGCCACCCGGACCGAGTCCAGTCTCCGGCCAGAAACAGGTTCGGGATGGACGTCTCCGCCGGTGGCCGGCGCGACTCCAGTCCGGGCCGGGCCGAGAACGTCGCTCGCGCCTCCTTCACCACGTGCGCCTTCTCGAGCCGCGCCTCCCTGGTAGCGGGGAAGAATTCGGCCAGCTCCCGGAGCGCCAGATCGATCACTTCGCCCCGTGGCATCTCAATCAGGCTGCGCGACGCGCTGACCACCAGTTGCACGTAGCACCCACCGGACTTGTTGAACAACCACTGAATGGTCCGATCGAGCAGCGCCGCGTGCGGAAGCTTCGTGACCGGACGGTCGAACCACAGGTGAATCCCGGTGATCGGAGAGTGCTCGAATGCCGAAACGTCTAGTCCCGCATCCGGCGCCACCGCCAGCACTCGCTCGAATGGAACGGCGCATACATAGAAGTCGGCCGCGTGCGTCTTTCCATTGACAAGGGCGCCAGACGCCCGGCCGCCGCCGATCAGAATTCGCTCGACGGGAGAACGGAAGCGGATCTCCACCCCACCCAGACGCGCCCAGGATTCCGAGGAGTAGAGCGACCCCAGCGGCACATCGGGAACGCCCATTTCGTAACTGTCGCGCCTTCCCAGAAAGCCCAGCCGGAAGACCTGAAACGCGTGACTGGCGGCCATGCGGTCCAGTTCCTCATTGACGGCGCTCACCAACACGGGATGCCAGAAGCGCCTGACCGCCTGCTCCGGCTGGCGCTTCTCCCGCAGCCAGTCGAGCATCGTGAGCTGGTCGAGATCGCGCCGCCGCCCGTATTCCCGCCGCAAGGCCATCAGCCCGCGCGCGACCGCCAGTTTCTCCGGGAGGCTGAGGAAAGACAGTTTTCGGAATGATCCTGTGAATTGCAGTGGCGCGGGCAGCAGTCCCGCGCGAAACACCGACATTCTTCCGCCGGGCTCCAGAAAGTGGAACTGCCGATGGAAGCGGATGCTTCCATCCACGCCGAGCCGCCGGTAGAAGTCGAGCAGATTTCGACAGCAGCGAAGAAGAATGTGCTGGCAGTTGTCAATGACCTCGGAATCCTCGTCGGAAGGAGACAGCGGAAACGACGTCGCCCGGCCCCCGAGGAATGCCCGCGATTCGAAGAGCGTGACCCGGTAGCCCTCTCCGCCAAGCGCTGCGGCGGCCGCAAGACCAGCCAGTCCGCCGCCGGCGATAATTACGTGGGACATTCCGTTACGACGGCCGCGCGTCAGACCCTTGCGTGGCCATAGAGCCTGACCACGTTCTCCATCAGCCGGAGCCCGCAATCGCCATGAAGCGTGAGCATCGACTCCGGATGGAACTGCACCGCTTCCACGGGCAGCTCGCGGTGCCGCACACCCATGATCACCCCATCCTCGGATTCAGAGGTCACCTCGAGGCAGGCGGGGAACGTTTCCTTCCGCGCAAACAGGGAGTGATAGCGGCCGACCGTAAACTTCTCGGGCAGCCCCTCGAAAACTCCTTTTCCGTGATGGACCACCACCGACGGCTTGCCGTGCATCGGATAATCGAGCACACCGAGTTCGCCGCCAAACGCCTCGACGATGCCCTGAAGGCCGAGACAAACACCGAAAACCGGGATCCCTGATTGCGCGCAGTAGCGGACGAGGTCCGGCACACCGAAATCTGCGGGACGGCCCGGTCCGGGCGAGATCAGCACGAGGCTTGGGGCCAGTTCGCCGATCAGCGACAGCGGAAATCCAGCGCGGTAAGTGACCACTTCAGCCTCCGTCTGCCGGGCGTAGTTGGCCAGGGTGTGGATGAAGCAGTCGTCATTGTCCACCAGCAGCAGCTTTACGCCACCGCCCTCGCTGCTCGTGAAAACTGCCTCCGCGCGGGCCTCGGGTTCCGGTCGCTTCTCTTCCAGCGTGCGGAAGAAATTGGTTGCCTTGAGACGCGTCTCCTGTTCCTCCATCGCCGGAATGGAGTCGTACAGGATTGTCGCGCCTACAGGATAGGCGGCAACGCCGTCGCGAAGATGAATCGTCCGGATTAGAATGCCGGTGTTCATGTCGCCGCAGAGCGACAGCATCCCGACCGCCCCTCCGTACCAGCCGCGAGCGTCCTTCTCAAGATCCTCGATCGCCTGCGCCGCAGCCTTCTTCGGAGCTCCGATGACCGTAACCGCCCACATGTGGCTGAGAAATGCATCCAGCGCGTCGTAGCCTGGCTGAAGAATTCCTTCCACATGATCGACTGTGTGGAAAACGCCGGCGTAGGACTCGATCAGCCTCCGGCCAATGACTCTTACCGAGCCCGGTGCACAAACCCGCGACTTGTCATTGCGGTCCACGTCGGTGCACATCGTCAGCTCGGATTCTTCCTTGGCGGAATTCAGCAACTGCCGGATGCTGTCGGCATCGTGCATCGGATCGCCGGTCCTTCGGGCGGTGCCTGAGATCGGGCAGGTCTCGACGCGGTCTC
>DATIFQ010000243.1:0-7480 GCA_035455185.1 Bryobacteraceae bacterium | reverse complement strand
CGCCGAATTCATGGCGGGAACGATATGCTTTCAGGCCCGATTGCTTGCAGTAGCAGATGTCAGTTCCTCGTACCGCGCTGCTACTGACCGATGAAACTGTTTCTGCTTTTCCATGATCCATTCGTCCGCCGACCGCCGATATGCCGCTTGTGCATCAGCTATGCTCATGCCGACCACCGTCTCAACAAACCCACTGGGTCCCGCGACAAGATAGTAATCTTCCTTAGTGCAGACGATACACCACGACCGTTCCTGTGGAAGCAGCACGAACGGGAACAAAGCTAGAGCATTGTTAAGTTCCTCCAATGCCGCTTCCTCGCACGGAACTAAGAAACACGAATCGATGTTGTAAACCTCCTCAGTAATGAGGGCGAAGCACTGGTCTTTGCCGTCTCGACAGCTTGCCGCGATCCGTGCAACTGTGGCTCCGGAGAAGTGGTCGTCACTTTCCACCGGCACAACCACCCAGTGTTTTTTCAGGACCCATTCGCGACTGACGTCACCTGTACCGACGACCACTCCCGCGGCCAGCTGCCGCATTCTGTCGATCAGTTCTCGATCGCGGACAGGCTGGATCTTCTGGTTACTGGTCATAGCGAAACTTCATGGGTCGGCCTTGCGGCGCCTTTGTCTCGAGAGTCGGGGCCTCCTGCTCTGTGCTCGGGCGACGAAGCACTTTCGTTCCGTTTGGTAACTCCACCATTTGTCGCCCTGGCCCAACTGTCTGAACGCGCCCGCCTGCCGAGATCGTCGCGAAGTCAGCGCCCGCTGCTGCCTGCCCACCATACAGATGGAACTGGCGGACAAAAGCAGGGACAGACGGACAGTTCCCAACGAGTCCGGCAAGAGATCCTCTTATCTCCTCACTCGCCGCACGGAGATCGCTCGCTTCGCCCGCGTGGTTGCGGTCGACGTTCCGCATCATATCACCCAACGTGGCAGCACTCGTGCTCCAGCGCCACGTTCCGGTGGCCGCCCTGGCGGCCTGGGTGAGCGAGAACGGTCCATCTGTCCGCGGCTTCCGTCACCGAAATTCTCGGCATCAAGGCGGTTGGCGGGACGTGGGTAGCGCTGCTTTCAGCTATCAGCTTTTTGCTGATCGCTGATCGCTGATCGCTGACGGCTGTTAAGCCGCAGCAAATCCAGCCCCGTCTGCGCCGCCATCGCGCGGACACGGTCGCGGCCGCCGAGGAAACGGAACCGCCGCGCCTGGCAGCCCGATGCCGACGCCAGTCCGATGAACACTGTTCCCACCGGAGCCCCCTCGTCGCCGCCGTCCGGTCCGGCATACCCCGTCACGGACAGCGCATACGTCGATCCGGTGCGATTCCGCGCCCCGATTGCCATCGCCTCCGCCGCCGCTTCGCTCACCGCGCCATGCTCCCCCAGCAGAGCGGCATCCACGCCAAGCAGCTCCGTCTTCATCCGCTCGGTGTAAACAAGAAAGCCCCCGAGAAAGTAATCCGAGCTGCCCGGAATCTGCGTGATCCGCTCCGCCAGCAGCCCGCCCGTGCAGCTCTCGGCCACGCTGAGCGTCTCCCCCCGCTCGCGCAGCCGTTGCCCAACCACCGCTTCGAGCGGATCGCCGTTCCTCGAGTAGATCCGGTCGCCGAGAAGCTCCGCAATCCTTCCGCCTGCCTCCGCCAGCAGCCGCTGCGCCTCCTCCTCGGTCTCGCAGCGCGCGCGCAGGTGGATCTGGATATCGCCCGGCGCCGCCAGGATCGTCGTCACCGGGTTTTCGTACTGCTTGTAGACGGGGGAGATGAGCTGGTCCAGGTCCGACTCCGGCATGCCGGCGACACGGAAGAAAAGCGTCCGGATCACCAGCGGTGGCAGGCGCCGCTTCAGCCTGGGCAGGCATTCCTGATCGAACAGCGGCTTCAGTTCGCTGGGCGGCCCGGGCAGCAGGATCACCACGCGTCCGGAATCCTCGATCCATTGCGCGGGCGCGGTGCCGTTGTCGTTCGGCAGCCACTCGGCCCCTTCGATCACATACGCCTGGCGCTTGTTGATCTCCACCATCCGCCGCCCCATGCGCCGGAACCGCTGCTCGATCCGCTCGCGGATTTCATCGTGGAAGATCAGTTCCCGCCCCAGCGCGCCGGCCACGGCGTCGCGCGTCACGTCGTCCTCGGTAGGCCCGAGGCCGCCGGTGAGGATCACAATCTCCGAACGTGCGAGGGCGCCCCGCACCGCTTCCGCCAGGCGGCGGGCGTCGTCGCCGATCACGGCCTTCGCGACAACCTCCACACCGATCCCGTTCAGCTTCTCCGTGAGGTAAAGAGAGTTCGTATCGAGCCGCTGCGGCGTCAGCAACTCCGAGCCGACAGCGATGATTTCGGCGTTCATTTACGGGAGAGGCTTGCCCCTGATTCCGACATCGGCCCTGTAAAGGGCGCCGCTGGTGGCGACGACGAGCGAGCCGGAAGGCGCGAACGCCATACCGACGATGCCCGGTCCGGAAAGGAACAACTCCGCGCGCCGCTCGGGGTCGATTCGAATGACGCCCTTGCGCCCGCCCATCGACGCGGCAACGTACAGATTTCCGTCCGCGTCGAAAGCGAGGCCCTGGGGACGGCCAAGCCCGCGATAGAAAACCTCGGCGTCGCCGGCGGGCGAGATGCGGTGGACCGCATCGAAGCTCGACGTGGTCGGCCCGGTCACGTAAAGGTGGCCGTCGGCGCCGAAAGCAAGATGGTAAGCGGCGATCGACGGCTCGATGGTGGCAAAGACGTAAATCTGGCGGTCGCGGCTGATCTTGAAAATCGTGCCGCTCCGGTCGCCGACGTAGAGGTTCCCCTCCCCATCGAATGCGATGCCGGTCGCCACGCCCATGCCTTCGACGTAGACGGACATCGTGCCGCCGGGCGTCACCTGGTAGACGATGCCGTCGTAGCGGCTGGACACGTAGAGCTGCCCGTCGCTGTCGAACGCCAGCCCCGTGGCGTTCATCAGTTCCGAAAGGAAGGGTTTTACGTTGTAATTCAGGTCGATCTTGAAGACGGACACCGGCGTCTTCTGGCCGCGCGAGCCGGAGAACGTCACAAAGATGTTTCCTTGTGCGTCGACGGCCGGATTCGCAACCGGGTGCAGGCTGTCGGCAATCTGCACGCCGAGGTCGCACATCCAGGATGCGCTTGCCTGCTCGCCGTTCTGAATCACCAGTTCGCCGACCGACGCGCCCTCGGGCACGCGGATCACGATATACTCAGCCGACCCGATCACAATCGGCGCCGGAACGTCTCCGAGGGTGACCCGCGGCTGATGCGATTTCGCGAGCCCGCTGCCGCGGATCTGAAACTCCCCTCCGGCGATTGCGGCCCGAGGCGAGACTGCTTCGATTTTGGGCCGGTTGCCCGATTCCTTCCGTATCGCCATAGCGTCACTCAAAATTGAAACACCCCGCTGCGAATAAGACAAGCGCGCCATAGACGCCCGCCACGACGTCGTCGGCGATGATGCCGGCCCCGCCCGGAAGCGCTTCCGCCTGGCGCACCGGCGGCGGCTTCCAGATGTCGAACAGCCGGAAGAGCACAAACGCGGCCAGCCACGTCTGCCACACCAATAGCCCGGCGCCCGCCAGCGTCACCCACTGGCCGATCACCTCGTCAATCACGACCTTCGGCGGATCCTTGCTCCCGCTGTCCATCGCCGTCCGGCTCGCGGCCCAAACCGACGGCACGGCAATTACGGCGGACAACACGGCAAAATGCCAGGGCTTCCAGCCGAAGACGCTGACCAGCGCATACGCCACCGCAAGCGCACCCAGAGAACCCGCGGTTCCCGGCGCCACGGGAACGCGGCCGAGGCCGCAGACGGTCGAAATGCAGGACGCGAGCCGGCCGGCGGCGCTACCGGCCATCGCCGTTCCTCTTCGGGGGCGCTTCGTCTTCTTCCGCCTCGGACTCCGTCACGATCGGGGTCGAGATCACGTACTTCCCCGTCGCCCAATTGCCGAGGTCGATGATCCGGCAGCGGTCGCTGCAAAACGGCATGAACGGATCGCCGGGCTGAACCTCTTTCTTGCAAATTGGGCACTTCATGGCTGCAACTCCGCTCCCTGCCCCAGGGCGGCGGACGGCGGCGCCGTGTGGCCGCCCAGAATCCGGAACGGGTCGGGAGAAGGGGGGTGGCTTTCGGACTCGCGCGCTTCGAGCAGCGTCCCGACAAGGTCGTAATCGTGAGCTTCGGTGATGCGGAGGCGGCGTATCTGCCCCGGTTTCGGCTCGGTTCCGATGAAGTCGTTGATGAGGACCACGCCGTCGATCTCGGGCGCTTGGGTAGCCATCCGCGCCTCCCAAAGCAGATCGGTCTCCCGGGAAGGTCCCTCGACCAGAACCGTCACTTCCTCGCCGGCGCGGAGCCGGTTCGTGCTTCGCGACACTCGTCTCTGAAGCGCCATGAGGCGCCGCTTGCGGTTGTAGATTGTCCTGCGGTCCACCTTGCCGTCCAGATGGTAGCTCACGCTCGTTTCCTCGTCCGAATACGAGAAAACCCCGAGATGGTCGAATCGGGCCGCCTCGACGAACTGGCAAAGCTCCTCGAAATCCTCCGCCGTCTCGCCGGGGAAGCCGGCGATCATGCTGGTGCGGATCGCAACGCCGGGAATGGTCCGGCGAATCCGCTCGACGAGCTTCAGAAAAATGTCTCCCGACGCCCCGCGTTTCATCCGTTTCAGCACGCTCGCGCTCGCGTGCTGAAGCGGCATGTCGATGTACTTGACGAGCGCGGCGTGCCCGGCCATCGTGTCGAGCAGCCGTTGGGTCACCTTGTTTGGATAGGCGTACAGGAACCGGATCCATTTCTCGCGGGGCGTGTCGATCCGCGCGAGACGGTCGAGCAGGAGAGCCAGGCCGTCCTGAAGACCGAGGTCCTCGCCGTAGCACGTTGTGTCCTGGCCGATGAGATTGATTTCGCGCACACCCTCGGAGAACAACCGGGACGCCTCCGCCACGACCGATTCGAAATGGCGGCTGCGGAACCGCCCCCGGAATTGTGGAATCACACAGAAACTGCACGGGTGGTCACAGCCTTCCGCGATCTTGACGTAAGCGTAATGGCGGGGCGTGGAAAGGACGCGCGGCGTCAGGTCGTGGTAGAGATACGCTTCGAGCGGGTTCGATCCGCGGTCCGTCCCTTCACAAACCGCCGCGATCGATTCCAGTTCGTTCGTACCGATCACCGCGTCCACGTCGGGAATGTTCTTCTTGATCTCGTCGCGATACCGCTCCACAAGGCAGCCGGCCACAATCAGCTTGCGCGCGCGTCCGGAGCGCTTGAATTCGGCCATCTCGAGGATCGTGTCTACGGACTCCTGCTTTGCCGGATCGATGAAGCTGCACGTGTTGACGACGATTGCGTCCGCCTCCTCGGGGCGAGGAGTGAGCTCGTGCCCCAGAGCCACGAGCTGGCCCATCATGACCTCGGTGTCCACGAGATTCTTCGGACATCCTAGACTGACAAATCCGATTTTCAAGATGAAGTTCCGGCAAAAAGGGATGGGGTTCCCTTCCAGAATAGCATCAAGTGGCGCACATCAGCCCCGGACCGCTATCTTGTGAGGAATGGCGACGCTCACCATTCGAAATCGGACCAAGGGAACCACGCTCGCGACCCACGCCGACTCCGCCGACACCAGCCGGAAGCGCCGCGTCGGACTCCTCAAGCACGAAAGCCTGCCGCCGGGAGAAGGGTTGTGGATTGCGCCGTGCGAAGCGATTCACACCTTCGGAATGAAGTTTCCGATCGACGTTCTGTTCCTGAACCGTGAAAAAAAGGTGCTAAAAGTGCGCCAAAACATGCCCAAAAGCCGCATTTCTGTGTCCATTTGGGCCCACTCCGTGCTCGAACTGCCGGCCGGCGCCATCGCCGCAACCTCGACCGAACCGGGAGATCAGCTCGAATTCAGCGAGGCTTGAACCGCGGAGCTAATCGACTAACTTCCTGTGTTCCTTGAGGATACAGCGATCCATCACGACCATCAGGCCGGCGGCCCGGGCTTTCGCCGCGGCCTCTTCGTGAACGACCCCCTCCTGAAGCCAAACCGCCCGCGCCCCGATCCGAATCGCCTGTTCTACGATTTCCGGGACGAACTCCGAGCGGCGGAAAACGTCGACGATATCCACTTTCTCCGGGACCTCTTCGAGGCCGCCATAGGACTTCTCGCCGAGCACTTCCGTCTCGCCGGGGTTCACGGGGATGATCCGGTATCCCGCTCGCTGCATGTACTCGGAGACCCCAAAACTGGGACGCCACCTCTTACTTGAAAGACCGACGACGGCGATGATCCGCGACGTCCGCAGGAGCTCAAGCACACTTGGCATTTCAGTCACGTTTTAGATTCAACACGCGGCGAAAACGATCCACCTCAGACGGGGTCAGGTGGCGAAATTCGCCGGGTTTGAGCGGCCCGAGTTCGAGGAAGCCGATCCGGACGCGGCGCAACTTCTCGACCAGCCGGCCGAGGTGCTTGAACATCAGCCGAATCTGATTCTGGCGGCCTTCGATGAGCCGAACCTCGTACCACGGGTTCCGCGCCCTCCGGATTAACCGCAGGCCGGCCGGCGCCGTTCGTCGCCCTCCCAGAGGGATGCCTCCCCGGAAGGAGTCTTCCTGCTCCAGCGAAAGGTTCCCGTTGACCTTCACGAGGTAGGTCTTTTGGACGTGGCTGGAAGCGCTGGTGATCCGGTTGGCGAACTCGCCATCGTTGGTCAGCAGCAGCAGGCCCTCGCTGTGATAATCCAGGCGTCCAACCGGAAACACCCGCTCGCGAATCCCCTTCACGAGATCGAGCACGGTGCGCCTGCCCTGCGGGTCGTGGAGGGTGGTGACGCAGCTATCCGGTTTGTTCACAGCGAGGTAGACCAGCCGTTGGGGTTCCTTGAGACGGCGGCGGTCCACGCGGATCTCGTCCCGCGCCAGATCGGCCTTGGTTCCGAGGGTGACGACGACCGCGCCGTTAACGGTGACCCGGCCCTCCAGCATTAACTCCTCGGCCTTTCGGCGGCTGGTGACACCGGCTCGGGAGAGTATCTTCTGGAGTCGCTCTTCGGCCATTTACTCGGCTTGCTCTTCTTCGGCCGGCGGCACTTCCTCGGACGGCTCGGCGGGTTCGGACTGCTCGGCGGTTTCGGCTGTCGCAGGCTCTTCGTCAGCCACGGCCAATCGCCCGAGTTCCTCGAACTCCTTCAGAGTGGGCAACTCGCTCAGATCCTTGAGGCCGAACTGCACGAGGAAGTCCCTGGTGGTCTTATAGAGGATCGGCCGACCGACAACGTTCTTGCGGCCGGCGGTAGTGATGAGCTTCCGGTCGAGCAGAGTCTTGAGTACGCCCGCGCCCTGCACGCCGCGGATCTCCATGATCTCCGGCGCCGTGATGGGCTGCTTGTAAGCGATCAGGGCGAGCGTCTCGAGCGCGGGCAGCGAGAGCTTGAGCGGCGGCTTGAGATTCTTGACGAAGCCGCGGATCGCCTCGTGATGC
>DATIFQ010000242.1:0-4995 GCA_035455185.1 Bryobacteraceae bacterium | reverse complement strand
GAGGATTTGGGTGCCGAACCAGACCCGCATAAACCTGTGCTCTACATTGTAGCCGGACCGGCCTCAGATCCGAGTAAGCTTCGGGTCACTCAACAGCTCCGGTAACCGTCATCCGTTGCTATTCTGGGCCTAGGTCGTCAGACGCGGAGCCTGGAAACGAGAGGAGTTCATGCATGGCTGGGAAACCGACTGTCGCGGCGGAAGAGTGTAGCGCGCTCGGGGCGCCGGATCGCACACTCGAGTCGTTCCCGAACACCAATGTCATGCTTGGCAACCTCCCGGTTGCGCGTGCGCTTCCGGTCAGAGGCCGGCGGCTCGTGGGCCCATGGTGCTTCCTCGACCGGTTTGGACCGCTGACCTTCGCGGACGAGAAGCCAATGGATGTGGCGCCCCATCCTCACATCGGCCTTCAAACGGTGACGTGGCTGCTCGACGGCGAGATCCTGCACGACGACAGCCTCGGGTGTGAAGCGGTGGCGCGGCCGGGCGGCGTCAACGTCATGACGGCTGGCGCCGGCATTGCTCACGCGGAGCAGACGCCGCTTGACAACAGTTCTCACTTGGACGGTGTGCAGCTTTGGGTCGCGCTTCCGGAGGCGCACCGTAACATCGATCCGGCCTTTGAAGGACTCACGCTTGTGCCGGGCGTCGAGCAGCCTGGCGGAGTCATTCAGGTGTTTGCCGGTTCGCTCGCGGGAGCGGCATCTCCCGCGCGGCACTATTCCGGGATTGTCGGCGCGGATGTTCAAGTCCATCCCGGAGAAGCCGTGGAAATCGGGCTTGAGCAGGGATACGAGCACGCCGTGCTCGTGCTCCGTGGAGATTGTTCTCTGGAGGGGCGGCCTTTGCCGGACCACCAGCTTCACTATTTGGGTGTGCGCCGTTCGAGCGTGTCCTTCCGCAGTCGTTCGGGCGCCCGCATCCTCCTGATTGGCGGGCCGCCGTTTCCGGAGACGGTTCTCATGTGGTGGAATTTCGTGGCTCGAACCCCGGACGAAATCGCCCGCGCCCGCGAAGATTGGGAACAGCACCAGCGTTTCGGAGAGGTGAGCGCCTATCGTGGACCGAGGCTGGCTGCGCCAGACTTGGTCCGTTTCGCGCGGCCTAATCTCGTCAGTTAGCATCCGGCGTCCGGATGCCCGCCTGTTGACGCCCCTTACGAACTTCCGATCAGAATTCCGGCGGCGAACACAAGTGCGCCCCCAAGAATCACCTGTAACGCCGCCGAGACGAAAGGCGTGTCCATGTACTTGTTGCGGATCAGGCTGATGGCGAACAACTCGGCAGTAACGACAACGATCGCCACCACTGTCGCCGCGTGAAAATCGGCGATCAGGAAGGGCAGCGTATGGCCAATCCCGCCAGCAGTCGTCATAAGGCCGCAGACCAGCCCGCGTATCCACGGATGGCCGCGGCCGGTCAGCGAACCATCGTCTGAGAGGGCCTCCGCAAAGCCCATCGAAATCCCCGCGCCAACGGATGCCGCCATGCCAACCAAAAACGCGTCCCAACTGTTCTTGGTGGCAAAGGCCGCGGCAAACACAGGCGCCAGCGTCGAGACCGAGCCGTCCATCAAGCCCGCCAGGCCGGGCTGTACGATCTGCAGCACAAAAAGCCGCCGCTGCGCCGTCTCTTCCTGTTTGATCACATCCGGGGTCAGCAGCTTCTCTTCGAGTGATTCCGCGAGGGCGGAATGCCTGCGTTCGGCCTGCGCGAGATCTCCCAACAGCTTTCGAACTGAAACATCGGTCACCTGTTGAGCGGCGTGTTCATAGAACCGGCGAGTCTCCAGTTCCATGATCTCGGCCTGTTTGCGAACCGCCTGCAGTCCCAAGGGGCGCACAAGCCACACAGGCTTTCGCTCGACGAATCCTTTTACATCTTGGCGGCGTATGTGCGGGATATGATCGCCGAACTTTGCGCGGTACAGGTCCAGCAAACTCGCGCGGTGGCTGGACTCCTCTGCTTGCATCTCCTCGAAGAGCCTTGCGGAGGCCGGGTACCTCTCGCGGAGGCCATCCTCGAAGTCGCCGTAAATCTTGCCATCCTCCTCTTCGAGGGCGATCGCGAGAGCCAGAATCTCCCGCTAGAGATCTCTGAAGTTTTTGGCCATGGTTCCATTATCTGAGCCTCCGGCATCCGGCACGGCAGCGCGGGCACGGGTGGTCCGTCCGGTTTATGATTATCGTGGTTGGGAATCGGAGGAAGCCGGGCCGGGAAGCCAGGCTGCGAACTGGTCAGTCCATGACCAGAGGAGTCGGGGGAACCATCATGAGAATGCAACACCTTGTCCTTATCGTGCTCGGCGCATTGGTGTGCGCGCCGGGAAGCGTCTTGAGCGCCGAGCTGCCGGGCGACTACTTCAAGTTGATGGAGAGTGAGCTGAAGTCCGTCGAACCTGCGCCGGAACTGCGCAACCCCTGCAGTTACATGTTCGCTGCGGCGGTGCTGTATACGAAGCAGCATCCGGCCAACCCTGACTTCGGGAACGAGAAGTTTCTGGAGCTGGCGTTGAAGCTCGGGGATGTGACGGCCGAACAGAGCGAGCGGGACGATTTCCTGGACCGGCAGGACTACGAGTGGGAGATCCACTTCTGGCTCGATTCCTACCGTCTGCTCGAGGCGAAACTGTCCGGCGAGCGCCGCGCTCGCTGGAGGAAACAGTTGGAGCGGAATGTCCGCTGGTTCGCCGGCCAAACGGAAGCTCGCCTCGACTTTCCCCGCTACCAGGGACCGTTCATCCGGACGTCCACGAACCATTACGCACTGTTCGCCTCGACTGTCTACCTTGCCGGACGGGTCCTCAAGGAAAAGGAATGGGAGGAACTTGGAATGCGCGCCATGCACCGGCTGGCCACCGAGGAGCAGGCCGCCGGCGGCTACTGGGGCGAGTTCACCGACAACGGGCCGGCCACCGGTTACGATTACATCACCATGAACTGCGTCGCCCTGTACTACGAGCACAGCCTCGACACCGCGGCGCTGAAAGCCCTCCGCCGATCGACCGATTTTCACAAGTATTTCACGTGGCCCAACGGCGAACCCGTGGAGACGATCAACGGTCGCAACCGGTACTGGAGCGTCAGTCCGTGGGGGACCTTCGCCTTTTCGCACTGGCCGGACGGCCGCGGGTACGCCGAATTCCTCTCGCAGTTCTTTAGCGCCGGTAAGGTGCCCGCTCGCGACCTGGGGCGGCTTTCACAAAACGCGCTCTATTATCACGAAGGACCTACCGAACCGATCCCTCAACAGTTGTCTCAGGCGGCCCACCAGCTGCCGGTGCCGGCCGGCATTCGCCGGACCGAACCGTGGACAGTCTGCCTCTCCGGCCTGTACGACCCACCCACCACCAGCCAGTTCACGCTCGACCGGCAGGGAAACCTGAGCATTTTCCACGACCGGCTGGGAATGATTATCACCGGCGCCGGCTCGAAGTACCAGCCGGAATTGGCGACGATCATGGAGAGGGCCGAGGGCGAGGTGACCACCGTCCCCCGGAGCAGTCGGTTGCGGATGACCGATGCGCTGGACCGCATCGGCATGGCGTACCGCAGGTTCTTCGTGGACCTGCAGGTTCCCCGTCCGGAGCCGGAACGCCTGACCTTCCAATTCAGAATTACCGAAGTGGGGCCAAACCAGATGGGGGAAGCCTCCATCAACTTGCAGCTCGTCCTCAAGCCCGGCGAGGTGCTGGAGACTGCTCACAGGAAGGTCACGTTGGACCAGAATCCTATCGATCTGGGGCCGGACCAAGTCGGTGGCTGGATCCGCCACCGCGGCTGGACGCTGAAGATCCCTCCCACCGCGCGCCTGATCTGGCCGGTGCTGCCCTTCAACCCGTACCGCAACGCCCGTGAGACCGATTTGCGATACGCAGTCGGCCGGCTGCTGGTGCCGCTCCAGGTCGAGAAACGGCCGGACTGGGCCTTGAACTGGGGACGGCAGGATATCGAGTTCACGCTGGAGGCCCCTTCGGCCAAACCGGCGTCACGCTGACGCTCTGCAACTCCCTCCTTCCGGATGTTCGGGGAAACCGAAGCTGTTGGCGTTGTGTCCCGCCACATCACGCGACTGCTTGGAGCCCGTTCTTGGCGACCAGAGTGAGCAGTTTCAACGAAGCTCCTTGCGGGTGTTTTTCACCGCGTTCCCACTGGCTGACGAGGCCCGTGGTCACGTTGAGATACCGGGCGAAAACCGCCTGGCTGGCCCCTTCGCGCAAACGGAGCGCGCGGATTTCCTTCGGCTTCAGTGGGCGCACTTGCGTTAGGCATAGCACATCGAATTCGCGCATCGTGCGCTTGTCCATCACTCCGATGGAATGCAAACCTTCGGCGGTCTCGTGTATCGACGCCATCAATGGACTACGGTATTGTTTTCTTCTCACAGGTCACCTCCACGAAAGTTCCTGACGCGATCACCCGTGCGATGGTCTTGTCATCATAGGCCAACAATTCTGCTGCGAGCTTCTTGAGGGCGGACAGTTCGTCTTTTGCGATGGTGTCCTTTTCGTTCTTCGCGTAGCCGTGAACGAAGATGGCT
Source organism: Bryobacteraceae bacterium (assembly GCA_035455185.1). Taxonomy (GTDB): domain Bacteria; phylum Acidobacteriota; class Terriglobia; order Bryobacterales; family Bryobacteraceae; genus JAEHDI01. The sequence goes on along the minus strand of DATIFQ010000242.1, from coordinate 456 downwards.
CGCACACCCGCCCTGAATACGATCAACGTCCGAAAACCGCCCGATTTCCCCTGGCCGGGGCGCGCGATCCGCTGCTTGATCACTCCTCCGCCGAGGTCGGCGGCAATCAATCCTCGCTCCGCGTCCCGTACCGCTCCGCAAAGCGAGCCATCGCCAACGTGCGCCTTGTTTGCGAAGCGCGTGAACGCTTTGGTTTTGAATATTCGCACGATCCTTACCAGGATTGCCCTTTGCAGTGCTCAAGGAGTCAGTATAACACTTGGTGCTATAGATAACGGACGGCCACGAGGCAGCTCTTTGGTGACGCGACGCCGGGTGCTGGACTCAACAGGTTACACGGTACCGGCTACCGGGCGATCAGAGTCTCGATGATCCGGCGTACCTTTCGGCCGCTCGCAAACTCGATCCACTGTTTGACGACCTTCCCTTGGCGGTCGATCACCACGGTCGTGGGCA
>DATIFQ010000241.1:0-11350 GCA_035455185.1 Bryobacteraceae bacterium | reverse complement strand
GACCAGCCAGGCGTCACGGACGACATCCCCATCGGTGCCGGGGAATGCCTCGATGAGCTTGGTCGCGGCGGCACGCGCCGGTTCGTATTCCTTCATGCCGTAGAGATCATCCGCGGCCGCCCCGAGGACGATCGCCGCTTTTTCGTGTTTCGGGAAGGCATCGGCAAACTTCAGCGAACTGCGGACGACCTCCCGTTTGACCGTCTCCGCGTCCTTCGGGCGGGCGGCGCCAAGTTGCTCCCGGTAGGAGGCGACCGCCGCGTAGCCGGCCTGGGAGGATTTTTCGTGGGGCGGATAGTCGTACGCGGTCTTCTCGAATTCCACGGCGGCTTCGCCGAACGAGTGATTCTCCCCGAGCAGGTCCGCCAACTGGTAGTTGATGACGGGCGATTCGGGGACCGCGGGGAACGAGGTCAAGAACCCTCGATACCAGCGCCGCGCCTCTTCGAAATTCGCCGATTTGTCTTCGGCCTGTTTCGGGTCCTGGTAGCAGGCATGATAATGGTTCGCCAGGTCGGTCAGGTTGGTTTTCAGATAACCGAGAACGTCCGGACGGTCGGCGTGAGCGAAATGCTTCCAGTATTCGGCCTGCAGCCCGTAGGTCGTGGCGAATGCCTTTTTGGAGTCGAGAACGAGGCTGGGAAATCCGCCGGCGGCCTGGATTTCGATAACGCGCATGTGGAAGTTCGGCGCCGTCTTGTGGAACGGGTTGCGTTCCATGAAGGCTTTGTAGACCGCTGCGGCGTCGGCGTACCGGCGCTTGTCGAAGTAGAATTCGCCGAGGTTGCCGTATACCTTGTCCTCGTAACCGCGCTTGCCGTGGCGCGAGAAGTATTCCACCGCGGAATCGGCGCCGCCGAGGTTGGAAAAACTCAGACTGATGACCCGGAAGGTGTCGTCCGTCCGCTTGCGTTCCTGCTCGTCTCCGGTCTGTTCGAAATCGTATCCCGCGGACACCTTGTGGTCCATCAACGCAATGAATCGGTCCAGAGCCTCTTCATAGAACTCCTGCTTGTAGTACGTCCAGCCCAGTTTATAGAGGGCGAGCTCGAAGAACGAGGAGCCTTCGCCGACGGCCACGATGCCCGCGTAGGCATTCTCGGCATCCCGGTAGCGCCTGTGCGCGAAGAAGCGTTCGGCGCGGCGGAACTGCACTTCATCGATATACCGGGACCGGGGATACTCGCGGACGATCCGGTCCATGACCGCCATGGCTTCCTCGATCTGTCCCAGCTCCTCGTACGCGCGGGACATCTGGTACAGCACCTGGTCGTTGCGCTCGTACCGGGGATAATCGTCGAGGAGCTTCCGGTAAAGCGCGAGGGCCTCGCGGGCGCCCGCCCTTTCGAGATCGCCGGCTCCTTCGACAGACCGGTCGGCGGCTGCCGCCGTGTCGTCCGCCGGCTGCCTCCCGGTCGTCCGTCTTTCAAAGTCCGTCTCGGACTCCTCGTGAACCGGAATATGCGCCAATGCCTGGCCCGACGGTGCGCCGGCGGCCGACACGGCCTTGGGACGCGTTACGTGTTCCGGGACGGGCGTTGCCTTCGCCCGCCCGGCGGTCCCGGCGCCCGTCGTGAGGGTGCCGTATTCTTTTTCGATCTTCAGGTCGGCCAGGCGGCGAATGGCCTCGGGCGTCAAGGCGGAGTCCGGCGTGCCCTCCAGAAAGCGCTGATAACTCAGCATCGCTTTCTCGAGTCCGCCCTCGATCTTCTCCTCCTTGATCTCGATATGCCCATGACGCAACGAGGCGATGGTATCCCCGTTCCTGTCGCCGACCGTGGCACACGCGGCCAGCATCAATATCCATGGCGCGGCGCATAGGATGAGTCGGATCCGGTTCATTTATTCACCCATTTCCCGGGTCTGGGTCCTGATGGCACGGTCATAGCTGTCCGCCATGGTGAAACGCGCCTTGGTTTGGAACTCGGCAACCCGCTCACGGCGCGCGTTGAGTTCGTTGACGGCCATGGTTTCGAGCATCTGGCCCTGACGCGCCATCAGTTCGCCCACTTTTTCCCGGGCGTTACCTATCAGCGACCTCTGGCGGCGGATCACGTCGTCGTAACCTTCGTAGCTCTGGGTGGCGGCCTGGCGGGTGCGGACAAAGGCGGCGTACTGCCCTTTCAACAGGTCCACCTCTCGATTCAGGTCGCGGAGATGCTGATAGGCCTCGGTGAAGCGACGGTCGTATTCCGTATAGATGTTCCAGTGCAACACTCCCCGCAAACGTCGGATGCGGGCCTCGACCCCGCCGGGACCTGCCGTGCCGCCCGCGGTCCGCTCCCGCTCCAGGAGCGCGATCCGTTCGCCGATGACTCTTTCCCCGGCGGTCGCCAGATAATCGGGCCTCGGGACCACCAGCATGGCCTTCAGCCGCTGTTCGATGCGCTCCCGCTGCTCCAGGCGCAGGCGCATCTGGGAGTCGAGCCGCCGGAATTCCCGGTCGATGGCGGGAAGCAGCGGCTGGTAATACGCCCTGCGCTGCTCGATGATCTCCTCGAAGGCGTCCAGATCCCGTTCCCACACCTCCAGCCTCCTGCGCAATCCCTCCAGGTCGAGGTAGTTTTTCAGGGATTCCTGGAAATCGTGGGAGGCCATCAGGTCGAGCAGGTAGTAGGTCTCGGGAGTCTGGGGGAGCTTGCGCAGCTTGACGACCCAGTCGGCGTCCTGTTTCATTTCCTCCCGTGCCAGGGCCTGGAGAAAATGGCCTTCGCGGACGCTCCTGATGGATGCCTCGAGCCTGTCGACTTCGGTGTCGAACTTCTCCAGTGCGCTGCCGTACATCACCGCGGCCTTGCTGTTCACGTTCAGCTTGCCGTAGGCATAGGGGACGGTGAGCATGGCTTCCTGCACCGGCGCGTCCGTAACCTCCCGGGTCACCAGCGCGCTCCATGGCACCAGCGCCCTCTCGAATCGTTCCTTGGAGGCGTCCGCCCATCCCGAGGCAAGCAACGCCCGGTTGGAAAACGGGCCGTTCATGCGCACCCGGTCGAGCACCAGCTTGGCTCCCTCGAAATTCTTCTCCTTGAAAAGCTTGAACCCGAGGACAAGGTTCGCCTTGTCCTTGATCGCCAGCGTAAGCTCCTCCTTGCTGTTGATCTGGCCGGTACGGTCAAGAACCTGGCGGCCTTCGAGCTCCTTTCCGTCCTTGATGAGTGCGATGCCGAGGTTGTAAGCGGCAAAGCCCTCGAGGCCCTTGGCGTTCTGAAGGTCCCTCAGAATGCGAACGGCTTCCGCGAAACGTCCGTTGGCCATGTGGATCTGGGCGCGCAGGAAATCCAGGTCGTTGCGGATCTCCGGCGGGACGGCCCCGCGGACGCTCTCCACGGCGTCCTGCGCGTTGACCGGCTGATCCTTCTGAAAGTAGAGCCTCGCCAGGCGGAAGATGGCCTCGTTGCGCACCGGCTCCTCGACGTTGCCCTCGATGACCGCCGTAAAGGCGCGACCGGCGCGCCGATGCATTCGATATGCCAGCTCGAAATCGCCCACGTCGAACTTCGCCTGGCCGACATGGTAATGAAGGGTATCGCGCTCGGGTTCGTCCACCCCGTAGTGCTGCACGAGCTCGGCGTCGAGCCTGGAGATGGCGTCGAACCAGTCCCCCTGAAACGCGTGATAGAGGGCCTCTCCGAAATGGAGGTCGTTCAGCTGCTTCGGGGCGGCCGTGCCGGCCGACGCCGGAGACGCGGAAAATAACAGAATCGTCAATAAAACGGACAGCCTCTTCATGGTCTACCTGTCATTCAGAGTGATGTCTTTGGCGGCCAGAGAGATCTCCACGATCTTTGGGCCCACGTTCTTGTCGACCTTGAATCGCCCCGATTTCTTGAAATCGCTCCCTCCTTCGGTTTTGCCGAGGACCAGGACCTGGAGGTCGTGCTCGCCGGACCGGGCATTCCCGGCATAGATGCGCTGCACCCCTCCCTTCCGCAGGGCTTCGAGCTCCTTGTAGGTGTAAAGGTGATGGGCGACCGGCTGGCCGTCCAGTTGGATCTCCACCGAGTCGAGACGGAAGGTTTCGCCGCCGGCCAGCGACACGAATACCGCGACCTGCGTGTTGGACGGATACAGCAGCTTCTCTTCCAGCTGGTTCAGCTCCGCCGCGATGCCCAGGACATCGCTCTTGACCTCCTGGACCTGCTCGTCCAGGCCCTTGATCTGTTCCTTTGAGATTTCCTGCCCGTAAGCGGCGGCGCTCAATAGAAGCACGGAAATCCCTGAAATGATCCCTCTCCGCCAGCGAAGCATGTTGTCCTCCTCCAAGCTCTAATACTTCCCGACCAGATTGACGAAAACGCCCTGGTGCTTGTAATCCAGCTGGGTCAGATCATCCGAGAAATCGCTGAAGTTATAGCCGACTCCCGCCTTGATATGATTGCCCACATGACGGTATATCCCCACCAACACCCCGCTGCGGCTGTCGTCCGCGTCGGGCAGGTCCAGCATGCGCACCTCGACCAATGCGTCCCATCGGTGGACGAAGTGCCAGTCTGCGCGCAGCACGTACAGGCTGGCCCGGCTGTCGAAGAACTCCCGATGAATGCGATCCTGAGCCACCTGGCCAAGGCGGTAGGCGTACTTGCCTCCCACGGTCCAACGGGACGTCAGGTCATACATGACATCCACGGATCCGATGTGGCTGCGCTGGATGTGGTCGGACGCCGTATTGGCGCCGGTCACCTGATCGGCCGCCGGAACGTTGTAGAAATAGGTGTACTTGAACAGCGCGTTCAGGCGGTCATTGCGGACGGGGCGATACGCAGAGCCGAGGGCCGCTTCCGTATAGTCGCCGCTATAAGAATCTCCCAACGAACTGTCACTCACGGCGTAATTGAATTTGCCGATGAGCCGCCAGTCCTCGGACAGTTGGTACTTGAAACTGTTTTTCCACAGCCAGGAGGTCCGTTTGGAGAAGCTGGTATCCGGCTGCTCGATGTCGTCGACCCGATATTCCACGGCGGTGGCGAGCGCCAGCCTGGCGAACCCGTAACCTGCGCTCACGCCCAGCGCCGTCCTCTTGAGTTCGGCCGCCGTTCGGGGGTCCTTGAGGGTCCCAAAATCGATGTTGGCGCCGAAATTGAGCCGGTCGAAAGGCACGAGTTTTACGCCGGCGGCATGCGTCAGGCCCGTGGGGACGTCGCCGTGGGTATACCGCTCTTCGAGGTAGACACTGGCGCTGTCCGAATACCGGGTGCGGAAACCGGAAGCCATTTTGCCCTTCCTGGCAAGCAGTCCGTTGTCCGTCCGTTCGTTTTCGAGGCTGTAATTGCCGTACAGGGTGGTCCGGTCGGTATACAGATACTCGGTCACGAGCTTGCCGCCCGTACCGAGGTCTCCTCCGGAAACCTCGCCGGTGACGTTGACCCGGTCGGTCACACGCACACTGCCGCCGGCGCCGATGCGGTCGTTCTCTTCCTGGGTGCCGCTTGACTGGACCGTCCCCTGAACGAAACCGTAGGTCTTCCATCGCTTAAGGGAATCGTAGAGCAGCCGGACCGCCGCATCCGTCCTGTCGCCCTCTTCCTGGGTCGCGGGAACCGCCGGCGAATCGTCTTTGCGGCGGTCGTGACGCACCCCCGAACCCAGGGTCCAGTGCTTCCCCATCCGGTAGTCGACGTTCAGCTCTGCGGTTTCGGTCTGCAGACCTTCCTGCTCCTCCCTCTTGTCCATCTTCGCGCGCGCGCTCAGACGGTCGGTAAACGGTATCTCCGCCGTTCCGCCGTATTGGGTCAGGTCCCGCGCGGTAGCCTGGCCCGGGGCCGAATAGCCCGCCTCGAGGTCCTGCCAGTAGAAGGTGACCTTGCCGCGTCCCTTTTTAAAGAAGTCCTTGAAGCCCAAACTGGCATCCACGCGATAGGCCATGGCATCCACTTCGTTGCCGACCGGGAAACCCGCCGTATTGTCGAAACCGAAACCGCCGTCGATGGAAGTCGTCGCCGGAACGCCCGGACCTTTGGTGCGGCCCGCTTCCAGTTTCAGCCACGACGCCGAGGACTTGCGCAGGGTCAGGTCCGCTCCGCCCAGGCTGTTTTCGATGTCGGCTTCTTCATCATGACTGGCGGTCACGCCGACCTTGACGTGGTCATTGAACCAGTAATGCGCCCTGCCGCCGACAGCCAGCGTGTCCGGTTCGTCGACCCCCGGGGTGAATTCGTAGCGGACCACCAGGAAGACCGGATGCCCGCTGATGGAGGCGCTGTGCACCAACAGGCCGTCGTCCGCCGTTGCGGGCAAGGGCTGCGAAAGCAGGATGCGTCCCTGCAGGTAGTCGATGTCGTAATCGAGAACCGGCGTCAGGTTCTTGACCGCAAGAACGATCCCGGAGTCCTTGTCGCGGACCTCGATGCGCACGCGTTCGGATCCCTCCAGCACGTCCTGCCGGCGCAGGAAATAGAGCGATCCGTCCGTGCCACGGAACTCATCGCGTCCCGCCACGGTTCCCGGGTCCGCGGCAAACCCGTCCACCAGCAGGCGCGGCTCGCCGAAACTGGTGGTGCCGAGGGGTTGATAATGGAGATTTGCGCCGTAGAGCCCCCGGTCCACGTGCGCCAATTGGGTATCAGTGTACGCGACCTTGAAGTTGCCCCAGAGCCCGTACGTATTATCCTTCTTCGCCTTGACGAAGAACTTGCCGGTGGTCGGCGCATCCTCCAGGACGGTGCCGTCATCGCCGAAGGTCGGGTAGTGGTAGTCCGGGTCGATTCGTCGGAACAGCGCCTCGGGGGACTTGTCCAGGAAGTTGGAGAAGATCTCGTCCAGGGGACCTTCGCGCGTATCGGCGCTCGCCGTGAACCACCAGCCGTTTTCGAGCTTGCCGTGCGTATAGAAGGCCAGGCGGCCCTCGAGGCTCATGTCATCCCTGTACCGGGGTTTGTCCGGCGCGAGGAGTTCGGCCGGCCCGTCCGTCTTGTTGCCGGACAGGGTCAGGTCGGCGATCCCCACGGTGAACCAGTCGCTCTTTTTCAGCTCCAGGTCCCGCAGAAAGATCTCGCCGTTTCCGGACTTGTCAAGGACCGCCACCTCCACGGTATGCATGCCCTCCGGCAGGATCTCTTCCGCCACGAAACCGCCCTTCTCGTCCACGGGCACCGAATAGCCGGCCATCCACACTCCCCGTCCTTTGGGGATCGCGGTGCCGTATGCCTGCACCGTACCGCCGTGAAGGCGGATATTCCAGCTGGCGATGCGGCTCTCGCCATACCCCGCAAGCAATTTTTCGTCGACCTTCGCCTCGGCAACCGACGGGTCGATGCGGTCCGCCACCCACAGGGGCTGCGGCGTCGTCTCGTCAAAGAGTCCCTTCCGGTCGACCACCCGCACCAGGTATTTCAATTTGCGCACCGGCGCGGAGAAGGACTCGAACTCGGCCTGCCACTGGGCCCTGCCGTCGGCATCCATCTCGACGACGGCGAGGGGGGTGTCGCGGACGGACTGCTGCTCCTCGAAAATCCTGACCTCCGCCCGTTCGATGAAGCTGCGGTAGTTGAGGTACAGGCGGAAATGCACCAGGTTTTCGGCAAACGCCGTATCCGGCGCGTCCTGATAACGGATGGTAGTCGGCCATGCGGTCACGTTCAGCCGCGGCGTAAGCGTAAGGCTGTCGTGCTTGAACTGGATTTGGGCGTTGTCCAGGGCCACATCGATGCAGCGCTGCACGTCCGAACTGCACTTGCTCGGATCATCGACCGGCTTGCCGTCCACCGTGATGCGCATGAGATTCAGGGCGAAGGGATCTACCGTCTTCACTTCGCGAATCAACGGGGTGACCTCCACCCCCTCGTAGTCGTCGCGGGGAATCAGTTCATCGTAGACCACCTGCACCTTGACGCGCGACGTCTCGGACTCGATAAAACCGGCGTTGACCACGTCGTCGGACTGCACATAACCGCGGCCGTCGAACTCCGCCTGTCTTTCCGACAGTCCCATCTGCGTGCGGACGGCCGCCATGGACCGGCGTGCGCGCGCCATGGATAACCCGATGTCATCTCCGTAGACCGCGGCGGTACGCCGGTCGAGGAGCTTGTTGGCGGTATAGCCGACAAACCGCAGGCGGACATGGGTCCTGTCGTGTATCTCGTCCATGATGCGCCGCAAATGCCCGGTGTAACCGTCCGGTATCACGGGTTTGCCGTTTTCAAACAGGATCGGGTCGATGCCGCCCGACGGCGAATCATACACACGGGTGACGGTCTCGGCGCCGGGGGCGTCCGGGCACAGCTGGGGTTCCTCGGGCAGGTCCTGCAGCGGATCGTCGTGCCAGAACTCCACTTCCACGCGCCGATTCAGCGCCCGCCCCTGTTCCGTATCGTTTGGGGCCACGGGCTGCGACGCCCCACGGCCCTCGGTATCGATGGCGTCACTGGGCAAGTCCAGATCCTCCTGGACGGCGAGGGCAACGCGCCGGGCAACCGCTTTGGAGAGGCCGACGGGGTCGCCGTAGATGCGTTCGTCCCGTCCCTTCAACGGGATGTTGTCCGTATAGCCGGTGAGCTTGACCACAAGATTCCGTTTGTCGCCGAGATTCTTGCGCGCCCGTCTGACCTGCTGCAGAAATTCCTCCGGCACGCTCAGCATGCCTTTGTCGTAATGAAGGGGGGAAGTCAGGTTCTTGATGCGCGCGCGACGGGCGTGGCCGTCCTTGTAGCGCAATTTGCAGACGGTCTCGGTCCGGCAGACCTTGATCCGGTTCCTTTCGCGGGGAACGACCACTTCCTTCATGACCTGCTTATGACCGATCTCGTCGTACCAGACCTGCACTTCCACGCGCCGGTTGAGCTGCCGCCCTTCTTCCGTCGCATTGCTGGCAACCGGCCGACTGTCGCCAAGCCCCTCGTAGGAGATGGCCTCGGGAGGAAGGTTCAGCGCGCGCTGGCAGTATTCGGCCACGGTCCCCGCCCGTTCGCGTGACAGCCCGATGTTGTCGCCGTAGATATGGATCAACTCGCCCCTGAGCGGAAGGGTATCGGCATGACCAATAAAGTGGAGTCGCACATTGGCGCGACCGCGCATGCCGTCGAGCACATCGCGAAGCATCTTCAGATAGTCCTCGGTGATTTCGATTTGCCCCAGGCCGAAATGGATGGGCGGGACCAGGTTGTCGAGCTTGATGGTGGTGACTTCCTTCTCGTCGACTTCGCGCAGTTCCTTCCTGTCCCCCTCGTCCTTTTCAAATACGGCGGGGTCATGGACCCATGGGATCAAAGGCCGGTCGGCCGGCAGGTGCCTTTCGGCCGCTTCTCCGCGCACATGGGTTTCCCTTACCCCCGTTTCCTCGGAGGATGCAACCCCGGGGGCCGCCGCAGTGACGCCGCACACGCACAGGACGGCGATGCCGTGCCTCAAAAGGAAGCCTTTCACGATGCGCAGGTGACGTCCCATGGATTTCATCAATCCTCTATCGGTGACCGGCAATCGGAGCGCCGCGTCGCCAGAAGATTTCGGTCTCGATGGTCAACGGGTATCCGGCGCCCGACTGCTTCCACCGTGCGGTGATTTCCTTGTTCAGGGCTTCAAGACGTTCCAGGGCCTTGCCTTTGGGCTCGACGTCGCCAAGATAGGACAGCCGGAGCACGGACGGCTTCTTCCTCAGCTCTTCAAGCAACTGGTCGATTCTGTGAGTCCACTGCATCCTGATTTTGGTGGTATCGGGCTCGAACGCCCCGTCGGCGATATCCAGGCGAACCACTCGGTGAACGGCTGCGCCGAAGCGGAAGCGCAGCATCTTGCCGCGGGTGGCCCGCTGCACGCGCGGATTTTCGGTAGTCAGGCGATAGCCGCTGGGCAGACTGCGCTCGTCCAGCTTGAGGATGAAGTTGCTGCCGCGATCCTCGTCCGGGACTGCCGCGCAGGTGATGTGAAAGCGTCCGTTATTATCGGTGGAGGCGATCAGACCGCGGGCCGTCACCACGCGGACCCCGAACAGTCCCTTCTCGCCGGAATCCTGCTCGCCGTTCAGGTTGGCATCGTCGAACACCTTGCCGATGACATCGGTGCAATCGAAGTCCGGGTCGGGGATGACCCTCACCGTGGCCGTCGCCTCCCCCGAAATTGCGGCGCCGGTTGTGGCGTTGCGCACCAAGGCCCGGTTTACGTACTCGTCTTCGGAGACGCCGGAGCCCACCACCAGCAGAAACCGGATGGTGCGTCTCTGGTTAAACTGCAGTTCGAGGCCGTTCCAGGCAAGCTCCCGACCGTTGATCAGCGGTTCGGCCGGATTGCCGTCCAGGCGGGCGGAGCCGGCCACGTATTTGAACCCGGCCGGGAATCGGTCAACGATGCCGATGCCGGACAGCGGCGCACCGTACACGTTGGTCACGGTGATCGTATAGGGCACCAGCGTCCCCTTGCTCACGTTGGTCAAAGAGGAGGTCTTGCTGATGGCCACGGCCCCAAAGAGTTCCGGATCGATGGCGATCTGGTTGTTGAAAACCTGGCTCTGCCCGGGCACGGTTCCATTGCTCAGCAAGAGGTGCAGATGATAGACGGTGCCGGCCGTGCCCGGCGGAACCGAAAGCGGCGGCACCGCCGGGGAGGCCACAACCTCGCAGTACTCGGGGGTCGCGGGCACCGCATCGGCTGCGCTGCCGGGGCAGGCGGGAACGGAGAACGCCGCCGTCTGCGCGTCACTGGACGGCGCAACGATCCGGGACGGCCCGTTCAAGTAGCCGGTGGCGGGCGGCGTCACCTCGATGAGATAGCCGCCCCCTGCCGGGCAGGACGCGTCGCTGAAGTTCAGGTCGAACTTGTAAAAGCCGTTCGCGGCCGTAATCTGGCTCTGCTGGGCCGGGTCCTCGAAGCATTGGACCGGCAGTACGGCTCCGGTCGCCGCATTCCGCATCGTCATTCTGGCTCCGGCAACCGGTACGCGCGCGACAGAGTTGTACACGGTGCCGTTGGGCCAGAGAGGCAGATTGAGGTTCTGCAGATTGGCCCCCGGGGCGACGGTGATGCCGCTGATCCGCTGCGGGCCGTTGGTGAACGGCGAGTCGGCCTGACCCATAGAGGCCGTGTTCGGGCCCGCGCCCGGCGCGCGGAAGCGGAGCTCATAGAGGTCGGACGTGCCCGCGTTCGGCGCCAAGCCGCTGAGCCGATAGGCGCCGCTGGCGTCGGTCAGAACGGTGGCGACCAGCTGACTGTTGCGATAGAGTTCGACAGTCCAGCCCGTCAACGCGCAGTTTTCGCTGTTGCACTCGCGGAGCTTGTTCAGATTTGCGTCGTGCCAGACATTTCCGTTGAGACTGGCGCTGTCCGGAGTCCCGCCCACGTCGATGGAGACGCTGGCCGACGCGGTCTGCGCCGGATCGTTCCAGCGGACCACGCCGGTATTGGTGATCGTCGTTCCGATGGCGAG
>DATIFQ010000240.1:0-11078 GCA_035455185.1 Bryobacteraceae bacterium | reverse complement strand
CCGGCCGAGCGACCGCAGCGCCGCCCATATCTCCACCCCGCGAGCCCGCCGCGAGAGCTCCGGCGTGAACTGGCCCGGATCACGGCGCGCCGCCAGCGGAATGTAGGAGGCCGTCAGTGCCATCGCCCGATTCAAGCGCGCGGCGTCCCGCACGAACGCCAGACCGCTGTCGTACGGCACGTTCAGCCACTTGTGCGCATCGGTGGCCCAGGAGTCGGCGTCCTGAACCCCATCCGCCAGATGAGCGAGGGCCGGGCTCGCCAACGCCCACAACCCGAACGCGCCGTCCACGTGCACCCAAGCTCCGCTCCGGTGGGCAATCGCGCAAATTTCTCCGACCGGGTCGAACGCGCCCGTGTTCACGTTGCCGGCCTGCACGCAGACAATGGCCGGCGGCCGCAGCTCCGGAAGCGCGTCCACGCGCATCCTGCCCTGACGATCCACGGGAACGTGGCAGACTTTCCGCCGGCCGAGCCCGAGCAGCCCTAACGCCTTGGTGACGGACGGGTGAACTTCCTCGCTGACCACAACCGTCACCTGAGGAGCGCCCGTCAGCCCGTCCGATTCCACGTCCCATCCCGCCTGCTCCAGCACGGCGTTGCGCGCGGCGGCGAGAGCGCTGAAGCTGGCCGTGGTCGCGCCGGTGACGAAGGCGCACCCGCACTCCGGCGGCAGCCGCAGGACTTCGAGAAGCCAGCGCAGCGCGATCTCCTCAACCGCCGACCCGACCGGGCTCGTCACGTACAGAACCGCGTTCTGGTCCCACGCGCCGGCGAGCCAGTTCGCGGCCAGCGCCGCGGGAAGACACCCGCCATGCACGAAGCCGAAGAATCGGCCGCCGCTCGTGGCGACGGTCGCCGGCGACCCAGCGCGGTCCAGCAAGTCGAGGACGGATGCCGGGCTGCTGGGACCCACCGGAAGCGGTGTGTCGAGTTCGGCGAGACCGTCCAGCGCGCTCTGTGGCGGAGCTACCGGCCTGCGGCCAATGTCACCCGAGTACCGTGCCGCGCGCGCCGCGACGTCATTGAGCAGATCGAGCATTCCACCAGACTACTCGCACCGGCGCAAGACGGGCAAACGTTTCGCAGGGGTCTGCTAAACCCTTGCCGACCACTCACGACCTGTCTGTCGGAAGGCCGCTCTCCGCTATCACAAGGAACAGGACCATTTCCCGCCGTCGTCTATAACCACGGAAGTGCCGCTGGCATGCTGAGCAAAGAGGCATTCGACGCGCTCGGTCCGGTGTTCGCAAGCCATGGACGTGCAACCGACCGACTCAGTCCTCCGGATCGGTGCCGATCCGATCGTTAACGGAGGATCGAATGTTCTGCTTGGCCGAGGTATCGCTCGGTCGTTTGGATTGAGACGTGCCCGAAGATGAACTGAATCTGTTCCAGTTCGCCACACGCCGCATATCAGAACGGATTTTCCCGGATTGTGGATTGGCCTACCGGACCGTTGCGGTGCGGCTGGGAGCGGCCGGCACGAGGTCATGCGCCGCGTGCAGGCTGGTCGCCGAGTCCCCGCTGAACTGGAGAAAGCACGCCGACGTACGAACAGCCCCTTCGATCGTCACTTTCAGTATCCCCGCCGGTATCGTGGTCTTAATGACGTCAGTTAGCAGAAAGTCAATCCTCGAGGGCAGCGAAGACCCGCGTTTTATACCAGCCGCCGAATCTGGGCTTCGGAAGTTGGCCACGGGCCGCACTCCGGCCTCTTCTCTCCCCCTCACTCCCCGAACAGGTTGCCGCGGCCCAGGAGCCAGTGGGGATCGAGGCGGCGCTTCACGTCCTTCATCGCCTCGATCTCCTCTGGCGTGTACTGAATCGCAAGCAGGTGCGCTTTCCGCTTGCCCAGGCCGTGCTCAGCGGATACCGTGCCGCCCATCGAGACGGCCTTCCGCGCAAATTCGAGCATCAGGTCGCCCGCGCGGTGGAACTCCTCCTCGCTCGCCGGCAGGATGTTTACGTGAACGTGCGCGTCGCCGATGTGCCCAAAAATCACGTACCGTCCCGCAAACCCGCTCTCCAGCCGTTCCCGGTAATAACCGAGCATCTCGCGGTTGCGCTCCACCGGCACCGCATAATCCGAGTTCACCTTCAGAAACCCGCGCCGCCGCACCGTGTCGTTCACTAACTCCGGCAGCGCATGCCGGAAGCGCCGGAACCGCTCGCGGTCGGCCGCCCCCACCGCGAACCAGGAATCGTCCGCCAGCGCACCGCACTCCTCCAGCCGGTCCACCCAACGATCCATCTCATCGTCGTCCGGCGAGGCGAGCTCCTGCTCAATCAGCAGCGCCGCCCGAGCCGCCGCTGGCGTATCCGGAAAACGCTCGCGCAGCAACGCAAGCGATCCTGCATCGAAGTACTCGATCATCCGCAGCCCCGCGCAGCTTCGCCACGCGTCCACCGCGTCGAGCGCGCCCGCGTCACCCGGGAAAAACACGACTCCCGCGAGCAGTTCCTTCGGCGCCGGCAGCAGACGCACTTCCGCCTCAACAATGACGCCGAGAGTGCCCTCCGATCCCACGAACAGGTCGATCCAGTCCATCTTCGGGGCGAGGCGGAACCCGGCCGAATGCTTCGTCGTCCGCGGAAGCGGCAGGGCGGGGATTGGGAAATCCACCAGCTCGCCGCGCCGCACGGCAAGCGTCCGCCCGTCCGCCAGCACCACGCGCAGCGCGAGCACGTGCCGCCGAGTGTCGCCGTGACGGAAACTCCGCGAGCCGCTCGCGTTCGTCGCGATGGTGCCGCCGAGGAACGCGGAGGTCTCGGTCGGATCCGGCGGATAGAACTGCCCGTTTCGCTCGGCCGCGGCGTGAAGGTCCGCGAGCGTAACACCGGCCCCGGCCAGCGCGCTGCCTGTCCGGATTTCGAGCCCGTTCAGCTTCTCGAGCGAAACCACCCAGCCGCCCCGGGCCACGCGGCCCCCGGTGATTCCCGTGCCTCCTCCGGCGATCGTGAGCGGCGTCGCCGAGCGGGCCGCTTCGCGCACGACCTCGACGAGTTTCTCCTCGGACGCCGGCACGAACAGCCGCTCCGCGAACCCGCGGAAGCCGGAGGCGTCCTGAAGATAGTCCGGGGGAATGTCCAACCTAGACCTCCAGGATCACCGGCATGATCAACGGCCGGCGGGAGGTCTCCTTGATCAGGAATCGGCGCAGATCGGTGCGGATCTTTTCCTTCATGACGCCCCAGTCCGTCCGCTCCTCGACGCTCGACGTCTCAATCGTCCGCGCCACCACCTTCCGCGCGTCCACCAGAATCTCGGAGCCGTCCTCGGAGATGAAACCCCGGCTGACGATCTCCGGCAGTCCTTCGCTCATGCCGGTGAGCTTGTTGATGGTGATGATCGGCAGCACGAAGCCGTCCTCGGAAAGGTGCCGGCGGTCCCGGATCACCATGTCCTCGACCACCTCGTCCAGCGTGCCGCTGTCGATGCAGATGCGGCCGACGGGCACGCGCCCGCCCTTCCGGGCGCCGTGGCGGTCCAGTTCCAGCGTCTCGCCCGTCTCCACAATGAACGTGTCTTCGAGCCCGGCGTGGCGAAGGTGCTGCGCCAGCCCGGCGTGTTTGGCAAGCTGGCGGTACTCGCCGTGAATCGGCATGAAAAAGCGTGGGCGCACGAGATTCAGAATCAGCTTCAATTCCTCGGAGCTGGCGTGCCCCGAAACATGCACCGGCGGGTTCATGGAGCCGTAGATCACGTCCGCGCCGCGGCGCGAGACGTGGTTGATCATGCGGTAGATCGCCTTCTCGTTGCCCGGAATGATGCGCGAGCTTAGCACGACCGTGTCGCCCTGCCCGATCGAAAGGTGCTTGTGGTTGTCCACCGCCACCCGCGACATGGCCGACATCGGCTCGCCCTGCGTGCCGGACACCACCACGCAGACCTTGTCGGGGCGCGCCTGCATCACGTCCTGCGGCCGCAGCAGAATTCCGTCGGGGATTTGCAGCAGCCCCAGCGAATGCGCGATCTCGGTTACCGACGTCATGCTGCGTCCAAGGAAACAGACCTTGCGGCCAGCCTCGTCCGCCATGTCCAGAATCTGCTGGAGGCGATGGACGGACGAGCTGAAGCAGGCGATCACGACGCGGCGCTCCGCGCGGTTGAAGATCTCTTCGAAGCGCGGCCGGACCGCCCGCTCGCTTTCGGTGTACCCCGGGCGGTCGACGTTGGTCGAGTCGGAGAGCAGGAGCAGGACGCCGCGCTTGCCATACTCGGCGAGGGTGTGGAGATCGAACAGGAGGTTGTCCGTCGGGGTTGGGTCTACCTTGAAATCGCCCGTGTGAATCACGACCCCCAGGGGGGTTGTGATCGCCAGCGCCAGGGCGCTCACAATCGAATGCGTAACGTGCACAAAATCGACCAAAAACGGCCCAATTTGTACCTTTTCGCCCCCTTTTATGACGTTTAGTTTTACCTTGCCGGCGAGGTCGTGCTCTTCGAGGCGCCGCTCAACGAGCGCGAGCGTGAAGGCCGTCCCATAAACCGGGATGTCGAGCTCCGAAAGGAGAAACGGCGTCGCGCCGATGTGGTCTTCGTGTCCGTGCGTCAGAACCAAGGCGCGGACATGTTCTCTGTTTTCTTCTAGATACGCGAAGTCCGGGGTGACGATATCGACTCCCAGGAGTTCGTCTTCGGGAAACATCATCCCCGCATCGATCACGAGGATGTCATCGCCGTAGCGGAGGGCCATCGAATTCATTCCGAATTCGCCCAACCCGCCCAGCGGGATCACCTGCAGCTTGCCGTCGGCCATTAAAGAACCAGCGTAGCACAGCCGCGAGTGCGCCTTTATTTTCAAGCAGTCAGGGAACCGGCAGAGGGGGCCCGAAAATGGAAATGCTCACCCAACCGGTGGGTGAGCATTCGATGTTCAATGGGAGAATCAAGGCCGACGGAAACGCAACCGTCAGAACCTTTGTGATTTGGATGATATTTCCTGCGGGGGTGCAAGTCAAGAGAAAAAGCCCACGCGAAAAGCAGGCGTCCAAGCCGCACTGTCATAAGAGCTTAGACAGGAGGGTACTATTTCGGTAGGTGATGAGAAACGCTTGGAAATGCCCTCGGGGGGTGGTCCTATTTCACTCTAAGAATTTGAAAAAAAGAGGCTTATCGATCCTGCAAATGGAGCAAGGTCATGGGATCTCCAGCATCTGAGTGGCCAAACAGTTTTCTCGTGAGAAGGCGGAAACCAGCGAACGCGAGCGAGGATGCCAGGCAGAATACCAGGATGATTCCAGTGAGCGTCAGCGCGGTGAGAATGAGGTCGGCGACGTTCTCGCGTTTGTCGGCGGTGTATTCGCTCCACGTCAGCGATGCCTTGTAACGGATCTGCGAGAGCAGTTTTTCGGCTTCATTGGCGTCCGGCGGCGAAACGATCACGGCGATAATCGGGCCGCTGCGTTTTGCCAGGGCGCCGGGAAGCTTGTCGAATTCGACGATCCGTTCCCGCGCGATTTGCGGTGTCGGGTACGAGAAGACCACAAGCGACATCTCACCGGCTTTGGTCCGGAATTTGCCGAGCTGCGCTTCGGTTCCGTAACGAAACGCCGCGACGGCGGGCGGGATGCGCGGTTCGAACGCTGCCAGCGTCACCGGTCCGAGCACGTACCGCTCGGAATTCGGGGCCAGATTCCCCGCCGGCAGATAGTCGCTCAGCGCAGGCAGAGACGACTGCTCGAGGCGCGGGAGGACATCGAAGAGGTGGGCAAGCTCACGGATTTCGGGACGCCGTCCGTCGAAACGGAAAAGATAGTTGCCGAACGCGAGGAGAACTGAGCCGGGCGTCTCAACGGCGAGCTTCCCGAGGTCGGACGGCTGCGCGGCCGCGGCCCGCTGCCACTGGAATGCGGCCAGGGCGCCGGTTGAGTCTCCGAGCCGCCATGCGGTGGCAGTGAACTTGCCGTCGCTGGCGGTGTAAGCGGCCTCCTCGGCCTCTTCGAAGCCGTACTCCTCCCAGACCGGCGACGGCTGGACCGCGACCGGCTTGACGGACGTGCGCTTCAAGCCCGCGAATTCCTCGGGCCAGATCGCCGCCTGGGCCAGAGTACCGGCGGCGAGAAGAATCAGGGTTATGCTCCGCAGCATTTCTTGTATTTCTTCCCGCTGCCGCACGGGCAAGGATCGTTGCGGCCGACTTTCTGCGCCTTGACGACGGGCTGTTGCCCGGAAGGCGATCCCCCACCCACGAACTGCAACTCGGCCATCTCCTTTTCCTTCTTGCGCTGGATGTTGCGCGTGAAGTCCTGGATTGAAGACTGGGCGGCGGAGCGCTGTACTTGTGCGACGCTCGCAAGCGCCTCGGGTTCCTCCTCGAATTCCTCTTCCTGGACGTCGGCCGCTATCGGACGGACCTCTTCGACGGGCCGGAGGAAGTACAGATAGCGGACCGCCTCGTCCTCGATGCGGTCCATCATTTCCTGGAAGATGAGGAACGACTCCTTCTTGTATTCGACGAGCGGGTCCTTCTGTCCGTAGCCGCGAAGTCCGATGCCTTCCTTGAGGTGGTCCATCGAGAGCAGGTGGTCTTTCCACTGGTCGTCGATCACCTGAAGAAGGAGGATGCGCTCGGTCTCGCGCATGATCTCCTTGCCGACCATTTGCTCCTTCTCCTCGTACTTGGCCACAAGGCGCTGGTAGATGGTCTCGCCGATTTCGGCGGCCCTCATCTCGGAGAGTTCCTGCACGTCGATTTTCAGCCCGAACTGGCTCAGAACGTCGGTCCGGAGCGACACGAGGTCCCACTCCTTCGGGTGCACGTTGTCTGGGCAACGCGTGTCGACGAAGCTCTCGACGATGCCCTTGACCATTTCGAGGATACGGTCCTTCTGCTCCTTACCCTCCAGCAACTGGCGGCGCAGGCCGTACACAGCCTGGCGCTGCTTGTTCATGACGTCGTCGTATTCGAGCAGGTGTTTGCGGGCGGCAAAGTTCTGCGCCTCGACGGCCTCCTGGGCCTTGGCGATGCGCTTGGTGATGAGCCGAGACTCGATCGGCACGTTCTCTTCCATGCCGAGCCGCAGCATCAGGCCCTGAATGCGCTCGCCTCCGAAGACGCGCAGCAGGTCGTCCTGTAGCGAGAGGTAAAACCGTGAGCTGCCCGGGTCGCCCTGGCGGCCGGCTCGGCCTCGCAACTGGTTGTCGATACGGCGCGACTCATGGCGTTCAGTGCCGACGATGTGGAGGCCTCCGACGCTGACCACGTCGTCGTGCTCCGCGTCAGTCTGGGCTTTGTAGCGGGCGAAGATTTCGTCCCACTTCGAACGCTGGACCCGGTAGAAACTCCCGAGGTGGTAGAAGAAGTAGAACTCGTGGTCGCCGATGAAGGACGCCTGGTCCTTCGGCAGCATTTCGGCCAGCTTCTCTTTGAGGCAAGCCTCCTTGGTCATGAACTCCGGGTTGCCGCCGAGCAGGATATCGGTTCCGCGGCCGGCCATGTTGGTGGAGACGGTAACGGCGCCCTTGCGGCCGGCCTGGGCGACGATGAAGGCTTCACGCTCGTGGTTTTTCGCGTTCAGGACTTCGTGCCTGACGCCCATCCGCTTCAGGGCTCCCGAGAGCTTCTCGGATTTCTCGACCGAAATTGTGCCGACCAGCACCGGCTGGCCGCGCTCGTTGCATTCCTTGATTTCCTTGGCGGCATTGCCCCACTTCTCGTCTTCGGTGCGGTAGACGGTGTCGTCGAACTCGCGGCGGATCAACGCGCGGTTGGTGGGGATGACGGTGACGTCAAGGTTGTAGATCTTGCTGAACTCGGCCGCTTCGGTATCCGCCGTACCGGTCATGCCGGCGAGCTTCTTGTACATTCGGAAGTAGTTCTGGAAGGTGATGGTGGCGAGCGTCTGGTTCTCGCGCTCGATCTTGACACCCTCCTTGGCCTCGACCGCCTGGTGGAGTCCGTCGCTCCAGCGCCGGCCCGGCATGACGCGGCCGGTGAATTCGTCGACGATGATCACTTCTCCGTCCTTGACGAGGTAGTCCTTGTCGCGGTGGAAGAGAACGTGGGCCTTCAGCCCCTGCTGGACGTGATGGTTCAGCTCGATGTTCACGGGGTCGTACAGGTTGACGACTCCGAGGAGTTTCTCGGCCTTGGCCACTCCCTCTTCGGTGAGCGCCACGGAGCGGTGCTTCTCGTCGACGGTATAGTCTCCGGTGGTGTACTTCTCGCCGGGTTCCTTGCCCTCGATCACCTCGCCGCGAATGAGTTTCGGGATGATGCGGTTGACGCGGAAGTACTTGTCGGTGGATTCCTCGCTGGGGCCGGAGATGATGAGCGGCGTCCGGGCCTCGTCGATGAGGATCGAGTCGACCTCGTCGACGATGGCGTAGTGATGGCCGCGCTGGACGCAGTCTTCCAGGCGGAACTTCATGTTGTCCCGCAGATAGTCGAAGCCGAACTCGTTGTTGGTGCCGTAGGTGATGTCGCAGTTGTATGCGTCGCGGCGCTCCTCGTCATCGAGGTCATGCACGATGACGCCGACCGACATGCCGAGGAACTTGTAGATCCTGCCCATCCACTCCGAGTCGCGCTTGGCGAGGTAGTCGTTGACGGTGACGACGTGCACGCCCTTGCCCTCAAGCGCGTTCAGATAGACGGGAAGTGTTGCGACGAGCGTTTTGCCTTCGCCGGTCTTCATTTCGGCGATCTTGCCGCGGTGCAGAACGACGCCGCCGATCAACTGCACATCGAAATGGCGCATGTTCAGGGCGCGCCGGCCGACTTCGCGCACGACCGCGAAGGCTTCGATGAGCAAGTCATCGAGAGCGGCTCCCTGCGCCAACCTTTCCCTGAATTCGGCGGTCTTGTGAGCGAGCTGGAGATCGTCAAGCTGCTGGAGATCCGGCTCCAGCTCGTTGATGGCTGCGACGAGCGGGCGTATCGCCTTGACTTCGCGTTCATGCTTCGTGCCGAAAATCTTGGCGATCAGGGCATCGATCATAGGAGTGGGATTACTTTCATTGTACTTCACAGGGTGCTGAAGAAACTGGTTGGCAGGTCGGGAGACCTACCCTACTTCAGCGGAAATCGTTGATCCACAGCGTAGCGTAGGACTCCTGTCCTGCGTCCCTGTTCAGGCTGTCCGGCGGAACGGCAGCCAAAGCAGCCAGAACACGGCGACCGCGAGGAGCTCACCCACCAGGATGTAGGCAGGCCATGGGCCCATGAAGTCAAGCAGCGAGGCGCTGGCGGGTTTGCGGCAGAGGTAAAGATAGTTCGTGCGAAAGGCGAAGTTGAACAGAGCGATGACAGCGGCGTAGCCGTTCAGGATGGCCAGGACGCGCCACAGGCACCCCGCACGCGGGCGTGCGAGCTTTCCCCAGACGAGGAAGAGAATCACAATGATGACGCCGCCGTGAGCGAGGAAGAAGTAGATGGTCGGGTAGGAGAGGAGCGGCGCCCAGAGATCCGGGGTGAGCACGGCCATGCTGCTGCCGCCGAGTCCGGCGAAGTACGCGATTTCGACGCTCCACTGCTTCAACGTGAGCGCGGCGAGCACGGTCATCCAGAGCGCAAGATCGCAAAGCTGGAGGGGCAGGTCTTCCGGAAAACGGACGCCCTCGGTGTGGATGCGCCAGGCATACCAGACGAGCTCGTTCACCAGGAGAAAGCAGCCCAGGGTGAGGCGGATCCGGCGGCCCGCGGTGGGCATCCGGCGCGCCGGAAGTGCGAGGAGTCCCGCGAGGAGGGGAATCGCGGCGATGATTGCGAGGTGGGCGGCGCCGAAGAGCACGAAGTCCGTGCGCATTGAACTCAGCTTAGCGCCGGGGTGACTCCACCGGTTCTCTGGAAAGCAAACGGTTTCCGGCGAAGTTAGGCCTTGACACGACTCGGAACTTCGAAGATGCTTTTGTTTCTGAAGACCTGTCGTCATGTTTTCTAGAATTCTTTGTGCAGTGGCAGCCGTCTCCTGGCTTGCAGCCCAGACTTCCCGCCCGAACGACGCCGCGTTGCGCCGTCTTGAGCGCCAACTGACCGCCGTCCTGAGGTGGGGGATCCTGTGGGGCAATCTGCCAGCCGGGTTTCGAGTCACAGGTGATGGATCAGCACGGCTGGCAATCCACCGCACACCGAATCTTTTTTCCTTCTGCAGCCCGGATCTCGGCACCTGCGCCGAATACGCTATGGAGGGACGCAAAATCGGCCAGCGAAACAGAAGCGTCCCATGCGTTAGCGGCAAGCCGCCATGCAGCCAAGGAATGAACGATATTGAATCGGTACTTGCGTTCGCCGGCGCGAACCGCCAGGCGCCGGCTGCTCAAAAGACGACTGAGCGTCCATTGTTCGGTGGCACGATTTCAGGCACTTTAGGAAGCCCCGGTGCGATCATTTGGACGGCGACGATAAAGTTAGATAACCGAGCGGAGACGCTGAAGTACTACCAGCAACTGCGCCCGGCGGAACTGGACGGGCTGCGCGAGTGGCTCAGGACTCACCTCCGCGGCGCGGGATATAAATCGGTCACGATCCCATGCTTCGCAAGTTCGGATCCTAAAATATACGTATACGGCGACCGGCCCGAACGAGGGCCGATCGTATTTTCAGTCTTCTGGGACGAGGAAAGCGAGGAATGGGTGGAAGCGGGAAGACTGGATCGGATGGAGGATCGGGCTCAAATTGACAAGCTCAAAAGTCTGATCGAGCCCATAGCGTGCTCCACGATTAGGTTCGACTAGAAAAAAGTGCCACATCAGGCTGACGCATTTAGGATGTATTTACAGACGCATTTACAACGAAACAACGAGCAGAAGTACGATTGGGAAGAACGGATCGGAACCTTCGGAAGCCGCAATACGTTCTCTGGCGTGAGACTACCTATACCCGTTCCCATAAATAGGAGGCAAGCAATAGACCGGATTAGACGACCGGGGAGGGCTGGGGGGCGCCGCAGATGAATAGCGCCGGCATCGCACTCGTTCTCGCGCTTGCGGCTTGTCCACGGGCCACGCTGACGCAAACCGCGCCCGTGAAAGAGGCGCTGCGACACGGCTTGAGTTGGCACTATCGCTGGATCGAGCGACTGCCTTCTGGTGTCGCTGCGATCCGATGCACTATCGCGTACTTTGAGGAGCGC
>DATIFQ010000239.1:0-6931 GCA_035455185.1 Bryobacteraceae bacterium | reverse complement strand
CTCTCCCATGAACTCCCGCGTGAGAAGCAATGGGTGACCGCCAGCTTCGTCGTCTGGAAGGCCGACGCAATCCTCGTCGAGGTTCTCACCGACAAGGGCATCATCGGCATCGGCGAGCCGAGCCCCTATGGCGGTCCGGAGGCGGTGAAAAAGTTCATCGACGAAGAGATCCGGCCCCGCCTGATCGGCAAGAACCCCTTTGACGTCGACCACCTCACGTGTACCTGGGGCGACTCTCCGTTCCGCTACCAGGTGGCGTGGGCGGGGGTGGACGCGGCGCTGTGGGACATCATCGGCAAGGCGAAGGGCACGCCAGTGTACAAATTGCTCGCAGGCGACGGCCAGCCGGAACCCCACATCCGGATGTACGCGAGCGGAGGGGTCGAATACGCCTGGTACAAGCGCCCCGAAGATCTCATCGACGAAGCGGTGCGCCACAAGGGGAACGGCTATTCCGCCTTCAAGTTCCGTATCGGCACGGAGTGGAAGAACAGCGGCATGACGATCCCGAAGTACATCCCGTACCTCAGGAAGATGCGGGAGGCGGTCGGGCCGGGCTTCGACTTGATTCAGGAAAGCAACATGCGATGGACCCTCGAGGAGTGCCTGGAGATCTGCCCTGTGCTCGAAGAACTGAAGTTTCTCTGGTTCGAGGAACCGGTCGATCGCCGCGCCGAGGGCGCCATCGAGAATTACATCAAGGTCAATCATGCGCTTCCGACGGTGAAGGTTTCCGGCGGCGAAACGATGACGACACGATTCGATTTCAAGCAGTGGGTCGACCGCGATGCCTACGAGATCGTGCAGCCGGACGTCAACACCACCGGGCTCAGCGAAGGATGGCACATCGCACGGGTGGCCGCGTTGCAGGGCAAGCCATGCTGCCCCCACAACTGGCACGGAGGGTTGACGACGATGGCCAACGCAGCTTTGGTTGCGGCCATTCCGAATCGCCTGATGCTTGAGCTGAACCAGACGTTCAATCCGCTCAAGGAAGAGGTCTTCAAAGATCCGCTCGTGGTGAAGAAGGGCTACATGGACCTGCCTGACAAGCCCGGCTTCGGCGTCGAACTGGCCGCCAACCTCGCCAAGAAGTTCCCGTACGTCCCGGGTCCGTACATGAAACCGAACCCTGACCTGCCGCCGGTGTAAGCTTCAGCCAATTCTGAGCCCTGAGCGGCGGCCACCAGAGTAAGGCGGCCGTGGCGCGTATCAGTGCCCTGTCACCGACTCCAAACGGCACTCATCGGCGAGGTGTCAGAGATGGGTGATTCTGTGCAAGCCAGGGGCGGATCTCCTGCCGCAGCCGCACGGCGAGCCCGATCATCTCTTCCGCCTCGAGGTCAGAGATCGTGTGAGCCCGCTCGTAGTCCGAGATGTTGTGCTTCCTCCGGAACGTGTCGAGTTTTCTAACCGTCATGACGTCTAGCCCGAGGGTCATGGAAAGCGACTCGATTACTCGATAGTGATGCGATGAGCGCTCTGCCCGGAATCCCGATGCAGCAAGGGCAGCAGTTGCGAGTTGAAGCGCAGCATTGTAGGCGATGTTGAAGCGCCAGTCGGCGACAAGCCCGGGCGTCCGGCAAGACTCAAGGTCACGATCAACGACGTCGAGGAGGTCGGCGATCTCCTGCGGGCTTGCCTTGTGCTCTCTGAGCCACCCATTCCTGCACCAGTCCTGCAAGGATAGTTTCATCGCCGATCAGGAACATCTTCGGGCCATCCATTACACTTGAAAGGAAATGGTGGCCCTCTGAGAGTTTACGACAGTACTCGGCAATCCGATACAGTGAGGGATTGATCTCGCGCGCCAATTCAGCCTGCGCGGTACTGAACGCCGACACGATCTCATCGAGCGTCACATGGTCTCCGACGATCATCACATCGATGTCACTGGACGGCGTCTCCCGGCCCTCGGCCAGCGAACCATATACAAAGGCGATTTGAATTCGATTCGCGAGCGCACGCAGGTTTGTCTGTAAAACATACGAGACCCCGAAGGTCTTGCGGATGAGGCCGCGGAGCTCATCGACAACGGGACACTGCCGGTTGACCTGATAATACGTCTGTCGGCCTTCCACGGTTCGAACAAGAATGCCGCATTTGCAGAGCCTGCTGAGATCTCGCTGTACTGCTCCTGAACCGAGCCGTAGTGCGCGAAGGACCTGCCGTTGGTAGAACCTTTCGTCGATGTGCGTGAAGAAGAATCCGAGTACGGCCTGCCGGGTAGCCCCGAAGAGTGCCGCTCCAATTGGGTCGCCGGGGATATTACGCCTTAAACCCATTCTGGGTTTTATTGTACCCTTATTGGGGTCGAAATGCCACGGCAACGATAACGCGTCGGGCAGTAGGCGCCGCGGAGGTATCGGTTCACGCCGCCGGCGGTGGCGTAAACGCTGATGCGCAGCGTGAGTTCAGCGGTGTCGCCGGCGGGAAGAAGGGACAAAGACAACAAGGCGAGCAGCAGTCGGGATTTCACGCTAAGCGATAATATCAAGCCGGATGATGGTCCGCTTCCTTACTTCGACTCCCCTGAATGCCGTGAAGGGCAGCGGAACCTACGCCGGAATCGCCACGCTGGCCGGGGGCCTCCGGGCACTCGGAGTCGACGTGGAGGTCGTCGCGCCGGATTTCGACTTTCCAATCCACACCCTTCACCGGCTGGTCTTCAACGAACAGCTCTGGTGGCGGAATGCCAGCGGCTGCGACGCCGTGGTCGGTTTCGACATGGACGGCTACCGGGTGGCGGGGCGCAGGGGCGTCCCGCATGTGGCGTCGATCAAGGGCGTCATCGCCGACGAGATGCGGTTCGAGCGCGGGACGACGAGGATGACGATGTCCGTGCAGGCGGCCTGCGAGCGGAGGCACGTCCGCAAGGCAGACCTGGTGATGACGACGAGCCGGTACACCGCGAGCCGACTGGAAGAACTCTACCAGATACCGAAGGTCGGAAGCATCGTACCGGAACTGATCGACCTCGCTGCCTGGCGGATGCTGTTCGAGCGCAACCCTGGCAAACCGGACCCGACCAGGTTCACCGTCTTTTGCGTGTGCCGCTTCTATCCGCGCAAACGGCTGCACCTGTTGCTTCGCGCGGCGGCACGGTTGCGCGAGGGGATCCCCGAGTTGGAAGTCCGCATCGCGGGCGGAGGGCCCGAGTGGCCGAAACTCAATGCTCTGTGGCGGCAAGAACGGCTCGAGAACACGGTGAAGTGGCTCGGTGACGTATCCCAAGACCAGCTGGCGCGCGAGTACCAGCAATGCGACCTGTTCTGCCTTCCAAGCGTGCAGGAGGGTTTCGGCATCGTGTTTCTGGAGGCAATGGCGGCGGGGAAACCGATCGTAGCGGTGCGTGCGGCAGCGGTTCCGGAAGTCGTCGAGCAAGGTGTGCTGGTCGACCCAGAGAGCGGCGAGGCGTTGGCCGAAGCGATCCTGGCACTCTATGGCGATGCGGCGAAGCGAGCCACTCTGGCGGAGGCCGGCCGGTCAATCGTCGAGCGGTACGACGCCCCGCGCGTAGCGCGACTCTTCCTCGACGAAGTGCACTCGCTGCTTTGAAGGCCGCCAGACCCGCACTCACGTGGCAGAGGCCGAGGCCGCCGCGGAGGTGTCCTCTCTGAGCACGACTCGTCCGGGCAGCGGAATCGCTTGGGTCTCCTTCTCGACCAGAACGGCGCCGCCGCACTTGAGGGTACCGCTGCCCTTAACCTGTCCTGTTTGGATCTCGCGAATCTCGCCGTTCTGAATGCGGAGGACCGCCCCCTCGACTGTCAGGACGACTCTGGCCGTAAACGCGAGCTTGGCAACCGGCTTCCCGTTCTTCAGCACCTCGATGCTGGGTGTGTGTTCCGACTCGATGGTGTGTTCAGCCAAGGGAAGAAGAAAGCTCTCACCCGGCGACTGGCGGCTCTTCTCCAAGTGCTCGCGCACTGCGGCGGACTTGTTCCACGCGTTTGCGAGAACGTCCGGGATACCGACGTCGAGTAACTCGCCGATGTGCCGGGAGACAGCGGAGGAAAACACCGGCCACTTCAGCATGCGGACGTCGGCCGCGCCTCCGATCCCGACGGCGACTGTATCGCCTCCCGTTTCAATCCCTCGCGCGACGCCCTTTGCCAGATCCTGGCCGGGCGAGAGGAAGAACTCACGGAGAGTCATGCGGATACCACCTTACCTTCGATGCGCTGCCGCCCGAGATCGGCGATGCAACGGAAACGGACCTCCGACTCAACCACGAACGAAAGTCCGGAACCGACTGAGGATGAGCCGGGATCGGGGTGCGGCTGGAAGCTGATCGATCGCGGCAGCTTCCAGTATTTCCGGCTCCAAAAGTAAGCCCCGCCAAGCAGGGCGACCAGGATGGCAGTGCCGGTTCCGACGAGGCGGACAGTGACGCTCGGAGGTTGAGGTGAATGTACTGGCCGTAAAGGCTCAGTAGGACCCAACGAGTACGACCTTGGAGAAGGTTCAGGATTGGCTGGCTGCTCCGGCTGATCTGAAGGCCCTGGTGGTCCCGAGGCTTCGTTTGGTGAACTCGGCTCTTCAGGAGGAGCGGGCGGTGGTGTCACTGCCTCGGCCTCGGCTAGTATCAGATGCACCTGCGCGTCAAAAGGCACCCGCATTCCGGCCCGGGGACGCTGCGCGATGACGGTTCCGCCCTGACGGTCCGAGGCAACGAGCCGTTCGACGCCAAGGGTCAGATGGGCTTCCTTGATGGCTGCGACAGCCTGCTCACGGTTGAGCCCGACAAGTTCGGGTACGATGGCGAACTCGGGCTGAGGTTGCGGAACAGGCGTTTGTGGACTGACCGGCGGCGCGTCGGAAGTGCCTGCCTCGGCACCGGGAACCCTCACTGTGCCGGCAGGCGGTAGTTCCGCCGAACGACGCCGCCGTATTTCCTGCACTTCGCTTCTTTCGCTGGATCGTCGGGTCACTGTTTCGGACCCGCCGGGGATGCGCCGTTCCGTAGTCTGCTCTTCGACGCGCTCGGACACGACGACCCCGGGACCAGTCGTTTTCTTTGGAGTGACGGTCTGCGCCTGAAGCAGACTTGCGACCACGCCCAGAACTGCGAGGATGACGGGAACCATGGTCCCCACCTCCCTTCTGAGCTTATAGTGATCCGAAAGAGCCGGCCGTTACAAGCGAAAATCGGCGGCGGCCACGATCAGCCGACCAGTTTCCGAAGAAGACCCACGGCGTCTTTCATATCGCGCCACTTCACACCGGGATCTTCGACCTCGCGCTCGATGTTGAGCGTACCCTTATAGCCGATCGCCTTCAGCTTCGCGATGAAGCGCTCCATGCCGACGGAGCCTTGGCCAAGCGGGTACTCGACGCCAAGTGCGCCGGGCACGTTCTTGTCGGGCCAGTTGCCGTCTTTCGCGTGCACGGAAACGACGAAGGGGCCGAGAACATCCAGAGCCTCGATCGGATCGCCCGTTCCATACATGATCAGGTTCGCCGGGTCGAAGTTGATCCGAAGGTTCGGGCGGCCGACGTTCTTAAAGAAGCCGAGCAGAACGTTGGCAGGCTCCTGGCCGGTCTCGAGCGCGAAAGTCTGGCCGTACTTCGCCGCGTAGTCGCAGATCCGCTGCACCATCCCGCGTACAGCCACGTAGTCCGGATCGGCCGTATGCTCGGGAACGAAACCAACGTGGCAGGCGATGCCAGGCGTACCAAGAGCAGCGGCAAAGTCACAGAGCTCGTACGTGCGGCGCTCGCGCTCGTCCCGTGTGGCCGGAGGGATGAATCCCACCGTGCGATGCACTGTCGGTCCGTCCGCGTAACTCTCGCCGACGTACGCGGCGAAAGCTGTGACCAGCGTGAAATCCTCCGCGGCAAGCGCGGCTTTCCACGCGGCGGTGTAAGCGGAGTCCAGTTTCACGTCCCCGGCAACTCCCACCTGACCGCAGCGCACCCCGATCGATTTCACCTGCTTTAGAGTCTGAACCGGGTCGGGACCCGCCCAGAACATGGCGCCGATTTCCAGATCTTTTAGAGCCGGCATGCGATTTTTTCTCCCTTTTTCTCTCGTGCTTCCAGAATCAACAGTGCGAGTTTGACCGAGTCCGCCGATTCGCGCGGCGGGCAGAAATCCGGCTGCTTTCCCTTCGCGCAGCAGTCGATGAAGTACTCGATTTCCGCCTGATACGAGTCCTTTTCAGGAACCGCCAGCGCCTCCTGTTCGCCGTCCGCGCGGTAAAGCGTCAGCGGCGTGCTCGAGGAGTGGTATTCCAGCGTGCCGCCATCGGTGACGACCGTGAACTCCATCGAGAACGGGAATGCCTTCGGGTGGTGCCATCCGCCGGAAATGACCACCCCGCCGATCGACGGATAGCGAAGCTCGGCCGTGATCCAATCGATGCCGCGCGGCAGATCTTCGTAACCGACCGCTGAAACGGACTCGGGCTTGCCGAACATATGAAGGCAGAAGTCGATGTCGTGAATCAGCAGGTCGAAGACGCCGCCGCCGCTCACCTTCTTGTCAGCCATCCATGGACTCCACGCCGGCGCCGAGCACCGCCGCCGAAAAATCGCGGAACGCACCGGCCCGAGCTTACCGGTCTTCACCATGTCCGCCATCACCCGGTACGCCGGGAAGAAGCGGAGCACCTGTGCGCTCATCAGAATTCGACCGCTGCGCTTTGCCTCGGCGACCATCGCGTCTACAGCCGCACCGTCGAGCCCCATTGGCTTCTCCACCAGCACGTGCTTTCCGGCACGAAGTGCACCGACGGTCACGTCGGCATGGAAACTGGTGGGGAAGCAGATATCGACTGCCTCGACTTCCGGGTCCTTCACCGCCTCACGCCAATCGGAGTAGCGGCGAAGCTTCGAGAAGTCGAGCTTCTCTCCCGGCCCGCCAATGTTGCCCTGGATTCCACTAAGATCACCGCTTAGGCGTTTTTCGTCCGTGTCCGCCACTGCG
>DATIFQ010000238.1:0-7123 GCA_035455185.1 Bryobacteraceae bacterium | reverse complement strand
TCACGGGGCTGATCAAGGCGAATTTCCCGGCGCGGATCAGCTTCCGGGTAGCGACGCGAGTGGACTCGCGGACGATTCTGGACGTGATGGGCTCCGAGCATCTGTTGGGGAAGGGCGACATGCTGTTCCTGCCGCCGGGTTCGTCGCGGCTGATCCGCGTACACGGCGCGCTGGTGACGGAGACGGAGATCAACCGCGTGGTGGATTTCTGGAAGCAGCAGGCGCGGCCCGAATACGATGCGACATTCCTGGTGGCGCCGCCGTCGGAGGACGACGAGGCGGACCTCGAGAATCTCGATGGCGAGCAGGACCCGCTCTACGAGGACGCAGTGCGCGTGGTGCTGGAAATGGGGAAGGCGTCGACCTCGACGCTGCAACGCCGGCTGCGGCTCGGCTACGGCCGGGCGGCGCGCATTCTCGACATGATGCAGCACGACGGCATCATTGGGCCGCCCGACGGCTCAAAGCCGCGCGAGGTGCTCAAACGTCCCGAGTGGCTGGACGAGGTGCGGGCGTAGGGGCGCGAACCAGCGTCACTCCCGGCTGCCAAAGCGCTTCCAGAAGGCTGGTTTGACGGACTGAAGTCCAAATGCGCGGCGGAAGGGTTCGGCTTCGGCGGCGGTGAGCGGCTTCAGCTCGCGGAGGAGGGACTGCGCTTCGCGAAGGCGGCTGAAGTGGTCTATGCAGTGCCAGCAGGCGGCGAGCCGGCGTTCGGCGTCTTCGCGTTGGTACCAGGTGATGCGGCCGTCGAGCCAGTCGAGCCAGACGCGTGCGGAGGGACAGTCGTCTTTTCCGAGGAGCACGGCTTCGTGCCGCAGCGCCGGACCGTTGCCGGCAATCATGCCGGCCTGCCAGGCCGACACGCGCGACCGGAGCAACTCAGCGGCCCGTTCCCGAATATTAGCGACCGTGGAAGCGTGCATGGCCATCATGTGCGCGGTCTCGTCCGCGCCGTAGCGCATTGCTTCCAGCCAGGCCACTTGCTTTTCGATCGTACTGAGCGACTCGAGCGCGGACGCCAGCGTCTCCACATCCACGCTAATTTCGGCCTCGTCGCTGGCACTGTCCTCTTCGATTGCACCGAGGACGAATTGCCTCAGATCGGCGACGAAATCGCGCTCAGAGAGAGGGCCGGCCGCCACGAACAACGGCAGGTCCGGCTTGCCAAGCGTCTGAAGCACGCGAGCGGAGAGATCGGTGTCGCCGGCGCGCTCGGGATAGTAGTGATCCGCAAGGCGGCGGACGACGGGTACGTACTGCTGGACGAAGTAGGACCAGCCCTCTGTCTTCCCGGCCCGGCAATCCCGGATCATGTCTTCACAGGTGTAGATCGGCAATGGAGCCTCCCAGAAGACCGGTATGGCTGCGGTCTATAGCTCAAATTTTATCCCTTGGGCGAGCGGAAGGTTGGTGGACCAGTTAATGGTGACCGTCTGGCGGCGCATGTACTGCTTCCACGCGTCGCTGCCGGCCTCGCGGCCGCCGCCGGTTTCTTTCTCGCCGCCAAAGGCCCCGCCGATCTCCGCGCCGCTGGTGCCGATGTTGATGTTGGCGATGCCGCAATCGCTGCCGCGCGTGCTGAGGAAGATCTCAGCCGACATCAGACTGGTGGTGAACATCGCCGAGGAGAGGCCTTGCGGGACGTCATTGTGCCAGCGGACCGCCTCTTCCAGGCTGTCGAACTCGATCAGGTAGAGCACCGGAGCGAAAAGCTCGTCCCGCAACACGGGCATATCCGGCCGGGCGCGGACGAGGGCCGGTTCGACGAAGCATCCACCCGGGCGGTCCAGCGCTTTCCCGCCGCAGAGGATCTCGCCGCCCTGGGAGCGAATCGTATCGAGCCCACGCTGCATTTCCTCGACGGACTTACGGTTTACCAGCGGTCCCATCAGCACGGATTCATCCAGGGGATCGCCGATGCGCACCTGGCGGTAGGCCGCGGTGAGCCGGTCCGTCATTTCTTTCGCGATGCCCTTCTGGAGGAACAGGCGGCGAATGGTGGTGCAGCGCTGGCCGGCGGTCCCGATGGCGCCGAAGAGGATGGCGCGCAGGGCAAGGTCGAGGTTGGCGTCGTCCATGACGATCACGCCGTTATTCCCGCCGAGCTCGAGGATGGTGCGGCCGAGACGTTTGGAGACGACCTCGGCGACACGGTAACCCATGTGACAGGACCCGGTGGCGCTGACAAGCGGGACGCGGCGATCCGCGAGAAGCCGCTCGCCGACGCTGGAGCCCTTGCCGACGACCAGATTGAAGACGCCCTTCCAGCCGTGGCGCTCCAGCACGCGGTTGCAGATCTTCTGGACGGCGATGGCGGTCAGCGGCGTGTCCGAAGAGGGCTTCCACACGACCGTGTCTCCGCAAACAGCGGCGATGAACGCATTCCACGACCAGACGGCGACCGGGAAGTTGAACGCGGTCACAACGCCGACGACCCCGAGCGGATGCCACTGTTCGTACATCCGGTGCGCGGGGCGCTCGCTCGCCATAGTAGGGCCGTAGAGCTGGCGAGACAGGCCGAGAGCGAAGTCGGCAATGTCGATCATCTCCTGGACTTCGCCTTTTCCTTCGGCGATGATCTTCCCCGTTTCGAGAGAGACCAAGGCGCCGAGGTCGTCCTTATTGCGGCGCAACTCGTCGCCGATTTCGCGCACGATCTGCCCGCGCTTGGGCGCCGGAAGGTGACGCCAGTCGAGAAAGGCAGCCGCGGCGTTGCGAATGACCTGCTCGTAGTCATCCGGCCCGGCCATTTTCACCCGCGCGATCTCGCTTCCATCGGTAGGGTCCACAGACGCCATTTCTCCGCCCGCGGGATCGGGGATCCAGATGCCCCAACAAGCGCCGGAGTTGACGGGAGCGATTTCGAGACGTGTGAGAACTTCCTGGATGTTCGTGCGGATCGACATGCTTCCTCTCGGGCAGAACTGGGTCCAGCCTCCGATTCCACAATGTTGGAGAGATCGAAGGTCAGTCCCTCATTCTTACACTTGGAGGCGATCCGCGGTCAGCGGCGCGCAAGTAGCGCTTCGTCGTGCTTCTCGACGAGGGGAATCAGTTCCGGAGCGAGGTGCTTGAATGCCTGCACCGGCAGGGCGCTTGTGAACTCGTACTGGCCCGCTTTCTCTCCGGGGACGAAGGCGGTGATGACTCCGAAGAACCGGTCGCCGAAGAAAAAGACGAAGGTGGCGGTCCGGTTGAGGACTCGTGAATCGATCGGGCGGCCGCCCGGCCCATAAACCTCGAAGCGGTTGTCGCCGGTGCCGGTCTTGCCGCCAACCTCGAGCATGCGGCCACCGGGCAGCGCAACAGAATGATACGCTCTTCGTCCCGTGCCACGTTCGACAACGCCGACCATCGCGCGGCGCGCCACGGCCGCTACGGCAGACGGATACACCTTCTCGGCGGCGGGCAGGGACGGCGAGAGAATCGTCTCGACGGGGGTCCCCGCGGCGAAATGGAGCCGCTGGATGCGCACCGTCGGATAACGCACGCCATCGTTCATAATGATGCCGGCCAACTCGGCGAGAGCCGCGGGCGTGTCGCCTGAACTGCCGATGGCGGCTGCGTAGGACGGCGTCAGATTCTGGAACGGGTAGCCCTGACGCTTCCATTCCTTGTGGATCGCGTCGAATGCATCGATTTCGAGCATGATCCGTATTCGCTGGTCTTGTCCACCCTTGTAGCGGGTCTTGTAAAGCCATTCGTAGGCTTGCTGACGCGCGAGGGCGCCGGCAGCAAAGACCTCCGCTAGGCTCGCTCCGGGGTAATGCCGCAGATATTCGAGCAACCACAGTTCCAGCGGATGCACGCCGGCTAGGTAGCCGCGGTCGGCCAGGCTATAGTTGTCGCGGGCGTACTTCCGGTACAGAGTTTCGACGGCCCCCCCGCGCAGACTCGGGTTCGGCAAGTGAGTTCTCAGAAAGGCGGCAAACTCGCCGACGCCGGCTTCCGGCCGCAGCGAACGGTAGATCACCGCCAGGCGCACCGGGGTCGGGTGGATGCCCATCACGAGCAGTTCCAGCGATTCGTCCGGGATCTGATCGCGGTACTTTTCGTGGAACTTTGCCAGAAATTGCTTGCCCTCCATGTCAGCGAAGCGCTCGAGATACTGCCGGCGAACGGGGAGACTCCGGTCTTCAAAGATCACCGGCGAATAACTCGGGAGCCTGCGAACGTAGTAGTTCACGATGTCGCGCATCAGCCGGATGAAGACGAGGTTGACCGAGCGGTCGAACGCCTCGGATACGGTCATGATGCGGCCGTTGTCCTTCTTGTCGAAGTTCGAGAACTGGTGCAGCCCGCCGCCGGTAAAGAAGCTCTCGCCCGGATTGGCCGAATAGTGGCGGCTCATGGCCGCTTCGAGCATCGCTTCCAGACTCGCACCGGGCGCCGAGGCAAGGTAGTCAATGGCCCATGCGGTCAGTCTGTCGTGCTTCGCCGCGGCAAGCTCCCGCAGTCGGGTAGTGGTGAGCGGCGCGTACTCGCGATGCAGTCCGGCCACGATTGAGAGGTAGTTCACCAGGGTGCGAAGCTTGGCGGTGGATCCCAATTCCAGCCGGGTCCCCTCGTTGATGCTGAGGGGATGGTCGTAGTTGTCAGCCTGCACACGCAACAGGTTCACACCCCCGGAGTGCTCGTAAAGCGAAAAACTGTAGATCACCGACGAGGGGTCGCCGCTCTGAATCATCCGTTCACCGACCAGACCGGCCTGGGCGGCGTAGGCCGGGTCGGTCATGCGCTGGAGAGAGTGCGTGATGACGTCCTGAGCAGGCCCGTCGAGGGACGTACGGACCGAGAGGTCGAGGCGGTCCAGAACGTAGGTGCTCTCCAGGCCGAGAAGCGACAGCAGGCGGACGCGGACCGGATCCGATCCCTTCCTGTCGGCGAAGGAGACGGGCGGGCGGGGCGGCGCCACAGTGCGTATGCCGGCGCGTGCGCGGAGAGCCGCGTCGCGCAACGCGTTCGAGATAAGGCCCTCCTTGGCTAGCAGGTGCAGATACGCGTCGGTGCGCGCTTCGAGCGCTTTGGGGTCGGCCCGGAGGTACGTCGAGGGGCTGTTGATTGCCAGCAACAGGCTCAGGGCCTGCCGGCAGGCAAGGCCTTTGGCGGCGATATTACCGGAGGAAGCCGCTCCGGCGAGGAGATGGTTCACCTCTTTGAAGTCCGCGCCATACCAAGCCCAGAGACCGTCGCCCAGGCCGTGAATCTCCCCGTAGCCTCGAATGGCCGAAAACGGGACGGAGTTGACGTAATCGCGGACGATCCGCCGGCGGGCTTCTATCGTCTCCTGGCCTCCCTGGTACGCGCGGAGTGAGGCAGAGGCCATCTGTCGAAGCTTCTCGGTGACCGATGCTGTGCGGCCACCCGGCGAATGGCGGACCTTCTCGATCTGCGTTGCCAGTGTGCTGCCGCCGCTCAACCGGTGACTGCTGACGGCACTCAGTCCGAGGTCGACGACGGCGCCGGCCAGCCGGTCCCACTCGACGGACGGGTTACGGTAGGGGTAGCTGCTCTCGAGGATTTCACGGTTCTCGATGAACAGCAGCGACTGGACGACCAGAGGAGGGATTGCCTCAAACGTGGCGTACGCCCGGCCGGGGTATTTCGAGGAAAACAGCGGGCGTCGGTCGCGCCCGAGAATCTGGAGTCCGGCCTGGGTCTTCTCCGGGTAGACGGGGTAGAGACCCAGGTCAGCCAGGGTGACGGCGAGGTGCGAATTCCGAGCCTGGGCGTCGATCCGGCAGCCGGCCGACTTCAGGCGGGCGTTGAAGTCGGGGAGCCGGGAGTAACCGAGGCGATCATTGTAGGGGCCTGCTTGGGGGAAGCGAATCGCGTCGCTCGGTCCCGGCGCAACGGCGTAGCTCAACCGGCCCGCGAGTGTGGAGAGCACCCACGACTGGAGCCACGAAGTCCGCATTTCTGCCCCGATCAGGATGAGCGAGATGCCGATGCTTGTAGCCCAGATCCGGCCGGCGCGTGGACGGCCGATAGAAAACCGGGGTAAGCGGAACGGAACCCGCCGCCTGGAAGCGGATGTCTCAACTAGCTCTTGCAGCCTCGGCTTGAACCGGTTGTCCCAGGTATCTTCGATCCAGTACAGCACCGCTGCGACCCCCTTTACCGATGTAGATGCGCCAGCCGGTCTAGAAGGTACAAATTGCGCCTCTACTTTGATAGTGAGCGCAACCGGCCAGCGTTTCAGGATTCCCTGCCATTCTTCCGGGCTGCGACTGGCGAGGAGTAGACTTAGATGGACGGTGAACGACAGTGGTGACAGGATTTCGACCGGAGTTCCTGGACTTCCGGCGCGGCATCCGCGTCGGCAATCTCGAAGATAATGAACGGATCACGCGCATTCTGAAGCTGGGTCTGGAGTCCCGCTACGGGGAGCCGTTCATCACGGAGCGATACGGACGCGGCGTGTACTGGCATTGGATCGGGTACGTGGCGCGATCAAACCGGGAGGCGAAGCCGCTGTCGTCGCACGTCAGCTTCGGCTGCTCCAAGTTCTTCCTGGCGGTGGACACCGGAGAGCGCCTGTTTTCTTGTGGCATGCAGGTGGAGCGGGGGTTTGTGCGGGCGTCGCACGACGCGAAGGGCTGGGAACTGCAGTCCGACTGGGACTGGCACCGGCTCTGGAACGCTTTGACGCCAAAGGGCGCTCTGGATCGTGAGATCCGGCGGCTGCTGCGCGAGGGGTTCCGGGTGCACGCCGGAAGCTGGGACGAGGATTCGGCCCACTACTCGAAGTCGGACTATCCTGGCGCCGCGAAGCTGCGCCGGGTGATGGACGCGGCTCCGAAGGACCGCTGGGCAGGATTTCAGTTGTATTACCCGATGACCGAAAAAGAGGTTCAAGCGTCGACCGGGCCGGACCTTGTCGACGCCATGCTGGCGGTATTCGGGGAGGTGACGGAGGCGATGAACCTCTCGATGCAGGTGGAACTGGGGTGGAACAACGCGGGAACACATCTAGAAAAGGCGCATCCAGTCGGCTATAGTGGAGAAAGAGACCTACCTTCCACATCGAGCCGGTGAGGTGCGAGAGCGGTTGAATCGGGCGGTCTCGAAAACCGTTGAACCTTTACGGGTTCCGTGGGTTCGAATCCCACCCTCACCGCCA
>DATIFQ010000237.1:0-2988 GCA_035455185.1 Bryobacteraceae bacterium | reverse complement strand
CCTTCATGCCGGTGTCCTCGGGGGCGGCTGCTGTTGGGTCAACAACAACGAAGCGCAGAAGCGCGAAGAAACACAGTGCAATCATTCGCATATACAACCTCTTGAGGGTAGTGGAGCGTGGCGGTAGTCGGCGCCGCGCCGCTCAGAATGGCTCAGGGTGAACGGTGACATCGGCCCGCGGGATGGCCTCCTGAATCGCAACCTCAATCACTTCCGTAAGCCCGTGAACGCTCGACAGGGTCTGGCCACCGTCCACGAGAACGTGAAGGTCAACGAACAGGACCGGACCGGAGTACCGAATCCGGATGTTGTGACAATCTAAGACACCAGGCACGGCCGCGACAACGGCAGCGATCTGCTCTTCCATACCTGCGGGAGCAGTGTCGAGAAGAGCGTCGACCGTTTGACGGCCGAGTTGCACGCTCACCCACACTACGACCGCCGAGACGCCCAGCGCAGCCACGGCGTCGCCGTGGCTGAGAAACCCAAGGGATGGAAGCCACTCGCCCAGCTTGACCGAAACGAGCCCAAGAATGACGACTCCGGAACTCCAGATATCGGTCCGGAAATGGAGTGCGTCCGCCTCGAGGGCCTGGCTATGGTATTTCTTGGCCACCCGCGTCAACACTCGCGATCGGGAGTAGTCGATCACGATCGAAGTGATCATCACGATGAACGACCATGCGGTGACCTCGACATCGATCCGACTTGATGCTAATCGGTGAACCGCTTCCCACACGATCCAGGCACAGGTGATGAGCAAGAGCAGAGTTTCGAACAGCGCTGACAGGTTTTCGATTTTGCCGTGTCCGTACAGATGACTGCGATCAGCAGGGCGGCCCGCGAACCGAACTGCCAGAAAGGTCATCCCGGCAGCTACCAAGTCGAGACCGGAGTGGGCCGCCTCGGCAAGGATCCCCAGGCTACCGGTAAGAAGACCGACAGTGACTTTGAACGCCGTGAGGGCAACGGCGGCGATGAGCGAGTTCAGAGCGGCGGAACGTTTTTCGCCGCTCTCCGTTGGACGGGCTGTATTCGCCATCTGGAGGTAAAGCTATCACAGTCGACTTCCATGACGGAATACCGCAGTTTTCACATTCAAATGATGGCGTCTGGGTGTATTATGCTGTTCGAAGGCCCCGTTCACTGCCGCTCGGGGAGAGAAGGGGCGGTCGGGCCGTCGGGCCGTCGGTGCCGCATGAAGAGATGCCATTCCATTCGCGTAACGGCTCGTGCTGGGCGAATTCTGCAGCTTGCGATGTTTCTGGCGGTACCGGCCGCCGTCCACGGAGTGAGCAGTGATACGTCCTCCGAACAGACCGGCGCCGCGGCGGATGGCAACTACGAAACCAGCGTCAACGCCGCTTCGGAAGGTTGCGGCAGCCTGACGGCCGCGCCCGTGATCACCGCGGTGGTCAACGCCGGATCCTACCGCCAGCAGGACGGCATCGCGATGAACACGATGCTGGCGATTTTCGGTTCCGGCTTCGCGCCGCCGGGAACGTCCCGCGTGGTCGGGACATCCGACATTCTGGAAAACAGGTTCCCCGAAACACTTGCCTGCGTGGGCGTGGAGATCGCCGGCCAGACTGCGATTATGGCGTATATCTCCGACACTCAAATTAACGTGCAGGCGCCCACCAACCTTTTGTTCGGTCCGGCTGAAGTCGAGGTGAGGCTGAATAAGGGACAACCCAACGAAGTGAAGGGCAAGTTCAGCGGTGTTCAGGTACGGACATACTCGCCGGCGTTCTTCCAGTTTCTCCCGTCTTTAAGCATTGCGGCGCAAATTGCCCCGAGCTACGAATTATTGGCCCGGCCCGAGGTCCATCCGCAGGGCCGCGCCGTGAAGCCGGGTGAGGTGGCGATCTTGTACGGGACGGGTTTCGGTCCGACGGTCCCGGTGTGGCCTGCGGGCGAGATCCCCGCGTTCGCATCGAAGATCCGGGACCCGATGACGCTCCGCATCGGCGGGGTGCTTTTGGCGCAGGACGACATCATCTACGCCGGTCTGTCGCCTGGATCGATTAGTGGGCTGTATCAGATTAATGTCCGCGTTCCAGCAACGACACCGGACGGCGATATCCCCGTCGAGGTCGAAATCGGCGGCATGAGAACGCAGCCGGGGGCATTCATCCCGGTGAGACAGGTCACTACCATTTCTCCCGGGACGCCGATTGTAGGCCCGCCACAGTGACTCGAGCAAGCGGGAGGAGCGCCATGCATGGAACACGTGCCGCAGCCGCCATTCTCTTCGTGAGTCTTTCCTATTGGCCGCGCGTGTCATTCGGGGCCGAGGGCGCAGACTCAGACCAACTGACCGGGCCACACTTGGGCGTACTTTTCGATCCGTCCCTCCGGCGGTTCCATCAGATTTACGGGATTCCCGGTTCCGCGACGCTCGGTTCGCCTATGGACGTTGGCGTCTCCGTCTCCCGTGCCCTCGTGTCCCCGGACGGTGACCATGCTCTCGTCGAGTTACGGGAAGGCCGCGAAATCGGATTGATCCGTTTTCGCGATGGCCGAGCGGCGACGACGGTGCTCGCCGATGCTCCACAGGCCCCCGATCTGATGGCCTTAAGTCCGTCCGGCAGCGCCGGCGCTTTGTTGTACGTTACAACCGGCCGAATTGTGGTCTTGTCCAACCTCGGCATGGCGCACGCGCAAGCCCGCGAGGTCGCGTTCCCATTTGGACTGGCCCGGCCCGGCCTGCTGGCCGTAAGCGATGACGGCGGCGCCCTGCTGGCGGTGGTCCCGGACGGTGATGAAGACTCCCTCTACACGGCCGCGGGCGATGACCTCCGCCTGCTCGGCCGTTTCGGGCGGGTCACTTCCGCGACGTTTGTGGCCGGCGCCCGGCATGCCCTTGTTGCCGATGCGCTCGTTAACCGGATCTATCGAATCAGCGCCGCCGGCGCTGGTGGGCAGCTTACCCCGCTCGCGGATGAGAGGCAAGGGATCTCCGGACCGGTTGCCGTGGCTGCATCC
>DATIFQ010000236.1:0-4848 GCA_035455185.1 Bryobacteraceae bacterium | reverse complement strand
GCGTATCAGGTATCCGGTCGAATGCACATTGTCATGGATGACGGAACCGCACGGGATATCGGCCCCGGGGAGGTCTGTTCGATACCGCCCGGCCATGACGCCTGGGTGGTGGGGAACGAGCCCGTGGTCATCCTGGACATCACAGGCGCTGATCAGTACGCGAAACCCAAGTAGAGGGGAACTGTTAAACCGGGTTAAACCCTTCGCTAGTAGGAGCCGCATTTGTGGCTCAAGGTGGTTCCGAGTCTTCAGGCGGAATGACGGGTCTCAGGCGGAATGACGGGTCCATAGCTGCTGCGCCCGCTGCAAGCGACTGATAACACGAAGCCTGCCCTCAGTGTTCCCACAAGTAACCTCGGTACCCCCAGACCCACCCGTTGTTTGTTCTAGTACATCTGCTCGTCCTGGAAGTGGTCGGAACTATTGACTTCGCTTCATTCAGGCGCAAAAATTAACCGAATGAAACCGCTTGTCGAGGCGGCGCCCCGGGATACTAGTCTTTTCACGCAAAGCCAGACACCTCCGAGCATTGTGAACACGTTGCCCTGCTCGCGATGGAGTCGGTTTGTCGCCGAGCATCCCGACGGTAATATTTTCAACACGCCCGAGATGTTTGAGGTCTTTCGGCATTCTCGCGGGTATGACCCGGAGCTATGGGCGGCGGTCGACGGCGCACGAATTCTCGCGCTGTTCGTCCCTGTGCGGGTATCGCTTTGCGATGGTCCGCTCCGGCCTTTTGTCACGCGAGCCATCGCCTATGGCGGCGTACTGGCCGCGCCGGGGGAGGAAGGAGCTTGGGCAGTCACCCGCTTGCTGAAGACATACAAGAGGCATGTGAGCGGCGTCCCGCTGTTCACTGAACTGCGCCACCTCTCCGACAGTTCTGCGCTGCAATCAGTTCTCAAAGACCGTGGCTTTTCCTTCTCTCCCCAAATGAATTATCTTGTTGACCTTGCGCGTCCCCCCGAGGCAATAATGGCGAGCATCAGCTATCGGACTCGCAGGCATATCCGGCACGGTTTGCGCAAAGGAACGGTAACCATAAGAGAAGCGGAGGGCCCGGAGCAGATCGCTCATTGCTACGACCTGTTGAGTCGGACGTATAAGGCCGCCGGAGTCCCCCTTGCGGACCGGTCGCTCTTTGATGCGGCTTGTAAAGTCTTGCGTCCCAAGAACATGATTCGGTGCACCCTCGCGTGGGTCGGCTCCACGCCGGTCGCTGTTTCGATCGACCTTTTGTACCGGGAGACGGTTTATGGTTGGTACGGTGGCGTGGATCGAGCGTTTGGCGCCGACAATCCGAACGAGTTGCTGACGTGGCACGTCTTTGAGTGGGGCTCCACGCACGGCTATCGCCGTTACGATTGGGGTGGAGCTGGCGTCCCGGGCAAGGCATATGGCGTTCGGGACTTCAAGTCGAAGTTTGGTGGCGAAGAGGTCAGTTTCGGCCGGAATGTCTGCATCCACGCGCCCTTCCGTTTCCGGTTGAGTAGCGCTGTTTACAAAGTTTGCCGCCGGTGGCTCTGACTACGCCGAAAGTTCCGGATACGTCGGCCCGATCGAGCGCCTGCAAGCGGTTGACCCAAGAATGACTGAAGCGGTAAAGATCAAGAACACGACCATGCAAGCTGCCTTCGCGGACTCATCCGACCGTTCGCCGGCCCCCGCCGTGATCTCGCCGATGGACGAACACATGGGTCTCGATATCGCACGTTCCCTGGGCCGGCGAGGTGTTCCTGTCTACGGTATGGACGCGGATCCGCGGGCTCCCGGAGGAAAGTCGAAG
This sequence comes from Bryobacteraceae bacterium, assembly GCA_035455185.1. Classification (GTDB taxonomy): domain Bacteria; phylum Acidobacteriota; class Terriglobia; order Bryobacterales; family Bryobacteraceae; genus JAEHDI01. The sequence goes on along the minus strand of DATIFQ010000236.1, from coordinate 3,062 downwards.
TATGTTCACCTGCTGCGGTGTCCCGATCCTCATCGTGATGAAGAGAAGTTCGTGGATTTTCTGGTTGCCTGGGGAAAGGAGAGCGGTGTCAAGGCCGTCCTGTTTCCCGTAAGCGATGAGGTTGCGCTGCTCTGCTCTCGGGAGCGTGAGAGGCTCAGCCCCTACTATGCGTTCGTCATGCCGGACCACGAGACGTTGGTGAGCCTGTCGACAAAAGCCGGGCTGGGCCGGGTTGCGGACTCGCTCGGAGTGCCTGCACCCAAAACGTTTTTCCTCGATGATGAGCAAAGCCTCGCGGAAGTCGCGCGGCAGGTGGAGTACCCGGTTCTCCTGAAGCCGGTGGAGAGTCATTTCTGGCATAGGCCTGAGATCGCCGCACAACTACTCGGGCAGTTTGTCGATGGCCGCGCAAAAGTTGCGGTCTGTTCCGATCCTGTCATTTTGGAGCGAACCTATCGGGGTATTGCGCGTTACGATGCGCGTATGGTCGTCCAGGAGCTGATTCCAGGCCCCGACGAGAACCTGACCTACATCAGTTTCTATCTCAACCGGGAATCGGAACCTCTGGCATTGTTCGCGGGCCGCAAACTTCGAGTGATCCCCTTGGGATTCGGCTCGGCCAGCTACGTGCGAAGCTTTCACGATCCCGGACTCGTCGAGGTCGCTCTGCGACTGCTTCGTGGGGCGCAATATCAGGGCTTGGGCGGGCTCGAGTTTAAGAAGGATTCGCGTGACGGGCGCTACAAACTGATTGAATTCAACACACGCTTCGGAATGTGGGACGGGCTTGGAGTTCGCTGCGGGGTCGACACGCCTTACATCGCTTACTGTGATGCTCTTGGCCGGCGGTCCGAACCAGTGTTCAATTATCGCGAAGGCGTGATTTGGTGGGATTGGCAGCGGGACGTTCGGGCGTTCTGGATGTTACGGAAGCGTAAACAACTTACTCTAAAGGAATGGCTAGGCTCTTTGCGAGGTGAAAAGATGTGGGCGATCTATTCTCTCGATGACTGGCTGCCCGGGTTCGCATTCACTTGGAGTTTGGTGCGAATTTTGTCGGAACGTGCGTGGGGCCGTCTAACAGGGCGCTGAAAAACCCGCGCCACAGGCTGAAGCCTGTGCCACCGCAGGTCGTAGGAGTTGATTCTCAGTGGTGGCACAGCCTTTAGGCTGTGTCGGGTGTCAACACCCGTCGGTTTTTCAGCACCCTGCTAAGACAGCTCACTGGATCTTATTCCTGGTACAACCGCGCCCCGAGCAGCGTCGCCATGAGGGCGTCGACTAACCCCACCACAAGCCCAACGACCATGACCCGGGCGGGAAAGAGATCCAGCACGAGCGGCGCTACCGAAGCCAGAAGGTAGCCAAGGAACCAGACGGCCAACCCGGCACAGAGCGCGGTCTTTGGCCCGGCGCCGTAACGCGGGCGAATGGCTGCATAAAACGAAACCAAGTCCCACCTCGGGGCAGATCAAGATATCCTGGTCGGCAGTACTGACCCTGGCGTGTCCAACTTGTTCGAAGGAGGTGCAAGATGGCAACTCTGACACCCCGATTGCTTCTAGCGCTCTCGTGGATCATAGGGTTCGCTATGGCCCAGCCACAGCCTCCCGTCGTCATTGATGGACAGCTCGACGATGCCCTGTGGGACACCGTCAAGCCAGAAAAACTGGCGCCCGCCGAAGCAGGAGTGCCGGCCGAGACGGGCGGCGAAATCCGCGCCACGATCATTGGCCGGTACCTGTGTGTGGCCGGGCGGCTACCGGAACCTACCGGCAGTGTCGTGGCCCGCTCCATCGGCCGGAACCCGCACTGGGAAGAGGAGGATGTTCTCCGGATCGTCGTTGGCGCCTATCCTGACTGGACCTTGCAGATCGGTCCGTTCGGCGCGTACTCTCTCGAGACCAAGGGATTTGTGGTCCCGGCTGAGCGGTTCGTCGCCGCCGCGCGACTCGGCGAAAAAGAATGGCGGGTCGAAGCGGCGATTCCGGTCAATAAGCTAAAGGCCGCGCGCCTGGACGAGATCCGCGTAAGCATCGTCCGGATCCGGGCGATGCGCCCTGGTTGCCCCGAACAGCGATGGCGGTGGCCTGAGTTCGAGCCGGCGGGGAAGGTGCCCGCACACCCGTCCTACAACTGGGACGCGCCGGCGCCTCTGTTCCGCCCAGCCTTGATCGGAAATACGGAACCGCCGCTCCAAGTGGGGAGCACTAAAGAAATCCCCCCGCTGACTGCCGGATGGAGCGATCCTCCGTGGCGTGACGTTCCCGCCTGGAGCCTGGTTCGAAATGAGCCGTCGGCTCGCCTCCCGCAGACGCCTACGGAAGTCAAGCTGCTGCACGACCGCATTACGTTGGCCGTCATGGCGAGGTGTTCCGAACCCGATGCCGTCATGGCGCGGGCTGCGGAAAACGACGGTCCAGTGGACCGGGACGACAGCTTTCAAATCTACCTCGCAATTTCCGGCTCTTCTTACGTTCAGTTCGCAATCAATCCGCGCGGCTTCGTACTGGACGCGGCGGGCAAGTCTGGAGGCCCTCGAGTTTCCCGGCCGCGGCCCGAGTGGAACAGCCAGGTCCGCAAAGCGGTGCTCCTGGAGCAGAGAACATGGACCGTGCGCCTGGACATCCCGCTCGATCAGGTCGCAACAGTGTTGGGAGAAGAGCAAATCCCGCCCGAATGGCGTGTCCTGTTGCGCCGCTTCCGCCCGGGCCGTCCCGACGAGCCCCCCGAGACGAGCGTCCTACCCGTCGTCGAAAGTGACACACCTCTGTGTCCGGCCCGCTACCGGCGCCTCGTCCTCGCAAACCGCGATTCTGTCCAATCGCCAGGAGCCAGCCAACCTGCCGGGATACTCGCGCCGTTCGAGACGCGCGTCCTATCGGGGGAGCAGCGCAAAGCGACCCGTCTCGCTGAAATGCTTGACCGCCACCTGCAGAGCCGTATCGAGAAGGCTGTGGAGGCGGACAAGAAAGAGTGGGAGCGCGTGAAAACCCTGGCCGACTGGGAACGATTCCGCGATCCGCGCTTGCAGGCGCTTCGAGCGTCCCTGGGCGAGTTTC
>DATIFQ010000235.1:0-8998 GCA_035455185.1 Bryobacteraceae bacterium | reverse complement strand
CCCGTCAGGCGGCCAAACACCTCTTCGTGCTGTCGGCCCGCTACGAGTACATGTTCTGGGACATGGCGTGGCGCGAGGAGAAGTGGGTCCCGTAACAGGCTGGCTGCTATAGAATGGGGATCTCCCATTCATGAGCACACTTCTCGGGCGGCTCGAGCGCTACTTTGAATTCCAGACTCTCGGCGCGAATTGGAAGACGGAGATCCTGGCCGGCGTGACCACTTTTATCACGATGGCCTACATCATCTTCGTGAACCCCTCCATCCTGCACGAGGCCGGGATGCCGTTCGCCGCGGTAGTCGCGGCCACCTGTCTCTCCTCGGCTCTCGGCAGTTTGCTCATGGGCGCCTACGCCCGTTACCCGATCGCACTCGCGCCCGGCATGGGACTGAACGCATACTTCGCGTACGCGGTCGTGAAGGGGATGGGTCTGCCGTGGCAGGCCGCGCTCGGCGCGGTGTTCCTGTCGGGCGTGGCCTTTGCGGTGCTCACACTCTGCGGCGTGATCCGGCGCGTAGTTGCGTCGATTCCCACCGAGCTTTACTCCGCAATCGCCGCTGGCATCGGGTTCTTCATCGCACTGGTCGGTTTCCGGAACTCCGGCATCATCGTGGCGAGTAAAGAGACCACGGTGGCACTCGGTAACCTCGGTGAACCCCGGACAGCGCTGGCCCTGTTCGGCTTGCTGCTGATCGCCGCCTTGCTCGCCTGGCGCGTGCGGGCGGCGATGCTGATCGGCATTCTCGCGACGACCGCTGCTGGCGCGGCAGCTGGACTCGTGCACTGGCAGCCGCAGATGTACCGGCTCTCGGACGTTTCGGCCACCGCGTTCCGGCTGGACCTCTCGTCTGCCTTCGGTCTGGGCTTCATCGAGATCGTCTTCGTCTTCTTCTTCGTGGATGTGTTCGACAACGTCGGCACGCTCGTCGCCGTCGGCAAGAAGGCAGGCCTATTCAACGAGGCGCATGAGATCCCGCGGATCAACCGCATCCTGCTCTCGGACGCTGTGGCAAGCACTGCCGGGTCGCTTGCCGGCACCTCCACCGTTGTCAGTTACATCGAGAGCGCGGCCGGCGTGGTCGCGGGCGGGCGGACCGGCGTGACCTCCGTCGTCACCGGCCTGCTGTTCGTCGTTGCCTTGTTCATCGCGCCCATGGTCGGCGTGATTCCCGCGGCGGCAACCGCGCCGGCGCTGATCATCGTCGGCTCGCTCATGGTGTCGCACATCAGCGAAATCGACTGGTCGAACCCGATGATCGCAGTGCCGGCCTTCCTCACCATGACCGCCATCCCGCTGACCTTTAGCATCGCCAACGGTTTGGCGTTCGGATTCACCGCCTACACGCTGCTGAAGGTCCTACGCGGCGAGTTCCGGACAGTGAGCTGGCTTGTCTACATCCTGACGGCGCTGTTTATCGCGCGCTTCCTCTACCTGGGCGCCGGATGAGCCGGAAAAAGCTGATCCTTGCGGCGCTGCTGCTGTTTCTGCTCAACGTGTGGATCTCCGGCCGCCTGTTCCGATTCGAGTTCGTCGATCACATGAACTCGATCGAAGGGACGCACATCGCGCTCGGCCGCTGGGTCAGCGAGAACTGGCGTGACCTTTCCTGGTTCCCGCTCTGGTACGGAGGCATTCCCTACCAGAACACTTACCCGCCTCTGCATCACTGGATCGTCGGTCTGGTCTCGAGCGTAGGGGATGTCCCGCCGGCGCGCGCATACCACGCCGTCACCGCGGTTTTCTACAGTCTCGGTCCGGTCACACTCTTCCTGTTCGCCGCCTGGCTGTCGCGCTCGGTAGGCATCGGATTTTTGGCCGGATTAGTTTACTCCGTTTTCTCCCCATCCACGCTCCTGATCCCAATCGTTCGGTACGATGCCGGAGGCGTGTGGGGCGCCCGGCGTCTTCAGACGCTGGTGCAATACGGCGAAGGGCCACACATCGCGTCGATGACGTTGCTTCCCCTTGTGCTGCTCCTCGTGATCGTCGCGGTCGAACGACGTCACCCGGCGTGGTCGTTCGCGGCGTCCCTCGGTCTCGCGTCGGTGGCCCTGACTAATTATCTCGGCGCGGCCTCGCTCGCGCTCGCAGTCGTGGCTTGGCTGTTCGCAAGCGACGAGATCCGCCTGGGGACATGGCTCCGCGCAGCCATGCTCGGGCTGTACGCATACGCCCTCGCATGTTCCTGGCTTCCTCCGTCCACGCTGCTTGCGATCTCCCGGAACGAACGCTATTTGAGCGGTACCTTGCCTCCCTCGCGCTGGCTCTATCTGGCGTTGATGGTGCTTGGCGCCGCTGCGCTCCTGTGGCTCCTCCGGCGCGTGAATGCCCCGCCCCAGCTCCGCTTTGCCGCCCTGTTCCTGACGCCGCTGGCCGCTTTCACGCTGGCGTCCGAATGGTGGAAGGTCTCGCTGATGCCACAGGGGCACCGCTATCACCTGGAAATGGAAATGGCGCTCGTGCTCACCGGGGTCTTCGGCGCGCGATACCTTCTGGAGCGTTCGTCGCGCCGCCTGCGGGTCGCCGCCGCCTGCCTGCTGGTTGTTCTCTGCGTCTACCCGGCCATCCGCTACCGTAAGTGCGGCAAACGGCTGATTCGCCCCGTCGATATCACGCAGCGGATCGAGTATCGCGAGGCGCGCTGGGCCGAGCGAAACATGGCCGGACGCCGTGTTATGTTGCCCGGTTCGGTTGGGTTCTTCCTCAACGTATTCACAGACACCCCTCAGTTCGCGGGCGGGTTCGATCAGGGCATCGTGAATCCGAACTACGCCGCCTTTCACTACCAACTCCTTACCGGCGAGAATGCGGGAAACCAGGAAGGGACGGTCGCCGTCACCACTCTCAAGGCCTTCGGCGTGGACGCCGTCGGCGTCAGCGGTCCGCGAAGCCGTGAAGTCTTCAAGCCATTCCGAAATCCGCGCAAGTTTGATGGCCTGCTGCGGGAACTCTGGCGAGACGCTGATGACGTTATCTACGACGTCGGGCGGCGGTCCAAGTCTCTCGCCCATGTGATCCGCCGTGCCGACCTGCCCGCCCGCGCGCCGATCCACGGCCTGGATCTCGATCCGATGCGGCCGTACGTGGCGGCTCTCGACGATCCAGCACTCCCGGCGGCGGAAATGAAGTGGAGCAGCCGGCATTCGGCCGTCGTCTCCGCGTCGATAGAACCCGGTCAGGTATTGTCTGTCCAGATCAGCTACCACCCCGGTTGGAGCGCCACGGTAGCGGGCGCACCGGTGCGCCTCTACGGAGATGCTCTCGGCCAGATCGTTGTTGAGCCCGGCTGCGAGGGGCCGTGTACGGTGGAACTGGTGTACGACGGAGGCATGGAAATGCGCGTCGCTCGGATCGTGAGTTGGAGCGCCCTAATTGGCGGGATTCTCTTCGCAGCTTTCGCGCGGCGTCGCATGCGAGCATAGCCGGAAGCACTCCCGTGCGATCTCCCAGTCCTCTCTGGTCTGAACGACGAGTACTCGCACGGCGGAGTCGGGCGTAGCGATGTCGGTGTCTGCCGGGGAATTCACATTCTTGCCGTGGTCGAGCTTCATCCCGAGAAACCCGAAAGCTTCGCACACCGCCGCGCGGACTTCCGGCGAGTTCTCGCCGATGCCGGCCGTGAACACGAGCGCATCGAGCCCGCCGAGGTTCGGAAGCATGGCGCTGATGTGACAGCGCAGCTTGTGAATGAAGATGTCGAAAGCCAGGGCGGCGCGCGGGTTGCCCTTGTCCCTCTCGGCCAGGATCTGCCGCATGTCGCGTGAGATTCCGGAGACGCCTTTCAGCCCGCACTCCTCGTTCAGAATCCGGTTGAGCTCGGCGGCATCGTACCCGCGGTGCCGTACCAGGTAAATCAGAATCCCCGGGTCGAGCGATCCCGGACGTGTGCCCATCATCAGCCCTTCGAGCGGTGTGAAGCCCATCGTGGTGTCGGCGCCAACGCCGTTGCGCACGGCGGCGAGCGAGCAGCCGTTGCCGAGGTGGCACGCGATGAGCCGGAGACCGGAGAGATCCCGACCAAGGATGTGGGCAGCCCGGCGCGTCGTGTACTGGTAGCTGATGCCGTGGAAGCCGTAGCGGCGGATGCCGTGGTCCAGCCATTCGTACGGTCCCGGATAGGTGTAGACCTCAGGGGGAAGCTTGGCGTGGAACGCAGTGTCGAACGCGGCCAGTTGGGGAACGTCCGATCCCAGAATCCGCTCCGCTGCCTCGATGACGCTCAATTCGACCGGGTTATGCGCGGGAGCGAACGGCCCCAGTCGCTCGATCACAGCCTTGACGGAAGGCGTGATCCGCGTGCTCTCGCGGAGTTCCTGGCCTCCGTGAACGACGCGATGACCGGCGATGTGAATCTCGGAACGGTCCTTCAAAACGGCCGTCGGTCCGTCCCACAAGGACTCCAGGACGCCGTCAAGCGTATCGGGAAGGTGCGTGCAGGGAGACTCCTTCTGAATCGCCGCTCCCGCGCTGCGCACACGAATGTGTGCCACTCCAGGCTGCAAGGACAAATCGACAAAGGCGTCCCAAAGCGGCTCGGGAGGATCCTCGGGAAGTTGCTCGCCGCCGACACGATACATCCGAGCCTTCAGGCTGCTCGACCCGGCGTTAAGCACGAGAATGTTCATCTGAAGTGGGCGCGGCTACACTGAACTGCAGTCCGATCGGAGACCGCAATGAGCGGCCCTCCTCCGCATCACCTCAGGATACAGCACGCTGTATTTTCTAGGCCGCGGTTCTCTTGGCCGGTTTCTTCCTGGAAGGTTTTCGGACGGATGAAGGGGATGACTGGGCCGAGACCCGAGCTCTCGACTCAGGTTGAGTTTCAGCTTGGACCGGATAGTGCTCGCCCAGCCACTTCTCAATCAATTCCCTCTGCGAGGCCAGCACGACGCGTTGCCATTTCACCGTGCCCGTGCGCTCACTGTACTGAGCCATGACGTACGAACCCTCATTGAGCACCTCGATGAGCCCACGGGTTTTTGCCCGTTTGAATTGGTACGAAGAGAGATTGGCATGGTGTTTTTGCATCTACTATATAGAATAACAGGTATTCAATGATTTCGTCCCATTGTGGCACGAAGTCGACACGAAACCTCTCGTAGAATCAACGGATTGCGGAGTTCAGCCGCACTCCGCAAAGCCTCCACTCGCACAGGAATCCGGCAAGATTCGCGACCTGACTTACGAGGAGAAGCGCAGCCACGGCCAGGGGCGCCCGGCTACGGTGGTGCAGTGGATACATCAGCATGCCCCAGTAAAAAGCGGGCGGCTCGATGCGAATCTTCCCGCCTGAGCGGTCCCGGTGCGCGCGCCAAAACCGGCAAGCGCCTCGCCCGTAACCGAAATGCTGAGACCAGAACTTCCGCAGGTCCAACGCATGCTCATGATAGACCACGGCGTCCGGGGCGTATACCATGCTATAGCCGTGGAGCCGGAGACGATCGCAGATGTCCCTGTCCTCGGCGGCAGCCGTCGGATAGGATGGGTCGAAGCCGCCCACGGAGTGGAAAGTACTTGCGGCGAGCGCGAAGTTACAGGAGGCCAGGAACCACGGTACGCCGCGATTGTCGCTGAAGTACTCGTAGAGATAGCTAAGGAGCGATTGGCTCGCGGTGGCGAAAAGATTGTCCTTCAGCAGATTCACGGTACATCCACCGGCGACCGCATCTGGAGCGTCAGCGAGACGGACCGCGAGCTTCTCCAGCCAGTCCGGGGCGGGGGCACAGTCATCGTCTGTGAAGGCGAGGAAGCGCCCCCGGGCCGCATCGGCGCCATGGTTGCGGGCGCGCGCAGGGCCGGCGCCGGGTTGAGTTCGGAGCCTGATCTGAAGGCGCTCGCGGCGCGGCTCCAGGACAGGTTCCACAGGCGTCCGGCTGCCGTCGTCTACGACCACGACCTCGAAGCGCGAGGCCGGATACCGAAGTTCCGCGAGCGCATCAAGGCAGGCCGCCAGTTGGGCATGCCGGTCCCGGGTGGGAACGATGATTGAGAAGTCAATGGTCTCTGGGGAGCGCGCCACCGTTGCGCCCTAGACTCCCACCGTCCGCACCTGAACGGGCGCGCCGGAGCGAGCGGAATGGATCGCCGCGAGAGCAATCCGCAGACTGCTGCGCCCATCCTCCAAGGTGCAGTGGGATGGCAGATCGTGCAGGATGCAGTCGGCGAAGTGACGCCACAAGCCGTCGAAGGTTGCCTGAAAATCTCCCCCCTGGCGCAGAACCGGGACCGCCTCTGGGAGCCTGCCCAGGGTTTCCACGGTCTTCCTCAGCCTGTCACTCAGGTTGCCGGGATAGATGGCACACGGGAAGAACTCCATGCCGTCAAACCGGTAGAGTGAGAGGCACAACCGGCCGTTTTCGCCGTAAATCTCCACTTCACTGTTGGGGCCGGTCTTGAACGTGAAGACGCCGCTCGCCAGGATGCCGTCGGACATGCGCGCCGTGACTACGTTGGTCTCATCCTCGTAATACGCGGACGGAACGCTGGCGGAGAAGACTTGCTCCACCTCGCCTCCCGTGAAATATCGCCACAGGTCGAAGTGATGCGCGGCTTCATTGAACGACACACCGCCGCCCAGTTCCAGCTTGCGGTGCCAGTCCGGCGCGGTCTCACCGGAACGATCGTGCGTGTAGGCGCTCCGGATCGCTTTGATACGGCCAAGGGCCCCGGTGCTCAGAAATTCGCGGGTGCGCCGGACCAGGCGGTGCCAGCGTAGATTGAAGCCAACCACCACCTTGCAGGATGATTGCGCGGCGCGAGCGATCAACCGGTCGCACTCGGCCAGATTCATGGCGAGCGGCTTCTCGACGAGCAAGTGTTTACCGGCATCCAGGGCGGCAAGCCCAATCTCCGCGTGCGACTGCGTGGGCGTGAGGACGGCGACCGCGTCAACGTCCGGGCGCTCCAGCACGGCGCGATAGTCGGTGAATCTAAGATCGGCGTCGAGGCGGTCCGCCAGGCGGCGGCTCCGCGCTGCATCCAGGTCCACGGTCGCCACAACGCGAACGTCCGGCAACCGCAACAACGGAGGGAGGTGACGTTCTTCCGCTACCCGCCCGCATCCGATGATTCCGAGCCGTATCGTCTTTCCCGGATTCGCCACAGAAGAGTTCTCCTCTACGTCAGAACACGCGCATCCACGTTGAAATCGGTGATGGGACGATCGATGTAAGGGCACTTCCGGCAGAAGCTCACGCTGTCCATCCCATCCCGGATGATCCCGCGTAGCTGTGCCGCTCGGCTGCCGCGCCAAAGGCGGGTGAAGGAGACGTCGCCTTCGACGCGGCCCAGGGCAAGTTCCGCATTGTAGTCCTGCTCGCAGAGGACGACGGTGCCATCCGCAAAAATCGTTGGGAACCAGAACGGCTCCTGACAGATAAAGTCCCCGCGCCGGACATTGCCACCTTTGACATGCCCGCAGGTTTTCCAAAACTCCTCGCCGGGCGCCAATCGTCTGCTGGCCTGCGTGTCGGTAGTCGATTCAATGAAGAAGATGCTGCGGATTGTCAGCAGTTCGAAATCATGCCGGCGGGCAAATTCCTCCAGTTGCGGAACCTCGTGCTGGTTGTGATTCATCACGATGTAGCGCATGTTCAACAAAGGGGTGCTAAGGCCCCTGAGGCGTTTCAGTTCGGCAAGTTTCCTGACGCCATCCAGGATGGGCGCGAGCGTCGCGCCCACGCGGTATTGAGAGTTCGTCCCATCCGTCAGTCCGTCGAACGCCACGATGAGGTAGTCGGGCGGCTCATCGACCAAAGCCCCCAGAATGCGGTCCTGGTTCAAGCACTGCCCGTTGGTCGATAGGAGAGTGATGACGTCGTGCTTGCGAGCGTGGCGGAGGATTTCCTTGAGGCGCGGGTGGAGCAAAGGCTCTCCCCAGGCCCACAACGACGCAGTCAAAAGGTGTGGACCCACTTCGTCCATCACGCGATCGAACAACCCCATGTCGATGGCCTGATACCTACGGTTCACCCCCTTGGAGCCCGTCGGGCACACCGGACACCGCAAGCTGCAGTAGTTGGTCAGCTCGAACTGCATATGCAGTGGCATGCTCCAAGGCCGTAACCGCCGGTGGAGAAGATTAGCGCCTGCCTTTAAGAGGTTGAACCGTTTAGCCCAGGCCATCCGGCTGGCGGTCATGGGCATTTGATCGTATGTAAAGTCGTAGCGTCCCCGGACGAGCACATCCCAAGCCAGCTTGGGAGCCCGCAGCAGACCCCTAGTGCGTTCATGCGATCTCATGCCGTCGTCGGGAGGTCCATTATCGCATCCCGAAGCAGCCCTTAAGCGATCTGATACCTTGAGGTCATACGGAATGTGCAGGAGTATTAAAACCCTCTTCAACTTCGACCCACCGGCCACTGACGAGGAGATTCGAGCCGCTTCGCTCCAGTTCGTGAGAAAGATCAGCGGATTCAGCAAGCCGTCGAAGGCAAACGAAGATTCGTTCCGGGCCGCCGTGGATGAAATAGCCGGCATCGCAAGTCGTCTTCTCGTTTCGCTCGAAACCAACACAGTGCCGAAGAACCGAGAGGTCGAGGCCGCAAAGGCGAAAGCTCGCGCCGGGCGGCGATTGCGCTGAGCCGTGACGGGCGGTCTTCGGGCGCTGCGCTTTGACTTTAAACGCGGTTCGCCAGTAGCCTATTGAACAAGGGGGCTGGGCTTATGGTTCCGGAATCTGCTCTGCAACAGTTCCGCACGTCGCTGCGGGGCCAACTGTTTACTCCCGGCGAGCCAGGCTATGAGGAGGCCCGCAAGATCCACAATGCGTTGATTGACCGGCGCCCGGCAGTGATCGCACGGTGTGCCGGCGTGGCCGACGTGATTTCGGCGGTCAACTTCGGACGGGGCCAGAGCGTCGTGGTTTCAGTTCGAGGAGCAGGCCACAATGTAGCGGGCACCAGCCTGTGCGACGGCGGCATGGTGATCGACCTTTCCGCGATGAAAGGGATTCACGTGAACCCCGTGGCGCGCACAGCTCGCGTGGAGCCGGGCGTC